>JBKKBM010000095.1:0-4372 GCA_046714215.1 Terriglobales bacterium | reverse complement strand
TTCGGCTGCTCATTGCGCACCACCACCACTGGCGGCGTGATCTGCTCACGCGAAAGCTTGGGCAGGTCACCCTTCGAAGCATCCAGTTTGCTGCGGTCACCTCCGCCGCCGCCGCCGCCGGAGAGGTCTGGCGCGGGTGGCAGATCAGAGACGTCGGGATTCACCAGGCTGATCACTTGCGTCTTCACCACCCTTTGCTCGGTCACAAAGTAGCCCGACCCCACGATCAACGCCACCGCCAACGCATGCATCAGCACAGAAGTCGCGACGTTCACCCGCGAGAGCGGTGGCTGCGCGATGCCTCCAGCGAAGAGTGTGGGCATCGCGTCAGCCGGCGACGCGACAGGGAAAGCCCGCGCGCGCCGCGACCCGGTGAGAGTGTTGGCCTGGGCCTCCAGATCCTGCAGCAGACGCTCCTTGAATCCGGCGGTGGGCAGGCAATGTAATTCGCGTGCCACTCCCAGTAGTCCGGCCATCACGCGGTCGGCTACCGGCGTCTCCGGCTCGTCACCCTGGAACATGAGATCAATGGCGTTATCAAGTTGTTCGTACATCATGGCGTTAGTCATAGGTACTCCTCATTCGGGCGCGCAGGTTTTCCAACGCGCGAAACTGTAGTTGCTTGATGGCGCCTTCGCTACGGCCGAGCTCGGCGGCGATGTCCTTGATGCTGCGCTGGTCAACGAAACGACGGACCACGACGAGGCGCTGGTCCTCAGGAAGTTCTGCGAGTAACTGCGCCAGCATGGTGCGGCGCTCGGTATCGCTCTCAACGGCCGAATCGAGAAATTCGTCCGCGGTGGGCACGGGCTCCTTCGCCAAACGGCGCCAGCGGTCGGCGATGGCGTTCGCGGCGATGCGCAGCAGCCAGGCGGAGAACGGTGTTCCCTGCCACTGATAGTTCCCCAGGTTCGCCAGCGCGCGATGAAATACGTCCGCGGTAACGTCCTCGGCTGCGCTGCGGTCCCGCACCCGTCGCATCACAAAGGCGTAGACCCGGTCAAAATTCTGTTCGTAGAGTTCAGCGAAGCGCGAGGGGTCGCGTTGCGCCGCTTCGATCATCAGCCGCTCATCGACAGGCCGCTTTTCGCTGGGTATGACTAGAGCCCTCAAGCAGGTTCTCCCCGATCAACTTCACTGAGATGAACTGCCCCGGCGGCAGGAAAGTTACGGTGGGTACTGAACGATATCCCTTATTTTCCCGCCAGCTCGCGTTTTACGGCTTCGCTCCCCATCTTGCCGTCCACCCGCTGGCCGGCGGCGGCGAACTTGGCCATGGTGTTCTTCATCACCGTGCCCATATCTTTGATCGTGGGTGAGCCCATCTCCGCGATGGTGGTCTTCACCGTGGCAACCACCTGGTCTTCCGAGGCCGATTGCGGCATATAGGCCTCGATGATGACGATCTCCGCCGCTTCTTTTTCCGCCAGCTCCGGCCTGCCGCCCTTATTGAACTGCTCGATCGATTCCTTGCGCTGTTTGATCATGGTGCTCAGGATCTGCAGGGTCTCGGGATCTTCCAGCGGGGCGCGCTTGTCAATCTCTTTACTCTTGACCGCGGACTTCATCATGCGCAGGGTGCTCAGGCGAAGTTCCTCGCGGGCGCGCATGGCGGCGGTCATATCTTCGGTGATCTTCTCGGCGATGCTTTTCTGGTTGCCAGCCTGGTTCGTTGCCATGGCCCGATTATAGCTATCCCGCACCCGCTACTGAATTGGTTCCTCCCGATTGCCATCAGCCAGCGCGCCGAGTATTATCAGGCGTCCCATTCTGCTTCCATGCCAGCGCTTAGCCCCATCCAGATCGCCGTCGCCATCATCGCCGTGGTCTCCCTCGTCGGCGTGATCATCACCTCGATGCGCAAAAGCACGATGCTGGCCGGTTATGGCGATTACCGGGCAGACATCGAGAAGATCGCCCGCAACCTACGCCTGGAGATGTTCCGCGATGGCGATGACGTGGTCCTCGCCGGGAACCATAAGAACAAGCCCATCCAGATCCGCTTCTCTTATTCTGAGACCACACCCGGCTTGAATATCCGCATGCAGGCCCCGGTTTCATTCACTTTTTCCGTGGTGCCTAAGGGCGCCCCTTCCACCGAAGGCCGCGTGCTGGTGCGCACCGGCGACGAGATGTTCGACGCCCGCTTTGCCGCGCGCACCGACCATCCCACCCAGGCCAAGATGCTGGTCAGCAGCAAGGCCATGCGCGTGCAGATGGAAAAGCTCTGCTGCTCGTCGAAGACATTTCTCACGCTTACCACCGGCCGCATCGAGTTGAGTGAACTAGTCATTCCCCAGGCCTCGATCGCGCGCCACGTGACTGACCATCTGGATTCCATGGCCTTGCTGGCTGACGCGGTCGATGACATCCCGGGTGCGGAAAAGATCAAAATCGTCCCTTACCGGCGCGAGCAGAGCACACCCATCTTCCGTATCGCGTTGGTCATGGGTGCGATCACCGCCCTGATCGCGGTATTTGTGATGCAGAGCCCCACCGCCAATGGTCCCGCGGAAGAAGGCGGGGTGGCGGCCCCTCCGCCGGGTATTCTGCCGGTGGACGTTCCGCTCATTCTCAAAGCCGACCGGTGGCGCGCCGCTGAAGCCGATGACTTTGCTCCCGAGGCCGCCAATTGGATCCGCTCGTTTGGCTTGGAACCCGTGGGCCGCTTCGAACTCGATACCGACGGCTCTGACCTGACCGACGTCGCCTATTTTCTCGCTACCGACGACGGCCAGCGCCGCGTGGTGCTCTTGCAGGATCGAGTCAACATCTATGACAGCGTTTATAACGACCTGGTCGCAGTGGTGCGGGTTCCCCAGAGCAGCTTGAGCAGCATGGAGTGGAAGAAGAATCCGGCGGAAGAGCCCACCGGCGACGCCTTGCTCATCATCCGCGGCACCCCCGGCAACCTGCGCGGTCTGGTCGTCTTTCCCAAGGCGGGGCGCATCATCACGGCGGCGCCGATGAACTACGCCAACGTCAGCTTGCGCTAGCAAACACTTCCACTAGAATAGCGGCATGCTGCGCAAATCCCGTATCTTCACGCCTGGTCCTACTCCGCTTCTACCCGCCGCCCAATTCGCCATGGCCGCGGCGGACATCCATCACCGCACCGCCGACTTCCGCGCCCTGTATTCGCGCGTGCTCGCTGACCTGAAGACCTTCATCGGCACTAAGAACGACGTGATCATGATGGCCGCATCCGGCACCGGAGCCATGGAAGCCGCGGTGGCGAACCTCACCTCACCCGGCGACCGCGTGCTCGTGGTGACGGCGGGCAAATTCGGCGAGCGCTGGAAGGCGCTGGCCACCGCGTACGGCTGCCAGGTTGACCTCGCCAGCGCGCCCTACGGCGAGACGGTTCCCCTCAGCACGATCAAGGCGAAGCTGGCGGCCGATACCCGCGTCCTTTATATGCAGGCGACGGAGACCTCGACCGGCATCCGCCACGATGTGCAGGGGGTGGCGGAGTTGCTGCAAGGCTCTGACACGTTGCTGGTGGTCGACGGCATCACCGGACTCGGCACCACCGCGCTCGACGTTGATGCGTGGGGCGTCGACATCATCATCGGCGGCTCGCAGAAGGCGGTGATGATCCCGCCCGGGCTCGCCTACTGCTCCGTCAGTGAGCGGGCGTGGCAGCGGATGGAGACGGCGAAGTCGCCGCGCTTCTACTTCGACCTGCGTAAGGAGAGGAAGTCGGCGGCCAATGGCGAGTCGTCGTATACGCCGGCCATCGCGCTGATCGCGGCGCTGGGCACGGCACTCGATTACATCCGCGGCATGGGCAATGGCGACCTCGCCGCCGGCCGCGACGCGCTCATCAACAACGCCGAAGTCTGCGCCGAGATGACGCGCGAGGCCGCGCTGGCGCTGGGCATGAAGCTCTTTGCCCCCGACGCGCCCGCCGCCGCCATCACCGCCATCTGCGCGCCCAAGGACGTTGACTCCGGCAAGATCGTGAAGCTGTTCCGCGAGACCTTTGGCGCAGTCATCTCCAACGGCCAGGGCGACGAGATGAAGGGCAAGATCTTCCGCCTCGCGCATCTCGGCTACTTCGATTACCTCGACACCATCGCGACCATCGCCGCGCTGGAGCAGGTGCTGGCTATCATCCGGCGTCCCAAGCACGCGGAGTTCGCTCCGGGCGTCCGCGCCGCGCAAGAGGTTTTCGCGCGGGTACTGGCTCGGTATGAGCAGGCTGCCGCTTCATCTTCAACGTCGGCTTCCGCGCCAAAGGCCTAGCGTTGGCAGATGAAGCTTTAGCGGAGGAAGCCCTTCCGGATGATGCCTCTCGCGCCGACGCTTTTCCCGAAACGAACGCATTGCCCGCGAGCAGATAGCGCAGTTGCAGGTGCGTGTCCTGACT
>JBKKBM010000094.1:0-4546 GCA_046714215.1 Terriglobales bacterium | reverse complement strand
TCCCACGGCTTCATGCGCTGCAGCATGTAGTCGCCGATGGTGGCGGCGTTCTGGATGGCTTCACGCTCGAGGACATTCAGCGTAGCCAGCGCGGCCGCGATGCACACGGGATTGCCGCCGAAGGTGGAAGCGTGCGAGCCCGGAACCCAGTCCATCACGTGCGCTTTGGAGATGACCACGCCCAGCGGCATGCCGGACGCAATGCCCTTCGCGGAGCAAATAATGTCCGGCTCCACGCCAGAATGTTGGATGGCCCACATCTTGCCCGTGCGTCCCGCGCCGGATTGGACTTCATCGGCTACCAGCAGGATGCCGTAGCGATCGCAGATGGCGCGCAGCTCCTGCAAAAATTCCGTGGGGGCGGGAACATATCCGCCCTCACCCTGCACGGGCTCCAGGAATATGGCCGCGCACTCTTCGGGTGGCACCGTCGTCTTAAAGACTTTTTCTTCGATGAAGCGGGCGCAATCAATGGCGTATTGGGTCGCGTCCGTTCCCGCCGGGCGGCGAAAGCTGTGCGGATAGGGCACGTGGGTCACGCCCGGGGTGATGGGCATAAAGCGACGGCGCTGCTGCGGCTTGCTCGCCGTGAGTGAGAGCGCGCCCATGGTGCGTCCGTGGAAGGCGTTGTAGAACGCGATCACGTGCGGCCGCTTGGTGTGATACCGCGCGAGCTTGAGCGCCGCTTCCACCGCTTCCGTGCCGGAGTTGCCGTAGTAGACCTTGTGCGGCCCTTTCATGGGTGCGGACTTCGACAGCCGCTCCGCCAGTTGGGCCATGCTCTCGTAATAAAAATCTGTGCCGGACATGTGGATGAGTTCACCTGCCTGCTTCTGGATGGCGGCCACGACCTCCGGATGACAGTGTCCGGTGCTGCAGACGGCGATACCGGCGGCGAAGTCGAGGAACTCGTTGCCGTCCACGTCTTCCACGATGGCGCCGCGACCGAACTTGGCCACCAGCGGGTACGAACGGGTGTAACTGGGCGAGATCCAGAGATTGTCTTTTTCGACGGCGGCTTTGGCCTTCGGGCCGGGCAACGCGGTCTTGAGATTGGGGCCGCCCTTGCGGGTGAGAGTCTGAGTGGTCATTTTGTTTTCCTCGCGTGTCTTCATCACGCAGATGTGGGAACGAAAGCGGATTCCGCCCCGAAAGGAAACAATCTGGATCAGGGCAAGGAGATTTGCGGAGGAAAACGGACTAGTCGCCGGCGAAGAGGTTGGCGCGGACGAGCGCAGGCAGCACCGCGCGATAACGCCGGGGGCAGACCAGCGAATGGAGCCAGCAGTCGGGTTTGTGGCCGGGAAGCATGCTGTGACTATTATAGGGGTTCAGGGCCGGGGTTTCCAGTTTGTGCGTTCAGAGCGGCGCCAGGGGTGGAGCGATTCCATTCAGCCGCAGGTGCACCACCATTTGCCCATAGTGCTCCCAGCCATAGCCGGCGATCAGCGCCAGGCGTACGACCCTGGTGTTCTGCGGATCATACGGGTGCGGGACCATCTCCAGCGCATTCTCCCGGGTGGTCGCGGCAATGCCGCGGAGGATATAGGAAAAAGAGTCCGTCGTGTAGCGGATGATGTCGACTTTGGCGGTCATGGGAAGCGGTCCGCTATCGCCGTCGCCCACGTCCACTGGCGGCTTCTCCTGTAGCAACCCCCCGCCCACGACCCACTGCACCGCGGCGATATGCCGCAGTTGCTCGCCAAAGGTGCGAACGTCAGGGGAAGGCCGGAATGCGTACTTGTTCTCCGGCATCGCTTCGGCTAGAGGCAGGAGTTGGCGCTGAAGTCGCGTGTAGCTGGCGCCGAGAGCCTCAGCCATGTTCATAGCGGCCAACTATACGCCCGTCTTCCGGGGCCAGCTACGCTAACGCTCTTTCGCCGCAAGAAACCGATAGATTTTTCCACTTTCCCTCAGCATCCTGCTTATGGCGGCTAGCAAAAATTTAAATGGAGCGTTTGCTCGCGCCCGCGCGTCTCATATTCTTTAGGACGAACCCCGGACCCCTCGCTTCGCTTATGACGTTAGCTCAGAAACAGCACCGTACCCGACTCATCGTAGCTTTTGCCGCGCTCTATATCCTGTGGGGCTCCACGTTTCTGGCCATCAGTGTAGCGGTTCGCCATATGCCGCCGACGATGATGGGCGCCATCCGTTTTCTCATCTCCGGCGCGGTGATGCTGTTGTGGTGCGTAGTGACCAAGCGCAAGATCGGCATCAACCTGCACGATTTCTGGATGCTGGGACTCATCGGCATCCTGCTGTTGAGCGGCGGCAACGTCGTCGTGGGCTGGGCGGAAAAATATGTTCCCAGCGGACTCGCCGCGCTGATCTTAGCGGTCACTCCCATCTGGGTGGCCATCATCGAGGCGTGGATTTTGAAGAGCGACCGGCTGTCGCGACGCGGAGTGCTGGGACTGGTCTTCGGCACCTTCGGCCTGATGATCCTGCTGTGGCCCAAGCTTATTTCTGGCACGGACCTCGGACGTCAACAACTCTGGGCGGCCATCGCACTGATATTCGCGGCGCTGAGTTGGACCACGGGCTCCATCGTCTCCAAGCGCTCGCAGGTCTCGGTCGACATTTTTGCGGCGACGGGATGGCAGATGCTGCTGGCCGGCATCTTCAATCTGGGACTGGCGGCGGTGCTGGGCGATATCGGGAAGACCGAATGGGTGGGCGAGAGTGTGGCCGCGATCGCATATCTGGTCGTCGGCGGCTCGCTCTTCGGCTTCACCGCGTACATCTGGCTGCTGGAGCACGTGCCTACGGCGAAGGTGGCGACGTATGCTTATATCAATCCCATGGTGGCGGTGTTTTTGGGATGGCTGCTGCTGAATGAAAAAGTCGACGGGTTCATCCTGGCGGGCTCGGCCGTGATCGTTGCGGGGGTGATCCTGGTGACGACTTCAAAGATCAAGCAGGGGCCGGCGGTGCCGGCGGCGAAAACGAGTGAACTACCGGCGTGTGAAGTGGCGGGGGATTAGCTCACTTCCGCTTCCAGCGTACTCCGTCCTTGGTATCTTCCAGCAACACACCCGTATCCGCGAGTTGTTTCCGAAGGGCATCGGATTTCGCGAAATCGCGGCTGCGCTTGGCTTCGTTGCGTTGCGCGACCAGGTCTTCTACTTGCGCGTCGCTGAGCTGATCTTTGAGCGTGGCGCTCTGCTCCGCGGAGAGCTTCCCTTCCCTCTGTGCCCATTCCATAGCGGTACGCGTCTTGGCCGCATCGTCGTCGGTGAGCACAGCGAACACTTCGTCAAATCGTTCCAGCACCCCAAGCAAAGCAGGGACGTCGTCTTTGCGTAGTTCGCCCGCATCGGCGGCGGTGTTGACCTCGCGCACCATGTCGAAAACGGCGGCCAGGGCGACGGCGGTGTTCATGTCGTCTTCAAGGCCGGCGCGCATCTTTGTTTTCGTTTGCTGGGCAAGTTCCGCAAACCTGGGCGAGCTACCAGCAGCGAAGTTGCCTGCCTGCAAGCGCTGCTGGAAGTTCCGCAGTCGTTCCACCGATTGCGCCGCCTGCTTCAATCCGTCGAAGGTGAAATTCAACTGACGCGTGTACGGGACTGACGAAAGCAGATAGCGAATGGACGATGCCTTATGTCCCATGATGAGCAAGTCGCGCAGCGTATAGAAGTTGCCGAGGCTCTTCGACATCTTCTCGCCTTCCACCAACAGAAAGCGGCAATGCACCCAGAACTTCACGAAAAGTTTGCCGGTAAGGGCTTCTGACTGCGCGATCTCATTCTCATGATGCGGGAAGACCAGATCTTCGCCGCCGAGATGGATGTCAAACGAATCGCCCAGGAACTCGCGCGCCATGGCCGAGCACTCGATGTGCCAGCCCGGGCGTCCGGGACCGATCTCCGTCTCCCAGAAAGCTTCGCCCGGCTTGGGCGCCTTCCATAGGGCGAAGTCGCGGGCGTTGTCCTTCTCGTATTCGTCCACATCCACGCGCGCACCATCTTCCATGCCGGCCAGGTCCTTCTTTGAGAGCTTGCCATACTCCGGAAACTTAGCGATGCGGAAGTAATACGAGCCATCGTCGGTGCGGTAAGCAAAACCCTTCTGCTCCAGCTCCTTGATGAAGCGCGCCATGCCCTGGATGTGCTCGGTGGCGCGGACCATGTGCTCCGGCTGCTCCAGACCGAGTGACTTCATGTCTTCGAGGAAGGCCGTCTCGTACTTGCCGGCATACTCACGCACGCTGAGTTTGAGTTCAGCGGCCTTGCGAATGATCTTGTCGTCCACATCGGTGATGTTCATGACGTGCTTGAGTTGATAGCCGCCCTGGCGGACCACGCGGCGCAGCAGGTCCACAAAGACGAAGGTGCGGAAGTTTCCGATGTGCCCGTAGTCGTAAACGGTGGGGCCGCACGAATACATGCGGACGAGCTGTGAGCCGTCGAGGGTGTGGAACTCTTCCGTGCGCCCGGAGAGCGTGTTGGATAACCGCAGTGCCATAGGGAGAAACGAGCTATTAAGACGAACTTCGGCAGAACGAGCTTCGATTGTAGGGTGCGGGTGAAAAAAGGGTCAAACG
>JBKKBM010000093.1:0-12725 GCA_046714215.1 Terriglobales bacterium | reverse complement strand
ATCAGTGAGGACGACGCCGCCACCGAACTGGTATTCGGCTTGAAAGCCAGCCCCAGCAGTCCTACCTGCTTGCCGTTGAGCGAATGTAACGTTTGCGAGATCTTTTCCACGATACGCTCGCACAGATTGCTGTTGACTACGCGCGCGGCATTCAACACCTTGAGGCTCACGCCCTTGGTCTGCGCCAGTTGGGCCAGCGAATCCATCTCGCTTTCGACAAAGGCGCCGCCCAGCGCCGCGCCCGGCTGTAAGCAGCGGGGCGAAACGCGTTTATCGAGTCCGAGCGCCATCGCCAGATCCACGGCGTCGGCGTCCACGTGCTCGCAGAGGGCGGAGATCTCATTGATGAAGCTGATCTTGGTGGCCATGAACGCGGTGCTGGCCTCCCGCACCAGCTCCGCCGTGGCGTGGTTGGTCACGATCACGGGCACGCCGCGCATCACCAGCGAGCGATACAGCTGCTTCATCACGGTCACGCCGTCGCCGTTATTGCTGCCCAGCAGGATGCGATCGGGCCAATGAAAGTCTTCCACCGCGCAGCCCGCGGTCAGGAACATGGGCTGGGAGATCACCGTCATTTGCAGCCCCTGCTCCTTGAGTTTTTTGGCGATGCGATCGGCCGTCCCCACCTGCACCGGCGTGGAGATCACCAGCAGCGTATCTTCCGCGCAGAGCCGCGCGATGCGCACGGCGGTCTCCTCCAGATAGTGGGGAACGTCCTGCGCCAGGAAGATGATCGCCTTCTTGCGCGAGAGCGAAGTCAGGTCAGTGGAATACACCAACCGGCCGGCGCGGATGTTGCGGCGCATGATGTCTTGCAGATTCTTCTCGAAGAATGGCGCCGCGCCCTGGGCCATGGCGTGGATGCGCGACTGGTCTTCATCCACACAGATCACGGGCACGCCAAAATCGGCGAGACAGGCTGAGATCACCGTGGCTAAACTGCCGCTTCCATAGATGCCTACGTTCATAGGGTGCCTACGTTCATGATGTACCTCTTCCTGGATTCCAGGGGAAACGCAGCCTGCACGAGTCCAATGGGGATTTTTCGGGGCGCACCCTGTTGTTTACTCCGAGCAGAGATAGGCCACAAGGTCGTGAGAGTGCTAGGTGGGGGCGAATGAGGACATGTACCTGTGCGCGATGGCCGGTAGGGGCCGTCGCGAATATGGCCCGGAGGGCTTATTTACGCGGCTGCAAGGCGAACGTGGCCAGGTCCGTCCAATGTTGGTCAGTGGATTCGCGCACGAAAGTAAAGTCGGTGATGTCCGCCGTCTTATCTCCCTCGTACCGCTTCCAGCGCTCCCGCGCGAGGGCCAAGGCCTGCTCCGCCTCCGGGATCGTCGGCATTTTTACGATGGTCATGTGCGGCATGTAAGGCCATTGTTCACTGCAATGAAAGGCCTCGATGTTCAAGTCCTCATGCAGTTCGCGAAAGCGGTGGGCATGGCTTTCCACCCGGAGAAACACCGTGGGCGTGGTAGGAATGAAAGTCTCCACTTCACCCATTCTTATTTGGAACGTCTGCACCGCGGCCAGTTGCTGGCGGAGCATGGCGATGGCTTCGTCCTCGGCACCTTTTAGGTAGCGGGGCGGCAGCACGGTGACGTGGGCGGGTAGGTGTCCGTGCGCGGGATAGAGTTCCCGGCGCAGGTCTTCGACAAAATGTCCGACCGAGTTTCTTACGTACGCGACCACCGCGTATTGCGGAGGCCGGGAGGGTTGAGCCATGGCGACAGGAAAATTATATGGGTGAAAGTCAGGCGCGACGATGTTTTTCGCGTCAGAATATACTGAACCCTCATCTAACCACGCTATGCCGCCGATGACCGAACCCGAGATCATCCCGCCCGGACGAAGTTCCTCGTCCACCCTGCGCGGCATGAATAATGAGAATCTCGACCAGCTCGCGCGCGTGCTCGACGACATCTTTCAGATCCCCGGCACCAATATCCGCTTTGGCCTGGACGCCATCATCGGACTCATCCCCGGCGTGGGCGATCTGGTCACGGGCATGGCTTCGTTCCTTATCATCTTCGCTGCCTGGGAGCGGGGGCTTCCGCGCGTGACACTGGCGCGCATGGTGGCCAACGTGGCCATCGACACGCTGGTGGGCTCCATGCCCCTCGTGGGCGACATCTTTGACGCGGCCTGGAAAGCCAATCGCAAGAACTACAATCTGCTGCTGCGCGTGGAGCAGCAACCGGGACGCAAAGCCACCGTCCAGGACTGGCTTTTTCTCGCGCTGATGTTACTGGCGATTGCCGCGCTGGTGGCGCTACCCATCCTTATCATCATCTTTGTGTATCGGATACTGAGCGCCACATAGCCCCAGAGCTGCTCAAGGATTCTGCGCGCTTTCGATTACAATAGAGACATCGGGGCGTAGCGCAGCCTGGTAGCGCATCTGCTTTGGGAGCAGAGGGTCACAGGTTCGAATCCTGTCGCCCCGACCAACTCACCCGGGCAGCTTGAATATGCGGAAAAGGGCAGGGTCTTGCCCTCCGATTGCGGTTCCAGGTTGCCCGGCACATGTCACCGGGCAGTTCAACGGCTGCTTCGGTTCGGATCATAAGGAGAACTCATTTGGCTGGTAGATCACGCTCCACCTTCGGTAAGCGCCTCAAAGAAACCAAACGGCTCGAAAAGCGGCAGGAGAAGGCCGCTCGCAAAGACCAGCGCAAGCAGGAAAAGGTAAGTGGCGCGGAAACTGATTCAGAACACGATTTCGCCTCGCGCGAGAGTTTCGAAGGCGCACCTACGCTGGATGACGATGAGGTCATCGGGCACGATTAGTTTCGCGGCTTTGTCATTCGAATCGAGGCCGCAGATCTCCAAAGGTGACTTGCCGGGGAAAATCCCGGAATAAGGGCTGCGCGTAGGGATACAGTCCGGAGTGAAACAGAATCGCGCGATTCTCCGGGGACTGCGCCAGCCATGCCCTTAGGTGTACGGCCTCATCCAGAGT
This sequence comes from Terriglobales bacterium, assembly GCA_046714215.1. Lineage (GTDB taxonomy): Bacteria > Acidobacteriota > Terriglobia > Terriglobales > Acidobacteriaceae > DATLCI01. The sequence goes on along the minus strand of JBKKBM010000093.1, from coordinate 9,757 downwards.
GGTTATGCGCACGCCGACTACGCTGGCCTTCCGCTTACGGGCATAGTCCAATACTTTGCTGATCTGATTGGGACCATCCACCAGCACGTACTCCGTCTTTAGCGCGACAAATCCGTTCAACTTACGGAAGTAGCGTGCTGCAGCGTCGTAGTACTGCATCGGAAAGGGACGATTCGTGTCCTCGACCACGATGGTTTCCTTGAGGGCAAACCGTACGGGCTGCCCGCCGATCACTGTTTTGCCTTCTACTTCCCTCACCGGCGCCGTTCCCATCAACACTCCCGTGCCGGTGTAACCCAGCAGCAGGTCCTGATATCGGTCTCCCGGAAACACAACATGGATGCCTTGTTGGGACAGGTAGTCTGCGGCTGCAGCTTTGCCTTCCGAATCTCCGCAGCCCACCACCATCTGCATACGCCGTTGGATCGCCTGTCCCGCTAATACCGAGATCCCGTGGGTATCTTCGATCCAGGCCAGGTCGCCCCGTTCGTGCGTGGTCGGATACTGGACTTTGTCTCCTAAAACGGCAAAGCGAAAACGCCCGCGCTCATCGGGTGCATACCATTGACCCTTGATCTTCGCGATCAGCGTGCCCGTGAGCGGATAGATCTCCACGGCAGTCTTGGCGGCCATGGCTTTCACCACTGCGCCTTCGTGGTAGGAGATCAGCTGCGCGGAGGGGAAAGGCTTAGCACTTAGATCCCAGTTCATCTGATAACTGACCCAGTCGCGGGCCACCCGATCCACCTGCACGCCGATCCGCATGCCCGCGGACATCTCGATCTTGCTGTCACCCAAGATCATCACCGTTGCCCCCGCTGGCGCGGACAACGATTGTTTGATCTCATGCAACTGCACCGTCGGCTTCAGCTCATTACGCGCAGCCAATGCCAAGTTCGCCGCGTCTGCGGCCAGGCCCAGCTTGCCCGCCAGGTCGGCGGCAGTCTGCAGATCAGAGGAACCGTCCTCTCCACATTCCTCGGCCCCCATGCCCAGGATTGAATACGCTACCCACTTTCTTTGCGGATCTGCCTCGGTCTTGGCCACGGTGCGGTACTCGTTGCGGGCGTCGCAGTTCGGATTACTGGTGGCGCGCCATAGGATGTAGCGCACATCGGCCATCACCAGCGGATCCGCCCGCCGATATTGCCGGTAGAACTCGACCACTTCATTCCTTACCTGGGGACCGTAACCATCCCAAAGACAGGAATAGCAGGTCGTCGGGACCGCGATGGGAACGAATCTCCTGGCCAGCGGGCTTTGCGGCAGCGACAGAACGTATAGCAATGTCGCGGCGGCCCCCGCGACGAATCCAGTCGACAATAAACCAATGGTCTTTTTCAAGGAGGAAGGCCTGGTGAAGCGCCGACCATTGTAATCCAAGGAAGTGAATCTCTCGGTGCCGTCCCCCGAAGGCTCACCTTTGAGCAATACTGACCAGTCAAATATGGCCTGGGCCCCTTACCTCTTAGGGGAGAATCCTATGAGCTTCTCCCCCAACCTGCCTTTATCGCCCCAGGTGTAAGAAGTGGTCATCACCTCGCAATTGCAATTGCGGGCACCCCGCCAGCACGATTTGCAGCGGGAGAATGACGCCTTTCGCGAGTTGGCCAACCATCTCGCCACCACGCCAGACCAGTTCCTCCAAAAGTTAGTAGAAACAGTGGTGCCCCTTTGCGATGCGGATACGGTTGGCATCAGCATGGAAGAGACTACTCTCCAAGGGAAACGGATCTTCCGCTGGGTCGCCATGGCAGGCGACTTACAAGCCCTCGTCGGCGGCACCACCCCGCGTGATTTCAGCCCCTGCGGAGTCTGTGTAGACCTGGCGCAGCCGCTGCTGATGAAGGGATTGGATCGAGCTTATCCCTATTTCAAAGAAGCTCCGTTGCCCTTTGTGGAGGCCTTACTGGTGCCCAGGGGGAATGCGGGCGGGCCGGTAGGCACCTTGTGGATCGTGGCCCATAACGACGCGCAGAAATTTGCCCGGGAAGATGTCCGCTTGATGAGTTGTCTGGCGGCGTTTGCCTGGGGGGCGATCCGATTGAAACAAACGATGCTGGAATCACAGAAGGCGATTGCGACGACGCAGATCGCGTCGGAGTTGGCCCACCGCATCAACAACCCCTTGCAGGGTGCTATGCTGGCCGTCGACTGCGCCAAGTTTGGCTTGGAGATCGGTTCCCAGGCGCGGTCGATGTTGGAGACCGCAGAGACGGAGCTAGCGCGGGTCGCGTCGTTGTCCGCCGAACTCGTTCATCAGAACCTGCTGCATACCCCCGGCGCCTCCCCCGACGGCCGGCCCCACTCGTAGAAAAAGCGCCCAGTTCCTATCGCGACCTCGCTCGAGGCCAGCGGCGGAGCGCAGAGGAGCAGAAGTCAAACCTTCACCTCCGTTCGCCCGTTACTCTAAAGGCCTCCCAACGCTCCGTCCACGGTGGGGCTTAACATCAGCAGCGAATCGAGCGAGGGTTACAAGCTACTCCGGCACCGGATTCACGCCCGCCAAAAATCCACCATCCAGCACGATGTAGTGTCCTGTCATGAACGCTGATTTCTCTGAGCACATCCACAACACCGCTTCCGCGACTTCCCTCGACGTACCGAAGCGGCCCAGCGGATGCAGGCTGAGGATATGCTTGGTGACTTCCGGTTCGCCAAAGATGCGGTCCGCCATCGGCGTCTCGATCACCGCCGGACACACCGCATTCACGCGAATCTTTTTGCTTGCATACTCGAGCGCGGCACTTCGCGTGAGACCGATCACGCCATGCTTGGTCGCGCAATAGGCCGCCGCCCCCGCCCCCCCCATCAGTCCCGCGATCGACGACATATTCACGATGGCGCCGCCTCCGCCTTGCTTCAGCATCTGCTGGACCTGATACTTAAGGCAAAGCCAAACGCCTTTGAGATTGATGTCGATGGTCCGGTCCCAGTCCTCTTCAGACTGCTCCACGATCGGCACCCAGACCCCCTCAATGCCGGCATTGTTGAACGCAACATCTACCCGGCCAAACTTCTCTACCGTCTTCTGGACGAGCGCCTGCACATCTGCGGCCTTCGCGACATCCGTTTTCACGAACAGGGCTTCCCCACCCGCCGCGCGAACCAACGCCGCGGTCTCCGCTCCTTCGGCTTCGCGCCGGCCCGCGATCACTACTTTGGCGCCCGCCTGCGCAAACAGCACCGCCGCTTCCCGCCCAATGCCGGACGTCCCGCCCGTGATGATCGCAACTTTGTTTTGCAGGTCTCCCGCCATCGTGCCTCCTGAGTTGTGGTGCCAATGATTGCTGGTGCGATTGAATGAGTTTTGATTGGAGGGCCGATTCTAGGCTCGGGCGCCACTAGCGTCAAACCCGGCGGGGCGAGACCTAGCGGTCAGGAGCGCTCAGAGATCACGCAGGTCGTCGGAGGGCCAACTGCACGCTTCTGCGCCAAGCGCTGCCTCACGATAGAGCTACCGCGGCCAGAGCCAGCCGAAGGTTCCCGCCGTCAGCAGTCCGTAGATCAGCCCGTCAATCACTTCTTTGATGGTCGCACTCCAGGGCTGGCCTTTCCAGATGCCATTGCTCAGATGTCCCAGACCGTAAGCCATGAAAGCCACCGTACCGGCCACGCGGAAGACGGCCAGATACTGCGCTCCGGACGCCACCGTATGGCCGGCGACGTAGGCGGTGAAGAGGCTGATCACCAGGCAGTAAGCGAACCACTGCGCCAGAAACTTTGGCATCGCCGGCATGCCCGGAGGAAAGATCGTCATCATCCCGATCGGCCCTTGCTTATATTTTTCCTGCGACTCCGGCGACTTCATATTCTTAGGATCGCAGAACGGGAACATATAGAGTCCTTGCTTCAAACCGGCGGCGCGCAGGGCAGCCGTGAGGTTCTCTTCGTCGGGCAACCGGTTGATGTCGCTCTGGTGATACTTGAGCACGGTATGCATGATGGAGCTGGCGATGAACACGATGACCGCGGAAACCACAATGGGGATCCAAAGAGACGCGAGGGGCACCATGGGCGAAGCCTCCTGGGGGATGAAGATGGCGATGTAGAGTTGTGCCGAGAGGCTACGCTGGCCGCAGGCGAAGGTCAAGGTGAAGTTACAGCACGACCGTTTCATGGATCATGCGGCCCTCGCGAAAGCGATTGATGTCCAGCAGACGCGCATCAACAAGGTCCGTACTCCCGCGCAGGATCAAGTCGGCGAGGATCTTACCCGTCGCCGGCGCGTGCATCACGCCGTGTCCACTGAAGCCGTTGGCGCAGAAGAAGCCTTTGACCTCTGGCACCGCGCCCAGCACGGGATGATGGTCGGGCGTCATTTCGTACAGCCCCGCCCAGGCCTTCTTCGGATTCACCGCCACATTCTCGAAGACGGGCACCCGGTCGGCAGCGTGGGTCAGTATCTTTTCGATGAACGCGGGATCGAAATCGGTGTTGAAGCTCGACTTCTCTTCCCCGTCCGCCCACGCCAGCAGAAAACCGCGGCCCTCCGGACGAAAATGAAACCCGGTGGACATATCAATGATCATGGGCGCGGTGTGGGGAAACTCATCGAAGGGTTCAGTAGGGACCAACATCCTCCGCAGCGGCTCCACGGGCAAGTCCACGCCGACCATCGCCGCCACCGACTTCGCCCATGCTCCCGCGGCATTCACCACCACCCGCGTGGCGAAGCTTCCCTGCGTACTCACCACGGACGCCACGCCCTGCGCGTCCGTGGTGATGCCCGTGACCTCCGCGCTCTTCACGATGCGGGCGCCGTTTTCTACCGCCCGGGCCGTGAACCCGTTCATCGCGGAATAGGGGTCAACAAAGCCGTCCGTCGCGCAGAAGCTGCCGCCGACGATGTCATCCGTGCGCAGTTGCGGATACATCCCGCGAATCTCTGCCGCGGCCAGCAGCCGCACGCCCTTCAGTCCTAGAGCGACCTGCTTCTCCATGTTGGTTCTTAAGTAGCCCAGATGGGCAGGCGTGATGGCGAGAAAGAGATAACCTTGCGGCCGATATCCCGATTCATGCCCCGTACGCTCTTCGAAGCCGGCGTAGAACGGGATCGAATACAGCGACATCTGGATGTTCACGGGCGTAGAGAACTGCGCGCGCACGCCGCCCATGCTTTTCCCGGTCGAGCCCTTGCCCTGGTGCTTTTCGCGCTCGAGGACGACGACGCGCTTACATCCCGCATCGGTCAGGTGCCAGGCGATGCTGGAGCCGACGATGCCTCCCCCGATGATCACGACGTCCGCCGCTGACATGGTCAGGGATTGTAGCGGAAACTCATTGGGTCAGCGGACGTGCCCGCGCTGTCATCCGGACTTCGGTCTGAGAGGCTTTCTCCACCACTACCTCAACATCGTCCATGAGCTGGTTGATCAGGTGGACTCCGCGCCCGTGGCTGGCGTACAAGTTCAGGCCTTTGGTCGGGTCGGGAACTTGTGATGGGTCCAGGGTGCCGCCCGGGTCGCGGACCACGATCAATAATTCGCCGTGTTCGTCGCAGGCGACCGAGCATTGCACATTCTTGGCAGGGTCGCTCTCGCAACCGTGGATAATGGCATTGGCCAGCGCCTCGCGGATGGCCGTCTCCACCTCGTACTCCCGACCCTCCGCGCTCTTCATCTGCCGCGCCACCTCCATCACACCCTCCACCACCGGATCGATGGCTTTCAGGTCGGCGGGAATGGTGATGCTGAACTTGCACGCGGACGACACCGGCAAAAGTCCGCTCAAACGCTTGTTGTCGTCATAGGCCCGCTGCAGTTCGTCCATCAAGACCTGCTGCACCCGATCTGCCTCGTCACGTTCTACAAGCGCGCTTTTGAGGTTGGTCAGGTTGCGGCGGAGTTCGAGTTGCGCCTGCACTTGGCGCCCCAAAGCTTCCAGCGCGAGACGCTGGTCGACGGTGAGCTGGCGTGGCTTGCGGTCGATCACGCAAAGCGTGCCTAAGGGCATCTGGTCAGACGAATAAAACTGGGTGCCGGCGTAGAAGCGGATATGCGGCTGCATCCGCACCAGCGGGTTCCCACTGAACCGCGGATCCTGGGTGGCGTCTTCCACCACGAACAACTCTCTTTCCAGGATGGCGTGAGCGCAAAAGGCATGCTCCCGCGGCGTCTCGTTGGTTTCCATCCCCACCTTCGCCTTGAACCATTGCCGGTCTTCATCGATGAGCGAGATCACCGCGATGGGTGTCTCACAGATATGCGAGGCCAGGAAGGCAAGGTCGTCGAAAGCGGTCTCCGGCGCGGTGTCCAGTATCCGATAATCACGAAGCGCGGCCAGCCGGGCCTGCTCCAGCGGATGAAGGCCGGGTTTCATGGAAAGCCCTCCTTACTCTGATGTCTCTAGCTCGCTCACGATCAGCGCCGCACTGTCGCCGGCCAGTTCGCAGTGAACGAGAGTGGCAGCGACGTCGCTCGGTCCGTGCCAAAGCCGTTGACCATGATGCGGCCGTTCCGGGCAATGTCATAGACCTTACGCCCGGGCACCGGAGCCGGCGCAAACAATTTCTTTGGTACCGAGGGCTGCACGCTGACGCTCGTCGTCGTCATCGTGACCACCATCACCTCGTTGTCCAGGGTGAGGTAGTAAAGCTCCTTGCCCGACGGGCTCCACATCGCCTCCCGGCCACCATTATTCGAGATCTGCCACTTGCCTCCGGCTTGGGGAAAGGTCGAGACATAGATCTCGAAGCGTCCCGATTCATCCGAGTCGTATGCCACCCAACGCGAATCCGGTGAGATGTTGGTCGAGCGCTCGTTGAAAGTCGTCTGCAAATACGGAATGGCCTTTCGCTCCCCGACCATCGGCAGGATCCATAGATCGGTATTGTTACCCACTCTGCTGGTGAAGCTCAGGTACTTGCCGTCGGCGGAGACATCGTCCACCAGATTGTAATCGGCGGACTGCAGCAGTCTCTCCTCTGTCCCGGAGCCGTCGGCGCTCTTGATGAAGATCTGCCCGCGTCCGTTGTCCCGTTCCGATGTATACACCACCTTCTTGCTATCCGGGGACCATACCGGCTCCGCATCGCGGGCGGGATCGAAGGTCAGACGACTCCTCACCGACCGCGCCAGGTCGTAGATCCAGATGTCGACATTCCCGGTGCCATCCACCACCTGGACGGCCGCCTTCGTCCCGTCGGGGGAGAGGCGAAAGCCATACCCGGTAGTGGGATCAGCGGCCGGCCCCAGTCCCTTACCCGTGTTATCAAACCAGGTGAGCTGTTGCGCCCCGGTGCTGCCCGTGCCGTGCTGGTACACCAGTACCCCGGTGGTGGAAGCGGAAAACGTTCCTACGGACGTTCCGGGATCGAACTTAAGCTGCTCCACGATGGGTACCGCATCGCCGGTGAGCGCGCGCTTACTGACATCGAAGGGATGCGCCATCAGTGAACCTTCACGGCGGTACAGCAGGTAGCCGGAGGCGTACACCGCGTTGGAACTTGCCGCCAAAAGCTTCTCGCTGGTTTTCGACTCCAGCGATCCAATGAAAAGCTCATTGCGCGGACTGTCGTTGCCGGTTACACCCCCCATGTAGATGAAGTGCTTCCCGTCCGGAAGAAACCAAGGCCAGCGATGGGTACCGTGGCTCTTGGTTTTGTCGAATTCAGTCACCGGCGTTGGCTGCCCACCGGCCGCTGAGACCCGCATGATGGGCGAGATGCGGGCTCCGAAAATAATTACATTGTCTGCGTTCCACGAACCACCGCGGCCATCAATCACGTCGCAGATCGTCTGCGCCGGGCCGCCCGCTACTTCCGCCCGCTTGAGTCGGCTCCCGGAGAAAAACCCCACGGAACGGCTGTCGGCTGACCAGAACGGATACGTGGCGCCCTCCGTGCCCGTCATCGGCACGGGCGTCTCCGAGTCCAGCGATTGCAGCCAGAGTTGATTTACTCCATTGACGGAGGCTCCATACACCACAAAATTGCCGTTGGGGGATACCTGCGCGATGTTGAAAGTGGCGAAGCTCCCTTCGAATGGCGGCAAGAGCGTGCCCCGGATCACCTTGGCCGGGGCCGTGGCCAGCTTCCATGCCCATAGAGCAGACCCGGCTGCCAGTAGCACGAAGATCGCCAGCAGCGACCAGGGAATCCACGCCTTCGTCTTGACTGTGGGGAGTGCCTTGCCGGGCGCCGAAAAATCCATCTCCCTCAGCATCCGGAGTTGGAGCTTCAGATCATGCGCGGTCTGAAAGCGATCATCCGGATCCTTAGCGAGGCAGATGTGCACGATGTCATTCAGCGGTGTTGGAGTGCCCGGCTGCACGGTCGAGAGCGGCGGCGGATCCAGCGCCAGGATGCTGGCCACGATGCTGGCCTGCGTCTTGCCTTCGAAGGCGCGTCGGCCACCTATCATTTCGTATAGCACTAGGCCGAAGGCAAAGATATCTGAGCGGGCGTCCGAATCGCGCCCTTCGATCTGTTCGGGGGACATGTATTGGACGGTCCCGACGATCGACCCTACGGACGTCAGGGGAGACGCGGGGCTGGAGCGCGTGAGCGCGGCGGAGAACACCGGCGACACGCCCGAAGCCGCCGCCCCTGCCGACACCCCGGAAACCGGCTTAGCCAAGCCAAAATCCATCAGCTTGGCGCCGCCCTTGGTCAACATGATGTTGCCCGGCTTGAGGTCGCGATGGACGATGCCGCTGCGGTGCGCCTTTTCCAGCGCGTCCACGATCTCCAGCGCCACGTTCAGGGCTTGGTCAACCGACAGCGGTCCCCGCTTGAGAACATCCGCCAGGGTCTCGCCTTCGATGAACTCCATCACCAGGAAGTCGGTGCCATTCTCGCAGCCGACGTCGTACAGAGCACAGATGTTGGGATGGTTCAGCGACGAGATGGTCTTGGCTTCCCGTTCGAACCGGAGTTTTAGCTCAACGCTGGAAGAGAGTGCGGACGACAGTACCTTGATGGCTACCGTCCGCTCCAGGCGGGTAGCGCGGCCGCGATACACTTCGCCCATACCGCCCGCCCCTACGGGACTGATCACTTCATAGGGTCCCAGTCTTTCGCCCGCGTTAAGTGCCATATTTTGCTTGAGAGAAGTGCGCGGCCATTATTGACGAGCCTCTCCCGTATAGCAACGAGAAAATGGTCAGTCAGTCCGCTCGGTGGGCAGATTCTAGTGGAGGCATCGTTTATTTCTGTTACTCTTTTCCGCTACCGGGAATCATCCCGAAAGTTCTGCATCTGGGCCAAGGAGGCGGTTTGGGGAACTCGCGGACCTTTGTACGCTTTGGTACACAGCGGCGCGACGCTTGGTGGTTGGAGATCCTGCCCGTCATCTTCGTCATGGGCGGCTTCAGTATTTATGCCACCGTACGGGCCTTTGAGGGGAAGTTCTATGAGTGGGGGCCGTATCTATCGCCCTTCTATTCCCCGCTGATCGATGCTGGCCACGCCTGGTGGCCCTACTCTCCGGCGCTGCTCATCCTAGCTGGCCCCTTAGGCTTCCGCGCTACCTGCTACTACTACCGCAAGGCGCTCTATCGCGCCTTCCTGCTTGACCCCGCCGCCTGTGCCGTGGATGAAGGCGGCAAAGCGCATAAATATAAAGGAGAGACGGGCTTTCCGTTCATCCTGCAGAATGTGCACCGTTATTTCTTCTACTTGGCCCTGATCTTCATCGTCGTTCTCTGGTATGACGCGCTGAAGGCCTTCTGGTGGGATGGCGGAATACGCGTGGGTGTCGGCAGTTTGGTCATGCTGGCCAACGTCCTGCTGCTCTCGCTCTACACCTTCTCTTGC
>JBKKBM010000092.1:0-5533 GCA_046714215.1 Terriglobales bacterium | reverse complement strand
ATTCTGGTGACTACGCCGGAATCGCTGTACATCCTGCTGACCGCGGACAAGAGTCGCGCCATACTGCGCACGGTGGAAACGGTGATCGTGGACGAGATCCACGCCGTGGCCGACGACAAACGCGGAGCTCATCTGGCGTTATCGCTCGAGCGTCTCGATGCGCTCTTACCCAAGCCGGCGTTGCGCATCGGTCTTTCGGCAACGCAGAAGCCCATCGAGTTAGTGGCGCAATATCTCACCGGCAGCGGGCCGGAACCGGTCATCGTGAACGTCGGGCATCAGCGGAAGATGGATCTGGGCGTCGAAGTACCGCGCAGCGAATTGGGACCCGTCGCCAGCAATGAGATGTGGGACGAGATTTTCGACCGCCTTGTCGAACTCGTCCATGAACATCGCTCCACCTTGATCTTCGTGAATACCCGTGCCATGGCGGAGCGCATCGCGTTTGAGTTGGGCGAGCGCATGGGTGACGAGCACGTTGCGGCGCATCACGGTTCGCTCTCACGCAAGATCCGCTTGACCGCGGAAAAACGGCTTAAGGATGGCGAAGTAAAAGCGCTGGTTGCGACCGCTTCGCTGGAGTTGGGCATCGACATCGGCTTTGTCGACCTGGTCTGCCACATCAATTCTCCGCGGTCGATCGCGGTGGCGCTGCAACGCGTGGGCCGCGCCGGTCACTGGCGCGGAGCCATTCCCAAAGGACGCCTCTTCGTCACCACCCGCGATGACCTCATTGAATGTGCCGCGCTGGTGCGCGCCATGCGCCACGGCGAGCTTGATCGCCTATGGATCCCGGAAGCACCGCTCGACATCCTGGCCCAGCAGATCGTCGCGGCGTGCGCAGCGGAAGAATGGAATGAAGATGACCTGCTGCGCGTGTTTCGGCGGGCGTATCCCTATCGCAATCTTTCTGACGAGGATTATCAATCCATCCTAAATATGTTGGCCGATGGTATTGCCGCGAGCCGCGGACGCTACGGTGCTTACCTCCATCGCGACCAGGTGAACAAGCGCCTGAAGGCGCGGCGGGGCGGGCGTCTGGCCGCCATCACCAACGGCGGCGCCATCCCGGATAATGCGTTGTTCACCGTGATCGCCGAACCTGAAGGCACGCCCGTGGGCACGCTCGACGAAGACTTCGCAGTCGAAAGCTCCGCGGGCGAGATCTTGCTGCTGGGGAACACTAGTTGGCGGATCCGACGCATCGAGAGTAGTGGCAAAGTGTTTGTCGAAGACGCGCACGGCGCCGCGCCGACGATTCCCTTCTGGCGCGGCGAAGCCCCCGGCCGCACCGTGGAACTTTCCGCCCAAGTTGCCGAGGTCAGACAAAACATCAGCGACCGCACGCCCCATACTGCGCCGGGCTTCGTGCTTGGTTCAACTTTCCCTGAAGTGTTGGGCGCGAAAGATTGGTTGAAAGCTGAATGTGGCCTCGACGACACCGGCGCGGAGCAAGCCATTGAATATGTGGTGGCAGGTCGCGCCGTGTTGCGCGGCGTGCCCACGCAGCAGACGGTGATCGCGGAACGCTTCTTCGACGAAGGTGGCGGGATGCAGTTGATCATCCACGCGCCCTTCGGCGGACGCATCAACAAAGCCTGGGGACTGGCCCTGCGCAAACGCTTCTGTGCCGGCTTCAATTTCGAATTGCAAGCCGCGGCCACGGACAACGGCATCAACATCTCGCTGGCGGAGCAGCATAGTTTTGCCCTCGAAGACGTATTTCAATTCCTCAGCGTGGAGACGTTGCAGAAAACGCTGGAGCAGGCGTCGCTTGATTCGCCTATCTTTGGCAGCCGCTGGCGGTGGAACGCCGGGCGCGCCCTCGCCCTGCTGCGTTTTGCCAACGGCAAGAAGGTCCCGCCGCAGATCCAACGCATCCGCTCGGACGATCTGCTCGCATCGGTATTCCCCGATATTGCCGCGTGCCAAGAGCACGTGCAGCGCCCCATCAATATTCCTGACCATCCGCTGATCCGCGAAGTGATGAAAGACGTCCTTACCGAGGCCATGGATATGGAGGGCCTCAAAGACATCATCCGCGGACTGCAAGACGGCCGCATCCAGTTTCTGGCCGTCGATACGCCGGTGCCTTCACAGTTCTCGCACGAGATCCTGAACGCGAATCCCTACGCGTATCTCGACGATGCGCCGCTCGAAGAGCGACGCGCGCGCGCGGTGCAGATGCGGCGCACACTGCCGGAGGCTGTGCTCAATGAGATCGGTCGGCTTGATCCCGCGGCCATCGCGCAAGTGCGCGAAGAAGCCTGGCCGGATGTGCGTGACGCCGATGAGCTCCACGACATCCTGCAAACGCTCATCGTGCTGCCCGCGCAGCTTGAAAGCATTCCGCAGGAGAATCCCGAGCAGGTTTGGGGATCTCATTTCGCCCAACTGGTGATGAATGGCCGCGCCGCGCGGGCCACGCTTAACGGAAAACTATTTTGGGTGGCGGCGGAAAGGTCGCGCAGCTTTAAGGCGCTGTATCCGGAAGCGGAATTTGAAAGTCCGATCCTCGAGATTGAAAAGTCCGCGCCCAGCCCCGACGACGCCATGCTGACACTGGTCACCGGATGGTTCACTCATACCGGTCCGATCACCGCTCAGCGGTTGAGCGAGTCGCTGCACCTGCCCGCAGCCGACATCCACCGCGCGATGCTCCGCTACGAAGCCAGTGGCGCGATCCTGCGCGGAATGTTTGAGGGCGAAGTCGGCAATCCCCAGGCGAACGAACGGGTGAGCGCGGAGCGAGCGCCGGATAGCGCGAGCCCAGCGCGAGGGCGAAGCAGCGAAGTGTTGCGGAGCCCTGATGAAAACGTCGAATTTTGCGACCGGCGTTTGCTGGCGCGCATCCATCGCCTCACGCTCGGCACTTTGCGCAAGCAAGTCGAGCCCGTTACGGCAGCCGTCTTCATGCGCTGGCTGATGCGCTGGCAACACATCACTCCGGGATCGCAGTTGATGGGCGAGCGCGGATTGATGCAAGTGCTGCGCCAGATGCAGGGTTTCGAAGTCCCCGCCAACGCGTGGGAGCGGCAGATACTGGCGCGGCGCGTGCAGAATTACGATGCGGAAGCGCTCGACACTTTGTGTTTGACCGGCGCTGTCGGCTGGGGGCGTCTCTCCCCCCATCCCGCGACGCTCGACACTGCCGCGACCGGCACCCGCCGCATCGTTCCCACCAGCGTGGCGCCGATCACCTTTTTTGTACGCGAAGAATCAGACTGGATGGCCTCGAAGCGCGGCGACTCGAAGGAGGATGCCAGCTTCATCAGCGGACTCAGCGGCGGCGCGAAACAAGTATTGGAATTTCTGCGGACTCGCGGTGCGTCGTTCTTTGCCGACGTGGTGCGCGCCACCGAGATGCTCAAGGCGGAAGTGGAGACCGCGCTGTGGGAGTTAGTCGCGGCCGGCCTGGTCACCGCCGATGGCTTCGACAATCTGCGCGCTCTGATCGATCCCAAGCGCCGCAGCGGTCAGGGCCGCGGCAAGACCTCGCGGCCGCGCCATAGCACCGGCAGGTGGTCACTGCTTTATGCGCACCACGCGCCTGACCATGCCAGGATGTTGGAAGCCACCTGCCAGATGCTGCTGGAGCGTTATGGCGTGGTGTTTCGCGACCTGTTGACGCGCGAATCCATTCAGGCGCGCTGGCGCGAGTTGCTGGTCACCTTCCGCCGATTAGAAGACCGCGGCGGCGTGCGCGGAGGCAGATTCGTCACCGGCTTCCAGGGCGAACAGTTCGCGCTGCCGGAGGCCGTGGTCTCTTTGCGCGCGATGCGAAAGCTGGCGGAGAGCGAAACCGCAGTTGAATCCGTGACCGTTTCCGCCGCCGATCCGCTGAACCTGGTCGGCATCATCGTGCCCGGCGAGCGCGTACCCGCCATCTCGGGAAGGTTTGTCACCTATCGCAATGGGGCGTTCGTCACCGGTGAAGACGCGGTCACGCAGATGCCGGAAGCGGTCCGCGAGGCGGCCCACGATTGACCGATGAATCTCAAACCGTAGAAGGTGAAGACTACTACTGGGAAGGCCCCTACATGGTCTTCACGGAAAAATATCTGCGCGAACGCGGCTACTGTTGCAAGAGCGGCTGCCGGCATTGTCCTTACGACTTCAACGAGCCCCCTGAAAAATCAGACTAACCGTTATTTCGCCGCCGCGATGTCCATCACCGCCGCGTGCAGATACTCCACGAACTTAGCCAGGTGCGCGATGGAGATACGCTCATCGTTCCCGTGGATCCGCTCCAGTTCTTCCAGCGCCATCGGCACGCCGATGCCATAGGTCTGCGTGCCCTTGGCCCGCAACTGCGCGCCGTCGGTGGCGCCGGTCAGCATCATGGGCAGGGTGATGGCCTCCGGAAACACTTTTTTCTGTGCGCGCTCCAGCGCCTGAAACATCTCGTTGTCGGTGCGCGAAGGCGGCGCCGCCGGACGTTTCTGCCCTTCCGTCCGCCGCTCGATGGTGATGGACGGATCCTCGATGAGCTTAGTCAGCGTCGCGATGAGGTCTTCCACTTTCTCTCCCGGCAGCATGCGGACGTCGAGCGTCGCCTTGGCGTCGCCGGGGATCACATTCTCGCGGAAGCCACCTTCGATGATCGTCGGCACCACCGAAGTACGCAGCGTGGAATTCAACTGGATGTTCGTCGCGCGGATCTTTTCCTGCACAGCGGGATCAGACAGATTGCGGTACATGGCCGCTTCTTCCGGCGAGCTAATAGTGGCGAGGCGCTCGAAAAATATCTTGGTGGTGTCATTGAGGGCCATGGGCGGCTGCCACGCGCCTACCTTCGCCACCGCGGCGGCCAGATGGGTGACCGGATTGTCGAGTCGCGGCATGGAACCATGGCCGCTGCTGCCGCGCGCGATCAGATTCAGTCCGCGCGGGACTTTCTCCGTCGTCTGCACGCCTACCCAAGGCACCTTGCCCTCTTGCACGATGGACCAGCCGCCTTCATTGAGGGCAAACTCCGCGTCGATCTTGTCCCAATGTTTTTCCACTATGAAGTCGATACCGAACTGGCTGGTGCCCTCTTCGCCGGCCTCCGCCATATAGATGACGTCGCGGTCTAGCTTCACATTCTGGCGCTTGAGTTGAAGGAAGACGACGAGGTTGGCGGCCACCATGGCTTTGTCGTCCACCGCACCGCGGCCATAGAGGAAGCCGTCTTTAACCACCGCGGCGAATGGATCCACGGTCCACTTAGCGCGTTCCACACCCACCACATCGGTATGTCCCAAGAGCAGGAGCGGGCGCTTCTTTCCGCTGCCCTTGATACGCGCGACGATGGTGGCGCGCCCAGGCGCGGATTCAAATATCTCGGAGGCGATGCCGTCTTTCTTGAGGACGTCCGCAATGTATTTTGCGGCGATGATCTCGTTGCCCGGAGGATTGCTGGTGTCCAGCTTGATGAGCGCGCTGAGGATCTCGACGGTTTCGGCCTTCCACTGGGCGAAATCAGGGGACGCGGACGTCTGCGCGGGCGCGCAGAGGGAAAGCAGGAATACTAGTAATAGGGAGATTGAGC
>JBKKBM010000091.1:0-25465 GCA_046714215.1 Terriglobales bacterium | reverse complement strand
TGACTGGCTACATCGGCAAAGCCGTAGCCTTTGGCCCAAATGAGGCCTTGGTCGTACACAATGCCAATAGAAAGTCCCGGTTGTTCTCGACCTGCCACAGTCGCTTCCACCCAAGCATCCAGCACCTGGATTGCTGCGGTCACCTCGGGGTGCCGTACAATCGAGCCCACATCTTCAGTGTCGAGATTACGACACTTTGTCTGGCTAGCATCATCCCGGACCGTGGTAGGACTGGCGCTCCACGCCAGCGTAGCCATCAAGCTCCATAAAGTTACTAGGAAAGCTTTCCTCATTGTTCCCTCCTTACTCGTACCGGTCGGCATTTGTCCGCGTTGCTAAGTGCAAAATAGGATATTCCAGTTTACCTCGGGCATGTCCCCGAACAGCCAGAGTTCTCAAATCGTCTGCTAGGGCCGACCATTCTTCTTCTTCTTCTTCTTCCTGATTGCCAATCAAAAGTAAACGCGTTTGTCGGACTTTTGAACTGCCGGCGACGAGCACCCCAATCCACGCATTCGCGCAGCGAATGCAGAAAGCCTGCGAGGGGACGGCGGCAGTTCGACGAAGTCGTCAAATCTGCCCGTCCCGACCATTCTTCCGCAGCGGCATTTCCCATTCGGTTTTTGGGCTTTGAAGGTCTAGAATCCAGCCCATGTCGATCGATCGTCGCACTGTACTTTCCGGCCTGGCCGCGCTGTCGGTCAGCGTTGCGGTTCCGCGTTTGTATTCCTTTCAGAAACCGGGTTTGGGGCTGCGCATCAACGCGGACCGTTTGCGCAAGCGCTTGGAGGAGCTAAGCGTTTACGGGCGCCCTGCCGGCGGAGGCTTCAGCGACGGCGTCACTCGTCTGGGTTTTTCTGACGCAATCGTTGCTGCGCGAAAGTATGTCATGGACTTGATGCGGAGCTTCGGCATGGAGCCGAGCGTCGATGCGGCCGGGAACATTTGGGGGGCGCGGGCCGGATCAGAAAAGGGGCTGAAGCCGATCCTTTTCGGTTCGCACATCGATTCCGTACTCAATGGTGGCAACTTCGACGGCGACCTTGGCTCGTTGTCCGCGATCGAGATCATGCACACCCTGAAGGAGCACGGCATCACGACTCGTCATCCGCTGCAGATGATGATCTGGACCGATGAAGAGAACACTTTTACCGGTAGCGGTTTTGCCGCCGGCTACCTCGGCGCCGACGACCTAGCGCGCGTCAACCATGGCATCTCCGTCGCGGACGGCCTGCGGAAGATCGGGGGCGACCCGGCACGCGTGGCGGAGGCGCGTCTGGCCCCCGGTTCGATCCACTGTTACCTCGAATTGCATATCGAGCAGGGCGGCAACCTCTATAACGACAAGATCCCCATCGGCGTGGTGGAGGGAATCGTCAGCATCGACCGTTATGACGTGGAGATCCGCGGCTTTGCCAACCATGCCGGCACCACTCCGATGAATCAGCGGCGGAACGCGTTATTGGCAGCCGCCAAGCTGATTGAAGCGGTGCAGGAGACCGTGACTCGCGAACCCGGCCGCCATGTCGGCACTGTCGGAAAGCTGGATGTATTCCCCAATGCCGCCAATGTCATACCTGGTTTGGTCAAACATTCGATCGAATTACGTGATCTCTCGCCAGAAAAGATTGCGCGGTTGGGAGACCAGATCAAGCAGGCCGCGCAGGTAATCGCCCAGCAGACTAGGACCGAGATCGTTATGGAGAAAACGAAGCATTACCCGCCGGCGCTCTGCGAGGCCGGGCTGCAGGCAACGATAGAAACCGCCGCGGCGGAGCTGGGGCTGAAGACGATGCGATTGCCGAGCGGCGCCGGCCACGACGCGCAGATGATCGCCAAGATCGGGCCAATCGCCATGATCTTTGTGCCGAGCATCGATGGCATCAGCCATTCTCCCAGGGAATCAACCCCATGGCAGGATTGCGCCAATGGCGCCAATGTCCTTCTGCGCACGATCCTGCTGATAGATCAAGCGGGTGCCTGAGCAAAAAAGGTGCCGGAAGAGATCGTTGCGCCTATGAGACTTCCTGGCGGACGGCATTGAGTCCGAGAGCGTCCGGCACGCTATGCGACTGTTAACACGAAAGTTCTGAAATCGTCTGCTAGCGCCGACCAGTTTCTGCTTCTTCTTCCTGATTGCCATCAAAGTAAGTTGGCTTGCTGCCTGTATCCATCTTTGCCCAGGAGCTTAGCAAACGCCTGGAAGCGTCCCGAAAGTGTGTGGAAGTTGAAGTGAGCCTCGTCGATGGCGACCACCGCACCCTTGCCTTGAGCATAGGCAGGTTGCGGGATGGGTGGATCGAACTGCTCGTCGGCGAGTTGTTGTGCTGATAGGGTGGCGCCCACAGAGAGCAGGCAAAGAGTAAGGCGAAGCCAGGCGCGGACCATAGATGGCCTCCTGAGGAAGTGAAGTATAGACGTTGGCCGCAGGAAGTTGGTTGAGCGCGGAGCGGCACTCCTACTACAGAATCGTCACTTCAAACCGCATCGGCATATTCACCGCGCCGTACACGGTCTTCGTGCGCTTGCGGAACGACGAGAGCTCCGCCTGGTCGCTGGCGTTGAAGCCGGGAAAGCCAGGGATGTCATTGGGATTCGTCGTGATGAGCCAGGTAGTAGACGAAATCCGCATGACCGCGAGCGACGCGTAGGTCAGGTCGTACGTCGTGTTGTTCGCCTTGAACTGCAGGCTGCCCTTCAATTGCGCCGTGGTACCCACGCCCATGCTCTGGAATTGTCCGTAATAGTTGATGCCGTAAAAATCGACTTCCGCGGCTACCGGGGCTGCGGTGGAAAGTCCGGAAGTGTTGGCGGCCGGCGACGCGGGATCAAACTGGAAGACGAGCTTGCGTCCGGTGCTGTAGGTCACAAGGTTGGCGTTCTGATTGTTCACGCCAAAGTAGCACTTCACCGCCTGCACCCCATTGATGTAGTAGGGATTGCCGTCGTCAGAGACACCAACGCCGTTAACGGACAGGTTGGGAAGGAAATTAGCGCTCAGAGGTGTGGAACGTGCCGCCCAGGCAAGCGTGACGACCGACAGAATGAGGACAATAGCAAGTGATGCACGTTTCATGTTCTAGCCTTCCGGTTTCGCGAATTGGGAGCCCATCTGCCGTGGATGGGAGGGAGCTACATTGTGCGGCGCGGGCCCCAGAAAGTCAAGAAAAGGGGCGTCGGGGAGGTAAGCCCTTCAGAGTGTAGCGCTTCAGGGTTATCGCTTCAAATCTCAGCGCTTCTTCGACAAAATCCCCAGGATCTCCTGCAGGCCGGCGCGCACTTGCTTCAATTCCTGGTTACGCGGACGCGAGGAGATGACGAAGGGCAGCGCAACCTGGTTCTTTGTGGGTTTCAGCTCCAGCTTGAAATGCTGGCGGGCGCCGGCGATGGTGAAGCCCTGCTCATACAGTAATTTCTTTATGCGCACGACATTTTCTACATCCTTCTGGCGGTAGATGCGCTGGCCGGTGCTGCTCTTCTTGGGCACAAGTTGCGGGAACTCCGTCTCCCAGAAGCGAAGCACGTAGGCGGGCAACTTGCACAGCTTGGCCACTTCGCCAATGCGGAAAAACAGTTTGTCAGGGATGACGATGTCATCGGTAGCGCTGCCGTTCTTCGCTTTTGTGCGCGGCTTGGGGCTGGTGGATCGCAAGTTCATACCTTTTGGTGAGAGCAATCTTTATGCCAACCGGCTTATTGGTCGCAAAGCTCAGACCAAACAGCTTGGGACAACCATCGCGTAACGAATCTGCCCTTCAAAAAGTTGGAGAGGGACTTCGCGATAGTACGGCGGCATTGGGTAGAGGTCAATATGCGGGGACAAATAAAAGGCAGTAAATAAAAAAGGCCTTCGCTAAGCGAAGACCTTCTGGAACTGAGGGCTCCCTTGAAGAGGCCTCACGTGACTACTTCTTCTTCTTGGCGGCCTTTTTCGCTTTCTTTTTCGTTGCCATTTTGCGAAACCTCCAATTGAGATTTAGTTCCTAAGCCCTGTTTGCAAGAGAGACGCTATAAGGTGTGTCCCCTGCATTGCTACTACTAGATATTGGATGCAAGCATCAGTTGTGTCAACATAATTCTGCATATTTTTTTTACCGCAGTGGTTCCCGCGGAGCGGGTCACCACACCCGCGCGGAGGCGTACACTGTTTCCCTTCCCATGAAACCGCTGCGCGACCCCGTGGAACTTGAGATCTTCAAGAACATCTTCCACTCCATTGCGGAGGAGATGGGAGCGGCGCTGCGCCGCACCGCTTTCTCGCCCAACATCAAAGAGCGGCGCGATTATTCCTGCGCGGTGTTTGACGCGCGCGGCGAAGTCGTGGCCATGGGCGATCACATGCCAGTTCATCTGGGCTCGATGCCGATGTCCGTGCGCGCGGCCATTGATGAACTCGATCTCGGCCCGGGTGACGTGGCCATGCTGAATGATCCGTTCCGCGGCGGCACGCATCTACCGGACATCACGCTGGTGGCGCCGGTATTTTTGGCGCGCGGCCACGCGGCAGCGTCTCGCACGAAGATGCCCGCTTTTTATGTGGCGTCGCGGGCGCACCATGCCGATGTCGGTGGAACCTATCCCGGGTCGATGGGCATCTGCGAAGAGATCTATCAGGAGGGTGTTCGCATTCCGCCAGTGAAACTGATCGCGGGCGGCAAGACCCAGCGCGACGTTCTGGCCATGCTGCTGAACAACGTGCGCACCCCGGAAGAACGCGAGGGCGACCTGGGCGCGCAGATCGCGGCGTGCCACACCGGCGCGACGCGGTTGCAGCAAGTTTGTGCGCGCTATGGCTTGAAGCGGGTGCAGGCGGCGATGGACGACCTGCAAGCCTATTCCGAACAAATCATGCGGGCGTTCCTCGCGCGCATTCCCGCGGGCACGTACGCGGCGGAAGATTTTCTCGATGACGACGGTGTGACCGACGTTCCCGTGCGCCTGGCGGTAAAGATCACCTTTCCGCGCCGGGGCAACAGGAGTCCGGTGGTCGTGGATTTTTCCGGCAGCAGTCCGCAGGTGCGCGGCAGCATCAATGCGGTGGAGGCCATCACGTTCTCGGCCTGCTTCTATGTGTTCCGCTGTCTGCTGGCGGAGGATGTGCCCGCGACCGCGGGGCTCATGCGTCCCATTAAGCTGATCGCGCCTGCGGGTACGGTGGTGAACGCGCTCCCGCCGGCGGCGGTGGCGGGTGGCAACGTCGAGACGTCGCAGCGGACGGTAGACGTGTTGCTGCGCGCCTTGGCGAAAGCGGTGCCGGAACTGATCCCGGCGGCGTCGTCGGGCACGATGAATAATCTGACCATCGGCGGCATGGATGATCGCAGTGCGCCCGCGGTGCCGTTCGCTTACTACGAGACCATTGCGGGGGGCATGGGGGCGCGTCCGACGAAGGACGGAGTCTCCGGCGTGCACACCCACATGACGAATTCGCTGAACACCCCGGCGGAGGCGCTGGAGCATGCATATCCCATCCGCGTGATGGTATATTCGTTGCGCAGGCGCAGTGGCGGCGCGGGCAAGCATCGTGGTGGTGATGGAATCGTCCGCGAGGTGGAACTTCTGGCCGATGCCCAAGTCACATTGTTAGCTGATCGGCGCAAGCGCGGCCCTTACGGGTTGAACGGTGGCGGCGCGGGCGCGGCCGGAAGGACGACGGTGATCCACGCCGACGGCCGACGGGAATTGGTCCCAGGAAAATGCAGTGTGCGACTCACGAAGGGATCCCGCGTGCGCATCGAGACCTCCGGCGGCGGTGGTTGGGGAGACAAAAGACGGGGAAGATAAAAGCAGGGGAAGATAAGCAGATGCCTCACGAATTCACGACCAACCACCTGGAAGACTCGCTGGTGCTCTTCCGCCAATACAAGAAGCTGGCGGAGAAAGCGGTGGAGCAGATCAGTGACGAAGAATTATTTCGCGCGATCGACGATGAAGCCAACAGCGTTGCCGTCATCATGCGGCATATGGCGGGAAACATGCGCTCCCGCTGGCGCGACTTCCTGACCACGGATGGCGAAAAGCCCGACCGCAACCGCGACCAGGAATTCGAACTGCCCCCGACCGCTTCCCGCGAAAAGGTAATGGCGGAGTGGGACGAGGGCTGGGCGCTGGTATTCGCGGCGCTGGAACCGCTGACGGAAGCCGACCTGCCGCGCGAAGTGCTGATCCGCGGGGAACGCCATTCCGTGACCCAGGCCATCAATCGGCAGGTGGCGCATTACGCCAGCCACGTGGGACAGATCATCCTGCTGGCCAAACATTTCCGGGCAAAAGATTGGAAGACGCTGAGTATTCCGCGGGGCAAGTCTGCGGAGTTCAATGCCCAGCCGGGGCCGAAGACGTATCCGAAATAGAAGGAGGTCATATGAAACAGATCCGGAAGTTCCGAGTATTGACCGTGGCCAAAGTGGCCGGCGTGGTCTACGCCGCCATGGGTATCCTGCTGATCCCGATCGCGTTCATCTTTATTGCAGCGTCGCTCACGCAGACGGGCAGCGCCGGCGTGGGCGGGGTGATGGGCGGAGTACTCCTGGCGATCGTGCTGCCGGTCGCCTACGGGGCCGTCGGTTTCATTGGGGGTGGGATCGCGGCGTGGCTGTACAACAAGGTGGCGGACCGGGTGGGTGGCATCGAAGTGCTGATGGAAGACGTGCATGACCAGCGCACCGCCTCGGCTGCCCGGGCGTGATGGCAGGGTGATAAAATAAGGGGTTTGCTGCTGCCGCGGCAACGTCAAGGAGTCCATGCCTACACGTGAAACCATGCTGGCGGTGGTGAAGTCTGAGCCCAAGGCGGGCGCCGACATTCGCGAAGTGCCGATCCCTAAGTTCGGCGACAACGATGTCTTCATTAAGGTAAAAGTGGCCGCGGTCTGCGGCACTGACCTCCACATCTACGATTGGGACCCCTGGGCGCAGGGGCGCATCAAGCCTCCGCTGGTTCCCGGTCACGAATTCTGCGGCGAAGTAGCGGCGGTGGGCAAGAACGTGACCAGCGTGAAGGAAGGCGACTTCGTCTCCGCGGAGATGCATGTGGCCTGCGGCAAGTGCTATCAGTGCCGCATCGGCGAAGCGCACATCTGCCAGCAAGTGACCATCATCGGCATCGATTCTGACGGCGCTTTCGCGGAATATGTGGTCATCCCTGAAACCAATATCTGGAAGATCGATCCCAAGATCCCGGCGGACTACGCGGCCATCCTCGATCCGTTGGGGAACGCGGTGCATACCGTCATGTCAGGCGAGATCGCGGCGCAATCGATCGCCATCATCGGCTGCGGACCCATCGGACTGTTTGCCGTCGCGGTAGCGCGGGCGGTGGGGGCGTCGACGATTTTTGCCATCGAGCCGAACGAGAACCGTCGACGCCTGGCGAAAGAGATGAAGGCGGACTTCGTTCTCGATCCGACGAAAGATGATGTGAAGGCAACGGTGCTGAAAGAGACGAATGGCACCGGTGTTGATGTGGTGGCGGAAATGAGCGGAAATCCCAATGCGATCCGCAGCGGTTTCGACATCCTGCGCATGGGCGGGCGGGTCTCGCTGCTGGGCACGCCCACCAAGCCGGTAGAGTTGAATCTAGCGGACGCCATCATCTTTAAAGGCGCGACCGTACACGGCATCCACGGGCGGCGCATGTACAAGACGTGGTACCAGATGCAGGAGCTGCTCAAGCATGGGCTGCTGGATTTGAAGCCGGCCATCACCGACCGCATCGCGATGAAAGATTTCAGCCAGGGTATGGAGCGCCTGAAGGCGGGCGCGGCCAGCAAGATTCTGCTGTACCCCAATGGAGTGAAATAAGGGTATGACCGCGCCGCAGGTGGCTCGCTCGCTCTCTCCGCAACTCACGGACCTGCGCCACCAGTTCGAGGCGTGCTCTGAGCACGCGCAGCAGATGTTCGCGGCGCATGCAGAGGCGGCGCTTACCCAGCGTCCGGTAACGGGCGGCTGGTGTGCGGCCGAATGCATCGTTCATCTCACCCTGACCACGGCCAACTACGAAGCTATCTTTCAAGATGGATTCTCCCGCGCTGTCAAAGGTAGCGGGCCCTATAAGCGGGATTTCAAGGGAAAACTGCTGGCTTGGATCATGGAGCCGCCGTATCGGCATGGCGTGAAGACACGTCCGAACTTTGAGCCGCTGAATCTCGGATCAACGCAGCAGGTCCTGGCGGGATTCCTGGAATCACAGAAAGTGATGTTCGCGCGGCTTGAACGCGCCAACGGTTTCGCCTTGGACAAAGTCAAGGTAGCATCGCCCTTCAAGCAAAGCGTCACTTACAACATGTACTCCCTGTTCTGGATATTGGCAGCGCACCAGCGGCGGCACCTCTGGCAGGCGGAACAGGCACTCAAAAGCATCAAACCTTGAAAAAGTGAAGGATGAAATGAAAAGACTCTGGGCTTTGGGCATCATCGCAGTTCTTTTTCTTACGCAGGCAGCAGCACAGCAGACCAAAGCACCTTCCTCAGACAAAGCAAAGCTTCCCGGGGTGGCGGAGTTGCGCAAGATGCGGTCGCGCCTGGCGTCGACCGAGTTGCGCGTTTCTCCCGCGCAGCTTTCCCCAGGTGACCGTCAGGCACTGGTGAAGTTGATCGAAGCTGCACGCATCATGGACGCACTGCAATTGGAGCAGCGCTGGAGCGGCAACAACGCGCTCTACGCCAAGCTGAAGAAAGACTCCTCGCCCCTGGGGCGCGAGCGCTTGCGCTATTTCTGGATCAACAAGGGGCCGTGGTCTGCGCTGGACGAGCACAAAGTATTTCTGCCGGATGCCCCGGCCAAGAAGCCGCTGGGGGCGAATTTCTATCCCGAAGACACCTCCCAAGAGGAAGTAGAAGCGTGGATGAAGACCTTGTCGAAGGAAGACAAGCAACAAGCCGAATGGTTTTTCACCACCATCCGGCGCGATCCGGCTGGATCGAAGTCGTTCAAGATCATCCCCTACAGCCAGGAGTACGCCGCTAGCCTCGGCAAGGCGGCGCAACTACTGAAGGACGCGGCGGAGCTGACGACCAACGCGTCGCTCAAGAAGTATTTGACCTTGCGTGCCGATGCATTCGTCTCTAACGATTACTTTGCCAGCGACGTTGCCTGGATGGACTTGGATTCGCCGCTCGACGTCACCATTGGCCCATACGAGACGTACAACGACGAACTCTTCGGCTACAAGGCGGCGTTCGAGGCCTACATCAGCATCCGCGATGAGAAAGAAAGCGGCAAACTCGCTTTCTTTGGCAACCACCTGCAGGATATCGAGAACAATCTGCCTATCCCGGCGGAGCATCGCAACGCGAAGATCGGCGCGCTCTCGCCCATCACCGTTGTGAATGAGGTGTTTGGCGCGGGCGACGGCAACATGGGCGTGCAGACCGCAGCTTACAATCTGCCCAACGATGAGCGCGTGATCCAGCAAAAAGGCAGCAAGCGAGTGATGCTGAAGAACGTGCAGCAAGCCAAGTTCAACAAGACCCTGGTGCCCATATCGCGGGTAGTGCTGCCGGCGGCGGCGCGCAAAGATTTAGACTTCGATTCGTTCTTCACCCACATCCTGGCGCACGAACTGACGCATGGCCTGGGGCCGCACGGCTTGAAGATCAACGGCCGTGAGAGCACGCCGCGGCAGGAATTGAAGGAACTGTACAGCACTATCGAAGAGGCGAAGGCCGATGTCACCGGTTTATTCGCGCTGCAATATCTGATGGACAAAGGCCTGCTGAAAGACGGCCTCGGTCAAGGCGAGGCGGCGGAGCGGAAGATGTACACCACGTTTCTGGCCTCGGCATTCCGTACCTTGCGCTTCGGTGTGACTTCATCCCACGCGCGCGGCATGGCCATCCAATTCAACTATCTGCTTGACAAGGGCGCGTACAAAGTAAATGCCGACGGCACGTTTTCCGTCGATTTTACCAAGATCAAAGCGGCTATACGCGATCTTGATCGCGACCTGCTGATGTTGGAGGCGACGGGCGACTACGCCGGCGCCAAGAGGATGATGACCGAGCTGAGCGTGATCCGGCCGTCGGTGCAACGAGCGCTGAACCGTTTGAAAAATGTTCCTACGGACATCGAGCCCATCTTTGTGACGGCGAACTTGGTGGCACCGGACAAGTCTTCCGGCCCGGAGCAAGGTGCAGCCACCGCGGCCAAATCGCGGTCCAAGAAGAAAGGCGAGTAACGATGACACCCACTACTTCCACGCGTCCACAGCTCGCCTTCCTCGGAAAGCAGCTTGACGAGCTGAAAGCTAAGGGTACCTACTTCAAATTGCGGGTGCTGGAAGACGAATGCGCGCCGGAGTGCACCTTTGACGGCAAGAAGGTGATCAACTTGGCGTCGAACAATTACCTGGGCTTGACTACGCATCCCAAGCTGCGCGAAGCGGCACTGGCGGCGACGAAAAAGTACGGCGTGGGCCCGGGTGCGGTGCGCACCATCGCCGGCACCATGAGCCTGCACATGGAGTTGGAAGAAAAGATCGCGCGTTTTAAGAATGTGGAGGCGTGCGTCGTCTTCCAATCCGGATTCACGGCAAATGCGGGAACAGTCTCCGCGATCCTGGGCAAGGAAGACTTCATCATCTCCGACGAGTTGAACCATGCCAGCATCATCGACGGCGCGCGGCTCTCGCGCGCGAAGATCCTCGTCTATCGTCACAAAGACGTGGCCCACGCGGAAGAGCAGGTCGCCAGCGTGAAAGATCAGCCCGGCCACAAACTCATCATCACTGACGGCGTGTTTTCCATGGACGGCGACATCGGTCCGCTTCCGGGGCTCTGCGACGTCGCGGAGAAATATGGCGCCATCATGATGGTGGACGACGCTCATTCCTCCGGCGTGCTCGGCAAGAACGGCCGCGGTACGATCGACCACTTCAATGTGCACGGACGCGTGGATATCCAGGTAGGCACGCTGTCGAAGGCGATTGGCGCGATCGGTGGATACGTCTGCGGCTCGCGCGACCTCATCGAATTCCTCTATCACCGGGGGCGGCCGTTCCTGTTCTCGACGTCGCATCCGCCTTCGGTCGCGGCGACGTGCATCGCGGCCTTCGATGTGCTGGAACAGGAGCCCGAACTCATCGAGCAACTCTGGAAGAACACGCGCTTCTTCAAACAGGGGCTGGGCGCGCTGGGATTCAACATCGGCGGAGTGACGACTCCGGCGAGCGAGACGCCCATCACTCCCATCATCGTGGGTGAAGGGCGAGTGGCCATGGAATTCAGCCGTGAGCTGTTCAAAGAGGGCGTGATGGCCACAGGCATCGCATTCCCCACAGTGGCGGAAGGCAAGGCGCGCATCCGCACCATCATGACGGCGACGCACACGCAAGATCAGATGGAGCGGGCGCTGGCGGTACTGGGAAAAGTGGGGAAGCGGCTGGGGATCATCTAACCGCCATTGGCGGAGAAGACGATCTTGCCCATGACGAACGTCGCCACCACGCCGCCCACGAATTCCCAGCCATCGAAGGGCGTGTTCTTCGATTTCGACCGTGAGTCCTGCGCGTAGAACGTCCACGGCTTATTCGGATCGATGACGACGACATCCGCATGGGCGCCAGGGGAGAGATGTCCGCGACGCTCCAGGCCGATCAGTTGCGCTGGATTGGCGCTCAGCAGCGCGATCAGTCGCGCCAGCGGCAGCTTGTGATGGCGATGCAGCACTTGCAGAGCGATGGGCAGGGCGGTCTCGAGGCCGGTGATGCCCATGGGCGCTCGGTCGAACTCCTGCTCCTTTTCATGCAGCGCGTGCGGCGCGTGGTCGGTGGCAATGGCATCGATGGTGCCATCGAGCAGTCCGCGGATCATCGCCGCGCGGTCATCTTCTCCACGGAGCGGTGGGTTCATCTTGTAATTCGTGTTGTAAGTCCCCACATGCTCGTCGAGGAGGGTGAAGTGATGGGGCGTCACCTCGCAGGTGACCCGCACGCCATCTTTTTTCGCGCGCCGCACCGCAGCCAATGCTTTGCGGGTAGAGATGTGGGCCACATGAAGATGCGCGCCGGTCTTGCGCGCGAGCGCGATGTCGCGCTCCACGATGCCGGACTCCGCCTCCGCCGGCATGCCCCGCAGTCCCAGGCGGAACGACGTAGGCCCCAGATGCATCGCGCATCCGCCGGTAAGGCGGGTGTCCTCCGCGTGCTGGATGACGGGAATCCCCAGCTTGGCCGCGGCGCGCAGCGCCTTTTCCATAATGTCATCGCCAAGAATGGGCTTGCCATCATCAGTAACGGCAACTGCGCCCGCATTTTTCAGCTTCACGAAATCCGTCAGTCGTTCGCCATTGCTCCCTGCCGTGGCCGCGGCGATAGGGAAGACATTCACGACGGCTTCGCGCTCCTTCGCCTGCATCCAACGTGTGATCACCGGCGAATCATTCACGGGCACCGTGTTCGGCATGCAGCACACGGAGGTAAAGCCGCCGGCTGCGGCCGCGGCCGTGCCGGTGGCGATAGTCTCCTTATATTCCTGGCCCGGCTGGCGTAGGTGAACGTGGATGTCAATCAGGCCGGGGGCCACGACCAATCCCGTCGCGTCGAATAGCTGAACATTGCGGCCGGTAGGCTTGATGCTTCCCGGTTCGCCCACCTGCTTCACGCGACCGCCTTGGAGTAGCACGTCGCGAGGCGCGTCCAATTTATTAACAGGATCAATCACCCGGCCGCCGCGAATGAGAAGTGCTTTGGTCGTGCTCATGGCTTGCCTCGCAGCGCGCGGGCGAGCACGGCCATGCGCACAGGCACGCCATTGGCGACTTGCTCGATGATCAAAGATCGGGCGCTGTCAGCGACTTCCGCAGTGATCTCCATGCCCCGCACCATCGGCCCCGGATGCATCACCAGCGCGCCCGGCTTGGCTTTGCGCAGGCGTTCGCTGGTCAGTTGATAGTTGGCCACGTAGTCATGCGGGTCGAGGTTCAGTCCGGCTAGTCGCTCTTTTTGCACGCGCAACATCATGACCACATCGGCACCGTGTAGCGCGGAGTTGAGATTGCGCTCAATGATCAGCTTCGGCGCCAGCGTAGTTGCGACTTCCGGCAGAAGCGCAGCCGGACCACAAAGCACGATATGGGCGCCGAACTTTGAAAGTAGGTGAATATTGCTGCGGGCCACGCGGCTGTGAAAGATGTCGCCCACCAGCACCATCCGCAGGCCCTTCAGCGATGGCCGATGCCGCAGGATGGTGTACGCATCCAGCAGTGCTTGCGTGGGATGTTCATGCATCCCATCGCCCGCATTGATGACGGGCGCGCCCAGGTATTCGGCCAGCAGGTGCGGCGCGCCGGAAGATGGATGCCGCATCACGACCACGTCCGTTCCCAGCGCACGCAAAGTGTAGCCGGTGTCGAGGAGAGATTCTCCCTTCTCGATGCTGGAGAATGCGGCGCTCACGATGGTGGTCATGGCGCCCAAAGTCTTGGAGGCGAATTCAAAAGAGACGCGGGTGCGCGTACTGGCCTCATAGAAGAGCAGGGCTACGCGCTTGCCGCTGAACTGGTTGCCCAGTCGGCGGCGCGCTTCCTTGTTAGCCCGCGCGGATTCCATCTTGCGCGCATCGTCGAGCAACCCAGTGATCTCAGCGGGCGTAAGGCGTTCGATGTCGAGCAGTGAACCGTACGGGAAAATATCGGCGGCGGCTGGGTTGAGCGCGCTCCGCTTCGCCGTGGTTTTAGGCATGAGGGGACTTGGTTGCTGCTTAGGGACGTTCGACCAGCAGCACCTGCTCGCTGTCGTCGATCTCTTTCAGCTTCACTTCGATGATCTCTTTGTCGGTAGTCTGGACGGTGCGGCCGATGTATTGCGCTTCCACGGGAAGTTCGCGGTGGCCGCGGTCGATCAGTACCAGCAACTGTACGCGGCGCGGGCGCCCATGGTCGAAGAGGGCGTCTAGCGCGGCGCGGGTGGTGCGTCCGGTGTAAAGCACGTCGTCGATCAGGATCACGTTCTTGTCGGTCACATCGAAGCCGATGTCGCCTTTATTGACCACGGGCTTGGGTCCGGCGGTGGTCAGGTCATCGCGATAGAGATTGATGTCGAGCGTGCCCACGAGCACATCCTTCTTCTCGATGGTTTTGATCAGCGCACCCAACCGCTGGGCCAGCGGAACGCCGCGGCGCTTGATGCCCACCAAGCCCAGGTTCTCGACGCCGTTGGCCTTCTCCACGATCTCATGGGCCAGCCGCACCAGGGTCCGCTCGATCTCAGAGGCGGACATAAGACGCGCCTTTTCCTTCAACGCAAACTTTTTCGCTTCTGCGTTCATATGAGTTCTCACTCTCTTGCGGGAGGCAGGTGCCGCGTGAATCATACGCGGCCCCCTCGCGCTTGGGCAAGGCAATCGTGTTAAGTAGCGCTCTTACCCTTGGCCATGCTGCCGCCTATGGCGCCGCCCACCGAACACAGCACCAGAAAAACAAAGAACAGGAAGATGGCGCTCACGGTGACCAGCACGGCAATGCCTTCGGGCGACATCAGCTTCTCCACCACCTGCTGCGCCTGTGGATTCGGATTCTGCGCCGCGGCCGCGGCCATCGTCTTCTTGATCTCTTCCAGAAACCGCGCTCGCTGAAAGACCAGCACAATGGCCATGAGGATCACATAAAGGCCGAAGGCAGTAAGCCCAGTGACGGCGCCGATGCGCGCTCCCAGGCCGGCAGTCAGCGGAAGATGTTCCGCGCGGCGCGCATAGAGAAAGACGGCGAACCACCCACCCGCGGGCAGGGTAAGCAAGATGAGTAAGGGATGTCCGGCGATCAGGATGATGATCGTAGTGACCGCGGCCGCGATCAAACAGCTTCTGAAAGCAGCGCTCCAGCGCAAGGCGGGCGCAAGGTCCGACGGAAACGCAGTGGCGCCGGGGATGGGTGGCAAGCTGTGATTACCTTCCGGGAGCGGCGGGGCGACCGTCGACTGCGGGGCGACTACCCGGATCTGCGGCGCGCCGCAAGCGGCGCAAAAGGGAGTGCCTTCCGGCACCGCCGCATTACAGTGATGACATTGACGTTCCACCCATCTTCCAAATTACAGGAAAGGCGACTGCGCGCGCAACCGCAGGGAGGGCGCGCAGCCGGGGAAAGCCTCAGAGCGTTTCTTTTTCGCCGCGGGTGGAAACGAACACCAGGCTGAATTCCGTGCCGCTGCCTGAAGGCTTCAGCGCCACGATCCGCTGCTTGTTGGACGTACCCACCTTGAGTTGTATGCTCTTGCCTTCCCGCTTGTACGACTGCACCCGCATCTTCTTGTCGTCATCGTGGCAAGTCAGGTCGAGGTCATCCTTTTTCCTGATCTCCAGGTCGGGAGAGCCGGGACGGCACTCGAGCACGCGTCCGTACTTGGTGAGTTCTTTCTTGTAGTACTCCCAGACCTTTTCCTGGGATTCCGGCGACTGGTACGTGAGGGCGACCACTTTCACACCGAACCACGGGGTATCGATATTGACGTTGGCTTTTTTCTCGTCGTGGCTGCCGCTGTCTTTCTCTACCGGGGTGGCGCCGGGAAAGACGGACATGCCGGCATCCTTGGCTTCCACGTTGTCCGTGCGGACATTCATGCCACCGAGCGGCGTCTCGATCTTCACACTCTCCTTGCGGCTACCGTCCTCATGTTTGGATTGGATGGAGCAACCCGCGACAGCGATCGACGCCAGCAACAGCGTTGCAAAAACGTAGTTACGATTCATTGCGACCCTCTCTATCTCTTCTGCGCCAGGCGCGCCGGTGTGACTTTGGTCTGCCCCGGGCGGCGATAACGCGCCACTGCGGCGCGCTCTATGCCGGTGCCGCGCTCCGCGATCTTCGGCAATGTGACCGGCAGCTTGCCTTTTAGTGCGATCTCCCCGAAGAGCGCCTTGACCGCGGCCGTCTCCGAAGTCACCGCATTGGAAAACGTGCAGAAATACGTCTGCACCAGCGGAAAATTCACCGCCACATACGGATTACCCATCGCGAACATCGCCGTCTTGCTGCCCGCGATCTTCAGCACCCGGTCGAGCAACGCGCCGGTACCGCTGCGCAATCCCACGCTGCCGCGGCCCGCCGAAGGCGTCGCATACACCGCGACGATCACTGCCTTCGCGTCGAGGATGGCGCTGGTCACGGTCTCCATCAACACGCCCGCGATGCGGTTGTCCGCGTAAATGATCTTGACGTCAGGGATGCGTTGGCGCAGCTCCCGCTCAAAGACGCGGCCTACGTCATTGCGTAGGTCGTCGACGATGATGAGCGCAGCCACACCTTCTCCCGCGACCTCCTCTCTCTGGTCATACGCGAGGCGGGGAGTGGAAGTTCCGCGTTTTTGCAGGCGCGCCGCCTGCAGGGCAGGCAGCGCGGAACTCTTGTCCAGCACCAGGGTCACGGCGGCGTCGGCCACTTCCTGGGCGAGGGCCAAGTCGGTGGGGCGAGCGACCTTGACGGCAATGTCTTCTACGTCGACCAGCCGCGCCTTATGCAGGCCGAGCGACGCCTTGGCGCGCAGGACCTTGAGCACCGCCTGATCAAGTTCGGCGGCCGCAATCTCGCCACTCACCGCGGCGCTGAGCAATCCGTTGTAGGCGCCTTCCAGATCAGAAGGCATCAGGATGAGGTCGTTGCCGGCTTTGAAAGCGTCGACTGCGGCCTGGCCCGCGGCGTTCTGGCCGGCGGCTTTGTAGATGCCGGTGAGCGCCCGCATGTTCATGGCGTCCGTCACCACCAGTCCCTTGAAGTTCATCTTGTCCTTCAGTAGACCGGTGATGATCTTGTGCGAGATGGTGGCGACCTTATTAGGGTCGGGATCGAGTGACGGGACGGTGACGTGCGCCACCATGATGGAATCAACGCCCGCGTCAATGGCTTTCTGGAAGGGTGGAAGCTCCACGCTGTTCAGGCGGTCGACCGAGCCGGAGACGCGGGCCAGTTCGAGGTGCGAGTCGGTGTCGGTATCGCCGTGGCCGGGAAAATGCTTGGCGGTGGAGAGCATGCCGCCCTGACGCGCGCCGCGGATGTACGCCGCCAGCATCTCGCCCACCTGCCGCGGATCTTCGCCGAACGAGCGCGTGTTGATGATGGGATTCAGAGGATTGGAGTTCACGTCTGCGACGGGAAAAAAATTCCAATGGACGCCGATGGCGCGGGATTCGCGCGCCACCACTTCACCGAAGGCCTCCGCATACTGCGGCCTATGGGTGGCGCCAAAGGCCATGGCGTAAGGAAAGAACGGAGTCGCCAGCAGGCGCATGGAGAGTCCGCGTTCGAAATCGGCGGCGATCAGCAGCGGCAGCGCGGCTTCCCGTTGCAGGCGGTTAGTCATCATGGCTGCTTCGTAAGGCTGGTTGCGCAGCAGCAGCGGGCCGTCCACGCGCACCGTGATGATGATGCCGCCCAGATGATACTTCTTGATATTTTCCTGCATGGTCAGGAAAGCCGGGCTCTGGATGTTCTGGAACTCCGCCAGCCCCTGCACCATGATGATCTGGCCCACCTTTTCCTCGCGGGTCAGCTTCTTCAGCGTGCGCTGCGCCCACTTCTCGCCGTCCTTGGCGAGTTCGGTAGGCCCACCGGGGTTGTATTTATCTTTTTCGGAGGCAAAGCACACACTTAGCAGGAAAGGGACGAATACCAGGAGGCCGATGCGCTTGAACATGGAAAAAATCTAACAGAAGAGCGGGGAATGAGCAGCGATTAAATTTTCCCCAGGGCTGAAGCCACAGCGTCGAGCGCGGCCACGCTTTCGCCGAAGTCGGCCACCCAGCGGACGTCGCGCTCCTTACGGAACCAGGTAAGTTGCCGCTTGGCGTAGTTACGGTGCGCCTGCTGGGCGGCCGCGAGCGCGTCAGCCTCGCTGAGTTCCCCACGGATCACGGCGACCGCCTGGCGGTATCCCAGGGCATTCAGCGGCGAATTGGGGACGGAGAGGATGGCGGGAAACCGCTCCAGCAGCGCGCAGGTCTCGGCCACCAGGCCGGCGCGGAACATCTGCTCGCAACGTTGGTTGATGCGGTCATAGAGCCGGGCGCGGTCAGGATCAAGTCCCACACGGACCACGCGGAACCCGGTCAGCGGATCGCGACCCTGCTTCCACAACTCGCTCATCTTGTCGCGTCCGGCGAGGCAGACTTCAATCGCGCGGATGATCTTGGGCGTGTCATGCGCGTGGATCTTGGCGGCTGCCGCCGCGTCCATGCGGTGCAGCAGGCGATGCAGATAGCTCTTACCTCGGATGTTCTCTCCTGCGTGCAGGCGCGCGCGCAGTTCTTCTGAGCGTTGCGGGCCCGGGAAGAGGCCGTCAATGAGCGCGCGCAGATAGAGGCCGGTGCCGCCGACGACGATGGAATGTTTACCCCGCGCCGCAATCTCCTGCAGCGCAAGCCGTGCCTGGCGCGCATATTCGCCCGCGGTAAAGCTTTCCGTGGGTGAGGTCACATCGATCATGTGATGGGGCACGAGCATCCGCTCCGCGCTCGTCGGTTTCGCCGTGCCGATCTCGAAGTCGCAATAGACGGCGACGGAGTCGCAGCTCACGATCTCCCCGCCATAGCGCTGGGCCGCGGCGAGCGCGAGCGCCGTCTTGCCGCTGGCGGTGGGGCCAACGATGACGAGTAGTGAGGGCAGGGAAGTCACAGGTGGAGATTATCGCCTATCGTGTACGTCTCATCGCCAAGACCAGGGCGCGGAGAATCCATAGCGCAGCAACAGATAGAGGAGAGCGGCGGCAGCAAGCAGGAGCAAGCCTACGGCTTGGC
This sequence comes from Terriglobales bacterium, assembly GCA_046714215.1. Taxonomy (GTDB): domain Bacteria; phylum Acidobacteriota; class Terriglobia; order Terriglobales; family Acidobacteriaceae; genus DATLCI01. The sequence continues at coordinate 6,743 of JBKKBM010000091.1, read as the reverse complement.
GGCGAAGTCCGCGCGCGGAGGCCATCGCAGCTTATTGCGCTCCCATGCGATTGCGATCCGGGTTGTAGAGGAAGTGGAAGCGCAGCGCGAGATATTCGCCGCGGAACTCGCCGGGCAGCGGCGGGAAGGGATTCGACGCGGTGATGCCGCCCCAGGCGGCGCGGTCGAGAGAGACATCGCCGGAGGGGCCACCCAGACGCATGCCCGCTACCGTGCCGTCCTTGGTGATGACGAACTCGATGGCGACGGTGCCGCGCTTGAGTAACGGAGGCCGGGCCACTTCGGGGATGAGGTTGTACCAGTTAGCGCGCACGCTCTGTAGCACTCGTTGCAGGTAAGGGCCAAAGTCAACGCCCATGGTGTCACTAAGGATATCGATGTCACTGCGTACCTGGGTGTTGGGAGAGCCGGGCACCGAGCCGTAGTCTCCACCGATGCCGCCCCCGCGCGATTGCGAACTGGCGCGCGCAGCCTGATCGATGGCGCTACCGGCGCTGCTTCCTAACTGAAATGGATTCTGCTGCGCCGGCGGAGATCGCAGCGCGCTTGAGTTCGGCGAAGATGCCTGCCGCTGGGCGTTCTCCGGCTGTGGAGCGGAAGCACCGCTCTGCGCAACTTGGGGCTGCGGCGCCTGTTGCGGCGCAGGCGTTATCCCGGGCGCACCCGCACGGCGCGCGTCCATTAGCTCCTGCAAATCTTTCTTGCGCAGCTGCGGCGTCCGCGCCGCAGCGATGCGGTCCTTGTCTGAGATCTTGTCCGTGTCGGGACGCTGCGGCACCACCTGCCGGTCGGGCGGAGCTTCCAGGAAAGTGAAGTCTTTGGTTTTGCGTACCTGATCGGCGGGAGAGACCAGCTCGACGGGGCGGGAAGGCAGCCACTTCGGCGCCTCGCGGATGGCGAACAGCGCCACCATGTGCACGACGATCGAGATCCAGACGGCCTCGCGCATCCGCGAGCGGGAATTGTCGTCCCGTAGCTCGGAGAGCAGCAGGTGGAAGTCTTCTTCCTCCATCCCGGTCGGCCGGTCGGCCAACTTCCCCTTACGGGGTAGGAGAATCTCGCGCTCCGCCTTGGGTGGGGTCTCGATGGTTGCCATTCTTAAGGTTGCCATTACAACGACTCAGCCGATCCAGCTACCTGGTTCTATACGAACAATGTTTAGACGAACGGGGACGGCAGTCGTCCCCTTCATTCTCTCATTTTGGCGGGTGTCTTTCGGCAGTCCCCGCGCTTTAGGGACAAAAAGAGTCGTTATTAGTACGGTTAACCTAGGAACCCCGCCTTTTTGGTTAAGTTGACTGTCCCCTACGGCCTAAGCTAGCCTCATAGACGGCTGCTTCAAGGTTCTGACCCGGTCTGGACCCCAGTCTGGACAAACGACTCCGCCATGTCGTTCACCGGGATTCAAAAAGGCCAGCAAATCGCATGAAAATAATCGGCAAACTATTGATTCTATTAGCTATAGCCGCGCCCCTAGGCGCCGCGGCGCAGAATCGCGCGCCCTTTAAGCCCGCCCACGCGGAGCGCGCCATGGTGGTCAGCGTCCATGAGCTAGCGTCGAGCGCGGGCCTGCAGATGCTCAAAGCCGGCGGCAATGCCATTGACGCCGCCGTAGCTACCGGCTTCGCGCTGGCGGTGGTCCATCCGCAGGCGGGAAACCTGGGTGGCGGCGGCTTCTTCCTACTGCGTACCTCCACGGGCGCCGTGCACTTTCTCGACTTCCGGGAAAAAGCGCCGGCAGCGGCCACTGCGAACATGTATCTCGACGCCCAAGGTAACGTGATCAAAGATATGAGTATGGTCGGATACCAGGCCATCGCGGTGCCTGGATCCGTAGCCGGATTAGTCACCGCGCAGAAGAAGTGGGGCAAGCTGAAGTTGCAGAAGGTGATGGAGCCGGCCATCCTGCTGGCGAAGATCGGGTTCGTCTTGTCATACGAAGACACGCAGGACTTCAAGGACAAGAAACTTTCGTTGTTTCCCGGTTCCGCCAAGCTCTTTCAGCGCAACGGGGATTTCTACCGCGGGGGTGACACCTTCCGTCAGCCGGAATTGGCGAAGACGCTGGAGCGCATCGCCGCGGATCCGGCAAGTTTTTATAAAGGTGACCTTGCGCGGGAGATAGTAAACGCGTTGCGTAAGGGTGGCAGCAAGATTACCGAAGCGGACCTCGCTAATTATGAAGTCAAAGAGCGTGAGCCCGTCCGCGGGACCTATCGCGGATTGGAAGTCATCAGCGCACCGCCGCCATCGTCGGGCGGCATCGCGCTGGTGCAGATGCTCAACATCCTGGAAGGTTACGACCTGGCGAAGATCGGAAACCGCTCCGCCGCCGCCATTCATCTGACGGTAGAAGCCTTCCGGCGGGCGATGTTCGATCGCGCGGAGTTTCTGGGCGATCCCGACTTCAGCAAGATCCCGGTGGCGCAGTTGATCGACAAACGCTATGGCAACGCCTGGCGTGAGAGCATCGATCCCGCACACGCGAGCGACAGTCGCAAGTTGCAACGACCGGGCGGGATTTTCAATGAACTAGACCAAGTGGCCCGGCGCGATCGCACCCGGCCTATCGTGGAGCCGGAAGACACTACGCATTACTCGGTGGTAGACGCGGCGGGCAATGCGGTGAGTGCGACCACCACTTTGAATGACAGCTTTGGTTCCAAGGTGACGCTCGAATCGCTCGGCTTCCTTATGAACAACGAGATGGACGACTTCGCCGCGAAACAGGGTGTACCCAATGCGTACGGGCTGATCCAGGGTCCGGCGAATGCGGTGGGAGCGAATAAGCGTCCGCTCTCCGCCATGACGCCGACCATCGTGCTCAAGGACGGCCGTTTGTTCCTGGTACTGGGTTCGCCGGGCGGGCCACGCATCATCACCACGGTGGCGAACATCCTGATGGGGGTGGTGGACTATGGGCTCACCATTCAAGAGGCGGTGAACGCCCCGCGCTTCCATCATCAATGGTTGCCGGACAGCATCCGCATGGAGAAGGTGGGCTTCTCGCCGGACACCCTCAAGCTGCTTTCCGATCGCGGCCACAAGCTCGACTTCACCACCTACTGGAGTGATGGCGAGTGCATTGCCATCGACCCGAAGACGGGCGAGCGGCTGGGCGGCAGCGATGCCCGCAACAACGGCAAGGCGGTGGGATACTGATGCTGCGCGCCATGTCAACGTTCGTCGCGGTGAAAGAGCGGCTGCATCCCGCGCTGCTGGACGCGCTGGTGCGCGGCGGCGCCCAGGCCATAGAGATCTTCTGCGCGCGCGGGCACTTTGATTACACGGACCGCGCCCACGTAAAGGAGATCACGCAATGGTTCAAGGCGAACCCGGTGGCCCTGCATTCGCTCCATTCGCCTTTGTTCAGTGACGCCGACTGGGGACGCGACGGCACCCCGCCCGTGAATCTGACGGAGCGCGATAAGAAGTTACGCATCGACGCCATGGACGAAGTGAAACGCGCGCTCGAAGTAGCTGAGGTGTTGCCCTTCCGTTTCCTTATTCAGCATCTGGGAAATCCGGGAGAAAGTTTTCATGAGCGCAAGTTTGAATCGGCGATGACCGCTATCGAACACGTGCGCGCCTTTGCCAGGCCGCTGGGCGTGACTGTGTTGGTAGAGAACATCCCGAATGAGATGTCTGGGCCGGAGAAGCTGGTGGAGCTGATCCGCACCGCGCACTTCGATGATGTCGGCGTATGCTTCGACATCGGCCACGCGCACATCATGAATACTGTGGCTCGCGATTTCGGGATTTTAAAAGATTACATCCGCTCCACGCACCTCCATGACAACAAGCGCGACCGCGACGCCCACCTCTGGCCCGGCGAAGGCAACATCGATTGGAAGGAAGGCATGGAGCTTTTGCATACCGCGCCCCATGCGCCGCCCCTGCTGCTGGAGATCAAGGGCGTGGAAGGCAGAGACTTGGTGCCGGAGATGGTGAAAGCGTTTAACGCGCTGGAAGGGGCTTCGGTCGGAGCACGGGCGTGAACCCCGCCCTGAATGTCGCGATTCGGATTGTGGTGGCGCTGCTGCTCATCGTCATCCCGATCGCAATCACGTTGTTCGGCCTGTTGGTGGGTGTCTTTACGGAACTCCCTATAGGGGAGATGTGGCGGAAGCTTTACCGATGTGAGAGAACCCATCGACGGTTAGCAGATTTGAGATTAATCAATTATGAGTGAAACGCAGACCACCGCTCCCGTCTCGACCATCGTCGACATCGGGAAACACGAAGGCCAGACCGTCACCATAAAAGGCTGGCTCTACAACCTGCGCGAGAGTGGGAAGCTGCTATTTCCCATCTTCCGCGACGGCTCCGGCTTCATTCAGGGCGTGTTGCACAAGAACGCCGTGTCCCCGGAGATGTTTGAGAGTGTGAAGCACCTCACGCAGGAATCCAGCGTGATCGTGCGCGGCGCGGTGCGCGTGGACAAGCGCGCCAAGGGCGGCTTCGAACTCGACGTGCAGGATGTTCAAGTAGTCGAGCGGGTGCCGGAGAACGATCCCTACCCCATCAGCCTGAAGGACCATGGCGTCGAATTCCTGATGGAGCACCGGCATCTATGGGTGCGTTCGCCGCGGCAAGTCGCCATCCTGCGGTTGCGCGCAGAGATCATCAAAGCGGCCCGCGATTTCTTCGATGATCGCGGCTTTACGTTGACCGATCCCCCTATCCTTACGCCCGCTGCCTGCGAAGGCACAACGACGCTGTTTGAACTCGATTATTTTGGCGAGCCCGCCTTCCTCACGCAGTCGGGGCAGCTCTACATCGAATCCACGGCGATGGCGCTAGGCAAGGTGTACAGTTTTGGCCCGACCTTCCGCGCGGAAAAATCAAAGACGAGGCGCCATCTGATGGAGTTCTGGATGGTGGAACCCGAAGTGGCCTACGCCGAGTTGAACGACATCATGGAACTGGCTGAAAACTTCATCAGCTTCATCGTGCAGCGCTGTCTCGAGCGTCGCAAGCCGGAGCTGGAGACCATTGGCCGCGACATTACCAAGCTGGAGAAAATTGTTCCGCCCTTCCCGCGCATCTCCTACGACGAAGCGGTGAAGATACTGGAGGAAGGCCACGCCCAGGGCGCGCTGGAAAATAAATTCGCGTGGGGCGGCGATTTCGGTTCGCCTGACGAGACTTACATCTCCGGACAATTCGAAAAACCGGTGATGGTGCACCGCTATCCCGCTGCCATCAAGGCGTTTTACATGGAGCCCGATCCGCAGCGTCCGGAACTGGCGCTGTGTCTGGACGTGCTCGCCCCCGAAGGTTATGGCGAGATCATCGGCGGCTCCCAGCGCATGGGCTCGTACGATCATTTGCTGAAGCGCATTCGCGAGCATGGCCTGCCGGAAGACGCGTTCAAGTGGTATCTCGACCTGCGAAAATTTGGCGGCGTGCCCCACGGGGGCTTCGGCATGGGCATTGAGCGCGCCGTCGCATGGATCTGCGGACTCGAGCACGTGCGCGAGACCATTCCGTTCCCGCGCATGCTGAACAAGATCTACCCATGACGCATGAAATGAAAAATATATGACTGAACCCAGCCTGAATCCCGAGAATAAGCGTCGTCAGACGGACAAACCGATCACCAGTGGCACCCCGCGCAAGATCCGCATCATAGGTGTGCCGCTCGATCTGGGGCAATCCCGCCGCGGAGTGGACATGGGACCGTCCGCCGTCCGAGTCGCGGGCCTCGAAGCGCGCCTGGAATCGCTGGGACACATCGTCGAAGACGGGGGCAACGTCGCTGTCGCCATCGCCGAGACGAAAAAAGCCGGCTCCGCGAATGCAAAGTACCTGAAGGAGATCACCGCTACCTGTACCAAGCACGCGGAGAGCATCCTCAAGACTTTGGAAAGCGGCGTAACCCCGCTGGTACTGGGCGGAGACCACTCCGTAGCCGCGGGTACGGTGGCGGGCGTGGCAGAGTTCTATCGCCGCCAAAGCCAGAAGATCGGCCTCATCTGGATTGACGCCCATAGCGACATCAACACGCCGGAGACCTCGCCCAGCGGCAACGTGCACGGCATGCCGCTGGCGGCGCTGATGGGACTGGGCCCGGCGGAGTTGGGCAACATCTTTGGATTTTCCCCAAAAGTGGCGCCCGAGAATGTGGTGCTGGTCGGCGTACGCGATATCGATGCCACCGAAAAAGAGAACATCCGTAAGGCTGGCATCACTGAGGTCTACACCATGCGCGACATCGATGAGCGCGGCATGCGCACCATCATCGAAGAGGCGCTGCGCGTCGCGGGACGCGGCACCGCGGGGTATCACGTCTCGCTCGACATGGATTGGATAGATCCGGAAGATGCGCCTGGGGTCGGCACGCCTGTCCGCGGTGGCGCTACCTATCGCGAAGCCCACCTGGCGATGGAGATCATCGCCGACCACGGCCGCATGCTCAGCTTTGAGATCGTGGAAGTCAATCCTGTGATTGACGAGCACAACCGTACCGCGGACTTGGCGGTCGAGTTGGCGATGTCAGCGTTTGGAAAAAAGATCCTCTAAGCGAGCGCCAGTTTTTCGCGGACCTTCGCCACGACTTTCTTCGGTGAGGGATACCAGAGTCGGTTGGTGTCGACTACGGTTTCTCCGTCGACATCCACCCGGAATTCACCGAGACCGCCCTTGACCTTTTCCACGGTCGCGTCCTTTTCGGTTGCTAGTTCGGCCGCCACCCGGGTGGCCATAGAACTTTTGATGAGTCACACCGGACAGTAATGGAT
>JBKKBM010000090.1:0-5664 GCA_046714215.1 Terriglobales bacterium | reverse complement strand
AAGAGTAATTGCGATTCAGGTGCGTCCAGCGCGTCTGTACCATGCCCGTCTTCGCGTCGGTAAAGTGATGGATCACCCGCATCAGCCAATCTTCGGGCGGCACGAAGTCGGCGTCGAATATCGCGATGAACTCGCCCTTGGAATGCTTCATGCCTTCATCGAGCGCGCCGGCTTTGTACCCAAAGCGATTCGAACGATGGTGATAGCTGATCGGATGTCCCATGGCCGCGTACCGCTCCACTACCGCGCGGGCTACGTCGACTGTTTCATCCGTCGAATCGTCCAGCACCTGGATGTCGAGCCGATCTCTCGGATAATCCATCTTGCAGATGGCATCCACCAGCCGCTCGATCACATATTGCTCATTAAAGATCGGAAGTTGCACCGTCACTCGTGGCAGCTGGCCTTCCGGCCACAGACCGGGCGGATCCTTCTGCGCATGCTTTTTGTTCTTGTAATAAAGGTAGACCAGCACGTAGCGATGCACCCCATACGACGCCAGCCACACCAGCACCACAAAGTAGGGGATCAGCAGCATCAGGTCGAACGCATTGGCGGAGTACAGTCCCCGGAACGTGGGATCAAGCTGCTGCCGGATAAACTGTCCCACGCCGCGATTCTGCGATATCGCGAGACCAGGCACCGCCGCCTGCGCGAGCATCATTAAGGATGGGGAGAGAGCCAGCAGAAAAATCTTTCCTGGGGAAGAAAGTAGCGCCTGAGCGGCGCCTATCGATTGTACCCGATAGCTTTTGCTCGTACAGTCGCCTGGCGAATACCGGTTAGTTCAAAAAATACGTCCGATACAACGTGTCCCGCTGCTTCGGCTTGAATCCGGCATCCCGGATGATAAAGCGCAATTCCTCTTCGGTCGTGCAGTTGGTCACGCCGGCCGACCGCACCACGTTCTCCTCCAGCATCACCGACCCCACGTCGTTGCCGCCAAAGCGCAGCCCCAACTGCAGCACTTTCAATCCTTGCGTCACCCAACTGGCCTGTACGTTGGTGATGTTTGAAAGAAACAGGCGCGCAATGGCCAACGTCTTCAAATACTCCACGGACGTAGCTTCATCCCACTTGCGTCCGCCCAGCGCCGTGTTCTTCGGCTGAAAACTCCAGGGGATGAACGCCGTGAATCCGCCCGTCTCCTGCTGCAGGTCGTAGACATGCTGAAAATGGTTCACGCGATGCTCGAACGTCTCACCCACGCCGAACATCATGGTCGCCGTGGTGCGCATGCCCAGTTCGTGCGCCGTGCGATGCACCGCCAGCCAGTCCGCGGTCAGGCACTTCAGCCGCGCGATCTTATGCCGCACTTCGTCGTCCAGGATCTCCGCGCCGCCACCGGGGATGGAATCCAGACCCGCCTCGCGCAGCCGCAGGATGGTGTCGCGCAGCGAGAGCTCGCTATACTCCGCGATCGCCAAAATCTCACTCGCCGACAGACAATGCAGATGCACTTGCGGAAAGCGCTGCTTGATGCCGATGAACAGCCGCTCGAACCAATCGATCTTCAGGTCGGGATGCAAGCCGCCCTGCATCAGGATCCCCGTGCCGCCCAGCTCCACCGTCTCCCGGATCTTTTCGTAGATGGTATCGAAGTCCAGGATGTATCCCTCGGCCGCCATCTTCCCCTTGAGCGGGCGATAGAACGCGCAGAACGAGCAATACTCGGTGCAGAAATTCGTGTAGTTGATGTTGCGGTCGATCACATACGTGACCACGCCTTCGGGATGCAGTTTGCGCCGCAGCGCATCCGCCTCCATCCCGATGCCGATCAGATCATCTGACCGGAACATCTCCAAAGCCTGTTGTTTTGTTAGCGACATGCTGCTTTGATTTTATCCGATTTTTGGTGGCGCACGCTGCTTAGCCGCAGTTTGTCATCCCGAGCGCCGACGAGGGATCCCTACCCTCACGATCTGCCACCAACCGCCAGCTAGCCCTTGTCATCCTGCGGACACCTTTGGTCGAAGAACCTTGCGTTTGCTTTTTGTCACCTTGTCTCGGGCGCATGACGGAGAGCAGGGTGCGTCTCTGACAACCGCCCTAGCCCCGAAGGGGGCGGAAGCGGAGGCAGCGTAGCTGCCGGAGCTTAGCCCACCACGGAAGTGGTGGGTAGCAAGCAAGTAGACCAAGCCCCTTTAGGGGCGGCAGAACTCCACCCTCGGCGCCTTTTCCAACGCCCCCACTTCCTCCGCATACTCGTAAAACAGTTTCAGCCCCGCCAAACAATCTTCATCCAGGTAATAGAAGATGTTGTTCCGCAAATAGGAAACGATCTCTGCCTCCGGCAATCCCAACCGCACCGCCCACTCCCGCGACGTCTTGGCCAGGTTCTCCGAGATTAATCCATGGTCACGCGACTGCCGGAAGTCACGCACCACTTCCGCCGACGCGGCCTCTGCCCGCACCGCCCAAAACGCGAAGACGAATGCTTTGCCCGTCAGGCGCTGCCACTCCGCCGCCAGGTCGCGGACTTCATAACCTTCGGTCTGGACCAACAGCGCCGGATCGCCGATCATCAGCGCCGCATCGCACGCCTTGAGCATCGGCTTCAACTTCGGCGCCATCGGCACGAACTTCGGCGACGCTTTATAAAACTTCGCGAATAGCACTTGCAGCAGCGCCACGCTGGTGCGCGACGACGTGTCCGCCGCCAGCGTCCCGATCTTCTCCACCGGCACTTTGCTAATCAGCAGGATCGACTTCACCGGCCCCTTCGCCGCGATGGCAATATCCGGGATCACCACCAGCCCGGGTATGGACGCATACGCCACCACCGGAATGATGCCGATGTCCGCCATGCCCTGGCGCAACAGCTCCGCGCATGCCGCGGGCAGCGTGTAGTCCACCTGATATTTCAGGCGCAGCTCTCCATGATCGAAATCCCACATCAGGGGAGCGGTATTAAGAAAACTGATGGCGGAAACTCGCAGACGTGACATTGCTGTCGATTCTAACAACCCGTGTGGGCTTGATTTGTCATCCCGAGTGAGACGCGAGCCTGGGCGAGCGTCGACGAGGGATCCCTACCCTCGCCGAGTCCTCATGCGCTCGTTCGGCGAAAGACCGTTGGCAAGGGTACGGGAAAGATGCATAGATCCTTCGACTGCGCACTCCCTAACGGGTCGCGCTCCGCTCAGGATGACAGTTGCGCTGGGTTTGGCTGGCAGCTGGCGACTGCTACCAGCCGCCAGCCCCACCCCCACCCCTTTGTTACAAAATCCGGACAACAAATCTCTTCCCACCCAACCCGTCCCGCCGAGGTGGACACTCTTCCTATGACCGCACATTCGACCGCCCATCCAATGCCAGACCTCACCCGCAACCATTGGCTGGCGCTCGCGCTCACGCCCGGGCTCGGCCCCACGCGCGCGCGCAAACTGGTCGATCGCTGCGGGGGCGTCGCTAAAGTCTTTCGTGCGTCGCTCACCGAACTCGAAGCCGCGGGCCTGCGCGCCGAGTCTGCCCAAGCCATCGTCCTCGGACGCTCCCTGCAACTTGCGGAAGAGGAACTCCTCCGGGCCGCCGCCGCTGGTGCCCAGATCGTCACCCTTGACGACCCGGCCTACCCCGAAAACCTCCGCAACATTTATGATCCGCCCCTCCTTTTATATGTACGTGGCGATTCCGGCCTGCTCGCCCATCACAGCATCGCCGTCGTGGGCACTCGCCACCCCACGCCCTACGGACTGGGCATGGCGCTGCGCCTATCCGCTGACCTGGCCGCCCGCGGCCTGGTCATCATCAGTGGCATGGCCCGCGGCGTTGATGCCGCCGCCCACAAAGGCGCCATCAACGGGAAGGGAAAGACCATCGCCGTCTGGGGCACCGGAGTCGACGTCGTTTACCCGAAGGAGAACAAGAAACTTGCCGAAGAGATCCTCGCCACCGGCGGCGCCATCATCAGTGAATTCGCCATGGGCACTTTCGCCGCGCCGCAGAACTTTCCTATCCGCAATCGCATCATCAGCGGCATTTCCATCGGCGTGTTGGTCGTCGAAGCCGGCGAGTACAGCGGTACCCGCATCACCGCCCGCTGCGCCCTTGAGCAGTCGCGCGACGTCTATGCCGTCCCCGGCAACGTGACCAACAAGAACTCCTGGGGACCCAATACTCTGATAAAACAAGGGGCTAAGCTGGTCGCCACTTGGGAAGATATCTGGGAAGATCTGTCCTCGGAGGTCACCTTGAGCCTGGCGTCGAGCCAGCCGCTGGATCCAACCACCAACTCGCCCTCTGAATCCTCAGGCCCCTCCACCGCATCTCTATTTCAGGACGACGGTCTCTCACCCGCCGAAAAGAAAGTCTTTCGCGTCCTCCAGCCGGACCAGGCGCTGCAGATCGACGAGATCATCGACCAGCTTGAGCCGCACCTCTCTTCGTCAGAGATTTTCGCCGCGCTCTTTGAGCTGGAACTCGCTGGCAAGATCAAGCAGCTTCCGGGAAAGAATTTTGTGAGGAGCTTTTAGCTTTTGGCTCTTAGCTGTTAGCTCTTAGCCTGAACCGCGAGATGACTTTATGGGGCTGCATCGTAACAGCGAGGAATATAGGTTTTAATCGGAACCGGGAATCGGAACGACGAGGAATATGGGGTTGAATCGGAACGGCGAGAATATGGAAGCAGCCAAGAAGCCGGGTTCCCGTAGTAGAGCAACATTTGTCGACAGTCGGGCTAGTGCAGGAGGTTCGATGCGTGACTTTAAAGATTTGAAGGTCTGGCAGAAAGCGCATGGCGTTGCCCTTGATGTTTACCGATGCACCGGAACGTTTCCCAAGCATGAGCTGTTCGGCCCGGCCTCCCAGATTCGCCGCTGTGCGGGATCAATCGGAGCGAATCTTGCAGAAGGTTGCGGGAGGCAGACGGACGGAGAATTCTCGAGATTCGTCCAAATCTCTATGGGTTCTGCCAGCGAACTCGAGTACCATTTGCTGCTTGCTCATGATCTGAACTACTTGACCTGTGAGCAACATGCAAGATTGCAAACGGAAGTGACCGCCGTGCGAAAAATGCTGGCGAGCCTTCACCAAACCGTCGCAGGATCGCTCAAGGCGAAAGCATCCCGCAAATCTGCCGGGCTGTGATTCGCTTTCGCGGCTCCTGGCGTTGCTCTTGCCTTGCTTCAAGCCAAGAGCCAAGAGCTAAGAGCTAAGAGCTAAAAGCTAAAAGCCAAAGCCGCCGATAGCGCATTTACACCATCCTGTGTTAGCTTCAAAACCGAAGAGGATCCACTTGGCAAAGTCCCTGGTAATCGTCGAAAGCCCCGCCAAGGCCAAGACGATCAACAAATATCTCGGTAAGGACTACGACGTCGAAGCCTCGCTCGGCCACGTCAAAGACCTGCCCAAAAGCCGTCTCGGGGTCGACCCCGACGACAACTTCTCCACCGAACTCGAGATCATTCCGGGCAAGGAGAAGGTCATGGCCTTGCTCAAGAAGAAGGCCAAGAGCGCGGTCGCCATCTTCCTGGCGCCTGACCCGGACCGCGAGGGCGAAGCCATCGCCGCTCATTTATATGAAGAGCTGGGCGAGACGAGCGGCCATCGTAAGAAGAAACTCACCGGCCCGCCCATCCGCCGCGTCACGTTTAACGAGATTACCGCGAAGGCGGTCAAAGAAGCCTTCAACCATGCTCGCGATATCGACTGGATCCTGGTGGA
>JBKKBM010000089.1:0-3103 GCA_046714215.1 Terriglobales bacterium | reverse complement strand
GTACACCATTGGATATAAACCGACCCGGCCGCAGTCTGCCGGAGGCTTCCGCAACGTAAAAGTGGAAGCGCGCGCCTCAGACAACAAAAGCCGTCTGCAGGTCCGCACCCGCAGCGGATACTTCGCCAACCAGAAAAGCCGCGCCGCCGGCGGTCCACCGCAAGGGCAATAAGAAACTGTCATCCTGAGCGTAGCGGGAGCAGCGCGAGCGCGCAGTCGAAGGACCCTACCCTCCGCACGACCCTCCCGACTTGCCACGAAATCACAGAATATGGGGGAGTAGGGATCTCTCGTCGACGCTCACTTGCGCTCGCGTCTCGCTCGAGATGACAAAACTTTCTGATACGCTACTAACAGGCCTATGAAGACCATGGAAGCTATTCATCTGCGTACTGCCGACCACATCACCGAACTGGTCGGTCACACCCCGATGCTGCGCCTGCAACGCCTCACCACCGCGGGCATGGCGGATGTTTACGCCAAGCTGGAATACCTGAATCCCGGGGGCAGCGTGAAGGACCGCGCCGCCGTGGGCATCATCAAAAAAGCCGAAGCGCAGGGATTGCTGAAGGCGGGCGGCACCATCGTTGAGGCCACCGCGGGCAATACCGGCATCGGACTGGCGCTCATCGGCGTGAACAAAGGCTATCGCGTGATCTTCTGCGTGCCCGAGCGCTTTGCCGAAGAGAAAGTCAACATTATGCGGGCCCTGGGCGCTGAGGTCATCCGCACGCCCGACGCGGAAGGCATGAAAGGCTCCATCAAGCGCGCCAAAGAAGTGGCGGCCACCATCCCCGGCGCCTTCGTCGCCTTGCAATTCGAGAACCAGGCCAATCCGGAATTCCACTACCAAACTACCGCCAAAGAGATCTACGAACAGATGGAAGGCCGTGTGGACGCGGTCGTCATCGGAATCGGTACGGGCGGAACCTTCTCCGGAGTCGCCCGCTATATCAAGGAAAAGAATCCGAACGCAATCGCCATCGCGGTGGAGACCCAGGGCTCTGTGCTGCAGGGCGGCGAGCCGGGCGAGCATAAGGTGGAAGGCATCGGCGTGAGCTTTATTCCGCTGACTTTCGACGCCAGCATGGCCGACGAGATCATCATGGTCAATGACGACGACGCTTTCGACATGGTGAAACAGTTGGCCGCGAAAGCCGGCATTCTGGCGGGATCAAGCGGCGGCGCCAATGCCTTTGCCGCGATGCAGATCGCGCGTCGCCTGGGAGCAGGAAAGCGGGTGGTGACCATCATTCCTGACTCGGCCGAGCGTTATCAGTCGAAGAAGATCTTCGACGGCGGGGTCTAGGACCTTTTTTTAAGCTAGTACTTTCCAACGCGGAGACGCGGAGTTTTTGAATCGTAAGGCGACTAGAGGGTATCAAGATTGCAATAATGCCGGAACGCCGTTTGGTTGTTTCCGTGTGACTCAGTGCTCTCTGTGGTTTGCACGGTCTCATTCTGTTTTTTTGATTTTCTCCGCGCCTCCGCGTCTCCGCGTTGAAAATGGTTTTCCGGACTAAAAGGACCCTATGAGCAAGCTCTTCAAAGGTTTTTCCACGAAAGCCATCCACGTCGGCCAAGAGCCTGACAAAGAGACTGGCTCCGTGGCGCCGCCGATCCATCCCACTTCTACCTACGCGCAACAGGAGATCGGCAAGCACAAGGGATACGAATACGCCCGCGTCTCCAACCCCACGCGCACGCGCCTGGAACAGAACCTGGCCGCGCTCGAAGGCGGCAAGTCGGCCCACGTCTTTGCCAGTGGTATGGCCGCCACTACCGCGCTCTGTTCGTTCATGAAGTCCGGCGACCACCTCATCTGCGGCCAAAACGTCTACGGCGGCGTGCCTCGCCTCTTCAACCAGGTGATGGCCAACTACGGACTGCAGTTTACCTACGTGGATACGTCGAACCTCAAGGCCGTGGAGCGCGCGTTTAAGAAGCGAACGAAGTATCTCTGGATCGAGACGCCCACCAATCCGATGATGGTGCTGACTGACATCGCCGCCGCAGCCAAACTGGCGCACGCTCACGGCGCGGAACTGGTCGTCGACAACACGTTCCTCTCGCCTTATTTCCAGCAGCCCATCAAATTGGGCGCGGACATCGTGATGCACTCCACCACGAAATTCCTCAACGGTCATAGCGATGGCCTGGGCGGAGTGATGGTCTGCACCAAGCCGGAACAGGCGGAAAAATTTGCGTTCATCCAGAAGGCGGCGGGCGCCATCATGTCGCCGTTTGAGTGCTGGCTGGTGCTGCGCGGGGTGAAGACGCTGGGCGCACGCATGCCGATCCACGACACCAGTGGGCGCGCAGTCGCCGACTTCCTCAACCTGCACAAGAAAGTAAAGCAGGTGCTCTATCCCGGACTGCCCAACCATACGCAATACGAGTTGGCGCAGACGCAGGCGTCAGGCTTCGGCTCCATGATCACCTTCGAACTGGGTTCGCTGTCGAATGCCAACAAGATGCTGCGCAGGTTGAAGGTCTGCACGCTGGGCGAGTCGCTGGGCGGCGTAGAAACTTTGATCTCGCACCCGGCGACGATGACGCATGCCGCGCTGGGCGTCGAAGGCCGCAAAAAGATCGGCCTCACCGACGGCATGGTGCGGATATCCGTCGGCATCGAGGATCTGGATGACATCCTCGCGGATCTGGACCAGGGGCTGCGGGCGATCTAGGGTTGGTGTGTGTTTCTGTTTTTTGTCATCCCGAGCGAGGCGAGGGATATCTACCCGCCCAACAAATACTAAAATTCCGCGGCAAGTTCCTTGGGATTAGCATTTTACCGAGCCACTCTCCCCTTAATTGCACGGAAGAATAACGTGCTAGGGCGGATTGCCGGATTCAATTTCGTGCTTAGCGTCATGCTGTTGAAGGAAACCGACCACAGCAGATTCAAAAACATGAATGACGTACTTCATTGCGTCCCCGAAATAAGCTATCTTTTCGTCGATCGCGGCTGCGCCTTTGTCATCGGTGAAAAAATGGACAAGGGCCTCGTGAGAGGCCGACATCACGCGTTCGCCGCCGGTGTTCCCACCGCTTCGGAGCCAAACAACCTTGCCCTTCTGAGCTGAAGCCCATGGTCCAAATG
>JBKKBM010000088.1:0-10119 GCA_046714215.1 Terriglobales bacterium | reverse complement strand
GAAAAGATGCTCAAGCAGATTGAGTTGTTGACCGCCGCCGAATCTGAGGCATAATCAAGCCAGCACCACCGTCTCAAGGAGATCTTGTGAGCAAACCAGCGGCCACCAACAGCGTGCGCGTGGACATCTACGACCAGTCCTACAACCTGCGCGGTACCGATCCGGAGTACATCAACAAACTCGCCGAGTTCGTCGACCTGAAGATGCGCACCGTCGCCGAGCAGACGCAAACCGTGGATTCGCTGCGCCTGGCCGTGCTGGCCGCGCTGAACATCGCCGACGAATATCACCTGTTGAAGCGGAAGTACGACTCCATCGCCCAGGATTACCGGCTCAATGCCGACCGCCTCGCCGGGGCGCTGGATGAAGTCCTGGGAGATGGCCGCCGCGCGGGCTGAGGGCCTTGCCTTCCTCTGCTTTCGACCCGTTTTTTTCTCCGCGCGAACCCTTGCGCTTTCGCTCCCACTTCCGTAGCATCTGCCTTGAAGACCGGCCTGCAAAGTTGGTGCTGGTGGTTACCGTTTATTGAACCAATATTCACCCAACGGGGATTCGACTCGAATGAACGGTCTGGTGTGCATCTCCCCAGTCGGAGAAGCCTAAAGGACCTCGGCGGGTCCCCACCTGTCTACCGACAGGTTCATAAACGGCCCACCTCACGGCCCCGCGGGTCGGTCTTTATATTTGTTATCTGATTTCCTATGTTCCCCCACCTGCTCGAATTCGGACGCTTCGCCCTTCCCACCTACGGCGTTCTCGCCGCCGCCGGTCTCATCCTCGGACTCCTCCTCAACATCCGCCTCGCCGTGCGCGACGGCATCAATGAGGACAAAGCGTGGAACCTCGGCGTCATCGCCATCCTGTCCGCCATCCTTGGTTCCAAACTTTTGCTGGTCATCATCGAGTGGGATTATTACGCTGCAAACCCGCGCATGTTGCTGGATTCCAGCTTCATCCAATCCGGCGGCGTTTATTACGGCGGACTCATCGGCGGCATCCTGGCTTCCATCGCCTACATGAAATGGGCGGGAATGCCGGCGCTCCGCACTTTCGACGCCTTCGCCCCCGGCATCGCCTTCGGTCACGGCCTCGGACGCCTCGGCTGTCTCGCCGCTGGCTGCTGTTATGGCGCCCAGACCAGCGTGCCTTGGGCCGTCATCTTTACCAATCCTCTGGCCGCCAAGGGCGCGGGCACTCCGCTGGGGATTCCCCTGCATCCCAGCCAGGTCTATGAATTCATGGTGGAGATGGTCATCACCTCCCTGCTCTTGCTCATGTGGCGACACCGCAGTTTTGCCGGACAGATCATCGGCACCTACGCTTTCCTTTACGGAGTAGCCCGCTTCTTCCTGGAATTCCTCCGCGGCGATCCCGGACGCGGCTCCGTAATGGGCGGGATGTTCTCGCTCACGCAGGTCATCTCCATCGTCTTCGTGCTGATCGGCGGAGCCTTGTGGCTGCGCCGTGAAGCCCGACCTTTGCCGCCCCCAAGCCCCGCCGCGCCATAGCCTCGTTCCTGCGCCCCAGTTACAATCGAGTTACATGGCTTCCCCCCCGCAAGAGCAGACCTTTCACGTGCCCGAAGAAGACGTAGGCAAACGTCTGGACCAGTTCCTGGTCAGCCAGATTGAAGACGTAAGCCGCACGCGCGTACAGCAACTCATTGAGCAGGAGCGGGTGTTGGTAGACGGCAAGCCGGAGCGAGCCTCCTTCAAGCTACGCGGCGGCGAAGCCATCACCGTCAGCGGGCCCGCCCAGCCGCCGCCGCTCAAGGCCAAGCCCGAGAACATCCCCCTCGATGTCATCTACGAAGACGACTCGCTCGCAGTGGTCAACAAGCCCGCGGGCATGATGGTCCACACCGGCGCTGGCCAGTCGGCTGTGGATGAAGAAGATGACGATCCGCGCACCCACGGCACGCTGGTCAACGCCTTGCTCTATCGCTTCCGTAAGCTTTCCGCCGAGGGCGGCCAGTTGCGGCCCGGCATCGTCCATCGTCTGGACAAAGACACCAGCGGGCTGATCGTCGTCGCCAAAACGGATTCCGCGCACCGCAAGCTGGCGGAGCAGTTCTCCAGCCGCCAGGTGCGCAAGACCTACACCGCGCTGGTGCACGGCTGGCCCAAGGCGGAGAAGGGCACCGTCAACCTCGCCATCGGGCGCGACAAATCCCGTCGCAATCGTATGTCGGTCAAAGGCTCGCAAGGCCGCGACGCCGTCTCGCACTACAAAGTCCTGCAGCAGATGAATACGGCCTACGGAAAGTTCGCGCTGCTCGATGTGACCATCGAGACCGGGCGCACTCACCAGATCCGCGTCCACCTTGCGTCCCTGGGTCATCCCGTGGTCGGTGACACGCTCTATGGTGCACCCACGTTGCTAACCCCGCTCAGCAGCGCCTACTTCCGCGCCAAGCCGGCGCACACCAAGGCCACGCGCGACCGCATGGTCAGCGAACTGGCCAGAACCCTCACGGATGCGGCGCGCGGCGAAGGCGCGGGTAAAAAGCCGAACCTGAAGGGCAAGAAAAAGGCGCCCTCTGCAGCCTCCACCACGCTCGAACCCATCGCCCTGGAGCGAAATTTTCTCCATGCCCGAGCGCTCGAGTTCACCCATCCCAAAACCGCGAAAACTCTCAGCTTTGAGAGCGGATTACCCCCAGGATTAGACGGCTTTTTGACCCGTTTGCGGCATCTAACCCAATCAGCCAAATAAGCCATCTATAATGTCCTTCTCGATGAAAAAGACCTGCATCGTCCTTTTTTCCCTGCTGGCCATGTATGTCATGGGGGCCGCGCAATCGAGCGATCAGAACTCGCTCCCGTCGGCGCCTTCGTCCACCTTAGCGCCGGCGCCCAAGCCCGTGGCCCAGGCACCCGCCAAATCAACAGACAAGCCCGGGGATAGCAAGACTGCGCCTGCCCCACCGGTGCTGGAGTCGCTGGACAAAGACAAAAAGAAACCTCAGCCCGTCGCCCCCCTGGAACCGCCGAAGGATTCCGCTCTGCCCACACGACCTTCCCAGACACCGGGAGACACTACCAAACAAGACCCCAAGCCCGGTGAGGGCGATGACCTCACCATCATCAAGCGCGTGGAAGAGGTCAACGTCATCTTCACCGTGACCGACAAGCGGGGCCGCTTCATCAAAGACCTGAAGCAACAAGATTTTGCCATCCTCGACGACAAACGCCCTGCCGAAGCGGTGCGCAGCTTTTCCGCGGAGACCAATCTGCCCTTGCGCGTCGGCCTGCTGGTGGACGCCAGTAACTCCGTCCGCTCCCAGTTCAAGTTCGAACAGGAAGCCGCCATCGAGTTCCTGAACCAGATCGTTCGTCCCAAAGTCGACCGCGCGCTGGTGGTGGGCTTCGATTCGACCGTCGAGATTGAACAGGATTTCACCAACAACACGGAAGCCCTGTCGAAAGGCATCCGCATGTTGCGCCCCGGTGGTGGTACCGCCCTCTATGACGCCATCTACCGCGTCTGCAAAGAGCGGCTGATGAATACCGGCGATACCGAGACCGTCCGCCGCGCCATCATCCTCCTCTCTGACGGCGACGACAACCAGAGCCGTGTGACCCGTGAAGAAGCCATCGAGATGGCCCAGCGCGCCGGCGTCATCATCTACACCATCGGCACCAGCCTCTCGCCGGACAAAGGCCGCGGTGATAAAGTCCTCGAGCGCATCGCGGAAACCACCGGCGGACGCTCCTTCTTTCCCTTCAAGATCCAGGACGTCGCCAACGCCTTCTCTGACATTCAGGACGAACTGCGCAGCCAATACGTGCTCGCGTATAAACCTGCCGATTTCCTGGCTGACGGACGCTACCGCTCCATCGACATCCATACCCCCAACAAAAAGCTGAAGGTACGCGCCCGCAAAGGATACTTCGCCCCCCGCAAGTAAGCTTCTAAGTAAAACACCTCCAAAGTTACCGGCGCCTCCGCGGAAAATCGGGATGAAATCCGCCGGAAAGACGCTACAATCTCCGCAACTTGCCCCGCTCCAGCCCTTGCTGGCCCGCGGTGAGCTACGTCTGAGGTTCCCATAGAGGAGATTCGCGCATGCCGTGTGATGTCGCCGTCCTGAGTGAGTTGATGCTCTTCGAGTTCCTGGAGGAGGCAGACCTGCAACATCTGTCCTCGGTGATCGAGACGGTTGAGATCAAGGAAGGCGAGGTCCTTTTCGAGACCGGCGACCCCGGAGATTCCCTCTTCGTGGTGCAAAAGGGCGAGATGGAGATTTACACCACCGATACCGCGGGCCAGAAGATCGTGCTCGCCACGCCCGGCCGCGATGACATCTTCGGCGAGCTGGCGCTCCTCGACTCCGGCCCCCGCTCCGCCACCGCTAAAGCCAAGGAGGACACCGAACTCCTCGTGCTCGACCGCGACCACCTGCTGTTTTTGATCCGTAAACGGCCGGAAGCAGCCTTGAAGATGCTCGCCGGCGTGGGTTCCATGACCCGCAAGGCGGACGAATTGTTGCGCACCCGCGTCGCCCGCAACGCCAATGAGGTCATCGAGGTCCGCTCGACTCCGTTGACCCGCGCGGCCGACCTTATCGCGGAATTCAGCGGTAGTATGCCGTTCCTCATGGTCAACGGATTGTGGTTCGCCACCTGGATCCTAATCAACACTTTGCCCATGGGACTGCCGCAATTCGACCCTTATCCGTTCGGTCTGCTCACCATGATCGTATCGCTCGAAGCCATCTTCCTCTCCTGCTTTGTCCTCATCAGCCAGAACCGGCAGGCTGAGAAGGACCACCTGCGTTCAGACATTGAATACGAGGTGAACATCAAGGCGGAGCTGGAGATCCAGCACTTGCATGAGAAGAGTGATCGCATGAATGAGAACGTGCTGGCCCGCTTGAACAAGCTGGAAAAGATGCTGGCTAACCGCGCCGGCCAATCAAATTCTGCAGTCAACTAGCTCCCTCCCCTAGCTCCTGCCTGAGGAGTAGCCGTAAGCGCGACGCGCTTTCCGGCCCGATTTTCGGTGGGAAAGCAGGGCTTCAGCTATGCGTAGGTTTCCGGTGTAAGAGCATGGCTTTAGCCATGCGTAAGTACGGGAACAGCTTCGGGCTTTAGCCCTGGGGAACAAAAACTGGACAGCCGTTAGTCTTTGCCCGCGTAATATCCTTTGCGCGCCTGCACTTTCGCGTTTTTAGCCTTTATCTCCACCTTCCGGTAGCTGCCATCCCGCTTGGCGTTGGTGGGCGTATACCCGATGCTGTATTGGCTGCGCAGCTCGCTGCTGATCTGCTCGAAGGCCTCTTTCAGTTTCTTCTGGTCATTTCCCACTTCGATCATCCGGCCCCCGGTCTCTTCCGCCACTTTCTTCATCCGCCCATCGCCGCCAAAGCCGGTGTCACCGTAGAAGCCCCGGTCGGCGATAAGCAGCACGTAACAGATGGCATCCGCCTTCTGCGCCGCTTCGATCGCTTCCTGGATCTTGACCCGGCTGCCGTAATCTTCGCCGTCCGTGAGGATGATCATCGCCTTGCGCCCCACTTCGCGTCCCAGCTTCTCCCGGCCCGCCAGGTAGATGGCGTCATACAGAGCCGTCGTGCGCGGATTGCTGTTGGGGATGGGTCCGCCGCCTAATCCCGGCACTCCGCCCCCGCCTCCCCCGGTGTTAATGCGCACCCGCTCCAGCCCGCGGCGTAGCTCGCGCGTCGACGACGTGAAATCCTGCACTAGTTCCACGTTCACGTCGAAGTTCATCACGAATGCCATGTCCTTCTCGCGGATCACCTCGCGCAGGAAGTCGGATCCAATCTGCTGCTCCATCGGCAACACCCGCTCCTGGCTGCCACTGGTATCGATCAGCAGGCCCAGCGTGAGTGGCAGGTTGGTGTCCGAGGTAAAGAATTTGATCGTCTGTTTCTGCCCATCTTCAAAGACTTCAAAATCTTCCTTCTTCAGGTCGGGCAGCAGCGCACCGCGCCTGTCTTTGGCGTTGAAAAATAGATTGACGACGTTCACGTCGACTTTGAATGTGTCCAAGTCGTCCTTCTGGTCGTCTTTAGACTCGACTTTTTGGCCTTCCGGCTTCTGGGCTGCCGCTTCCGGTTTCTGGGCCCCCGGCCTTTGCGGTGGCGAGATCTGGGCCGCCGCCGTGATCATCGTCAGCAGCGCCACTCCCAACAAGCCAGTCAATCGGTTCGGTTCGGTAGGCATATTCTCTTTCTTTTTTCTGTTAATCTTAACCTTTATTAGACGCGGCAATCATCTAATCCGATACATACTGTTTAAAGGGCGAACGGATGGCCAAGTTGCGCGGAAATACATTTTTTGTTCATTTTTTGCCATTCACATTGCTGTTGGCGGCAGTCACGCTCGCCGCCCAGCCAGCCAAAGAACCACAAAAAGAAACACAAAAGGTTCCCGACGCGCCCAGCGCCACCCGGCCCGTGCCCGCCACGCCCTTTCCTGCCGGCACCAAGCCCGCTCCGGCGCCTCAGCCCAGCCGCCCTGCAGATGAACCCGCAGAACCGGCTGTCACGCCCACCCCCCCGACGAAGGTGGTTCCCGCCCCGCCCCGCAATGGTCCGCGCACCGCGGAAGACGACGGCCTCAATGAGTTCAAGATCGTTTCCAACGTGAATTTTGTCACCGTCCCGGTCACCGTGAAAGATTCCGACGGACGCCTCGTAGACGGTCTGGTGCGTCGCGATTTCTCCGTCTATGAAGATGGCGAACCCCAGAACCTTCGCCTCTTCACCTCTGATCCCTTCCCGCTCTCGGTCGCGCTGGTCATTGACCAGGGCATCTCCGCCACCTCGATGAAGCGGGTGAATGAGACCTATCAGGGCATGCTCGGCGCCTTCAGCCAGTTCGACGAGGTCGCCCTCTATACCTACGACAACACGGTCCGCCAGGTCACTGATTTTCAGGTGGCGAACGATCAGATGCTCGCCGCCTTGCGTCGCACCAAGCGCCCTGGACGCCAAGGTGGCGTGCCTGTGGTGGGAGGCCCCATGAATAGCGGCCCCACCATCAACGGACGCCCCGCGGAGCCATCCGCCCGCACCGTACAAACGCCCACCCGCGAGACCCGCGCCTTGAATGATGCCATGTTGCGCGCCGCCCAGGACCTCAGCAAACGCGAGAAGGCACGCCGCCGCATCATCTTCCTCATCAGCGATGGCCAGGAACTTGACTCCAGCGCCAGTTACGCCGAAGTGTTGAAGTTGCTGCTGTCCAACGAGATCATCGTCTACACCATCGGCGTGGATTCGGCCGGCATCCCCGGCGTCGAGAAACTCGGCCGCCTCCGCTTTCCCGGACAAGGCACCAACAACCTGCTGCCTAAGTACGTCTCCGCCACCGGCGGCGAACATTTTTCTGAGTTCACCCGGGCTGCCATTGAAGGCGCGTATGCGCGGCTCACCGAGGTCGCCCGTAATCAGTACACGCTCGGCTATACCACCCGGGCGAGCGTAGCCAGCACTTATCGCACTATTGAAGTCCGGGTGAAGCGTCCCGGCTTGAAGGTCTATGCCCGCGACGGTTACTACCCATTGCCCCGTCGGCCCGCCGGCCAGTGAAGCGGGAGAGGTACTCTCGTAATGTCTGAGAAATGAGATTCCCTTACGGGAAAACGGCCGCCGAAGTACAATGGCGGAGCATTGAAATGGTAAGTTCAGCGCTTGTGATATAACTCCTAAAGAAGCAAAGATTTGTGATTCGGAATCCCCCTTTTGCGCGAAGCCGCGCCCGCTTGGGCATTTTCCCGCAAACCGATCGAGGAAGACGTTGAGTTTCATCAACTTCGCGGCCCGTGAGATCAATTGCAAGATCGTCTACTATGGCGCTGGCCTTGGTGGCAAAACCACCAATCTGCAGGTCATCTTCGATAAGACCGGTGACAAGCAGAAGGGCAAGATGATCTCGCTTGCCACCGAGACCGACCGTACCCTCTTCTTTGATTTCCTGCCCCTCGACCTGGGCACCGTCCGCGGCTTCAAGACCCGCTTTCACCTCTATACCGTCCCCGGACAGGTCTTCTACGACGCCAGCCGTAAACTCATCCTCCGCGGCGTCGATGGCGTCGTCTTCGTCGCCGATTCCCAGGAAGAGCGCATGGATGCCAACCTCGAAGCCCTCGACAACCTGCAGGACAACCTGAAAGAACATGGCTACGACCTGGCCAAGATCCCCTACGTGCTCCAGTTGAATAAGCGCGACCTGCCCAACGTCCTGCCCGTGGACACGCTCAAGAAGGAATTGCTGAAGAAGAATGAACCGGTATTCGAAGCCGTGGCGTTCAACGGCACCGGCGTCTTTGAGACGCTGAAGGAAGTCGCTCGCCAGGTCCTGGTCGAGCTCAAAAAAGGCTAAGGCGAAACGAGAGCCCCATCGAGCCCCACCACCGCGCCGATTCCCGGCACCTGTTTCCCGATCAGTGAAACATCGTTAGTGATGAAAATGTCCGTTCCCGCCTCGGCGGCGGTTGCCAAGTGGATCGCGTCCGCAGCCGTCACCTTCATCGATGCCCGAATGGCAGCGAAAACCTCTGCTGTGGGCTGGCGGAAGTCGAGTACCTCGATCGCAGAATCCCGAAATCCGGAACGCACTCGCGCCACCAGCGGTTCGTTCTCCTGCCTGAGCGCGCCCGCCAGGACTTCCCCGAGAGTAAAGACGCTGGTACAAAGAACATCTCCGCGCGTTTCCATTCTGTCGAGAAGCTCATCTACCTGCGGGCCGAAGCGCCTGTGGTTCTCCCACAGGTAAATGAAGATCATGGCGTCAAAATAAACCCGATTCAACGCTTTGCCCGGAGTTCGCGCATGATGGTGGCTTTTCGCTTATCCATGGACTCGTTGAACTCGGCTCTCTCGCGGCGTAAGAATTCTTCACCGCCACCGAGAGCCTCAAATGCGTCTTTTGCGATCCCTCGCATTGCGCGAAGAGACTGAAAGCGTCCGCGGGAAGCCGAAAATCGGGAAGGAGCCTCAGTTGCCCGCAGCGCTGCCGATGCTACATAACTTGAGACGCTCATCCGCTCCGCTTTCGCAGCCTGCTCGACGCGCGCTTTCTCTTCTTCGTCGAAATACGCGACTACACGTGTGCGTCCTGCCATCGCCTTGCGTTGTCTGCCGTATGCCTTGGTTTTCTGCTCCATAGGTTAACGGTAACACAGTAGGCACACAGTGTCAACATAATGTGGCTACTTGGCCTACCGCAAACGCACGCTCCGCAAGATCTTGTTGAACGTGGGATAAAGATTCTGGAAGTCCGTCTCCGGCGCGATGAACACGAAGTAGATCACGTCGCCGCCGCGGTCCCGAGTCACCACCAGCCAATCGCGCTCGCGCTCCGCCCGGTTATTCCGGTCCATCAGCGGCGAGGTCCCCACCAGCACCACAGATTTAGCCGCCGCGCCGTTCAGGGTGAAGTCATCATCGTTGCCCACCTGCCGTAGGTCGGGATTCGACTGGCGGATCTGCTGCAACAACTGTTGTGTCGCATCATCCAGGCTCGTGTTATTTTGCCGCTGCTTCGGCTCGAAGCCGCTGATGATCACGCCATAGGCCACCGCGTTCTGCGCGATGCCGCCCTTGGGCGCGATCGTCACCGTGGAACTCTTGTCGCCATACGCCTCCCAGTTCGACGGATACTGGATCGTATAAGCATTGTGTTCCAGGTTGGTGTACTGGCTGCTGGGCGTAATGTCGCTGCTGCGTGTAATAGTGCCGGTGCCCGTGCCGCCCGTGCCGCCGCCCTGCTTCTGCGCGGCGATCTCCTGCGCCGTCAGCGGCCTCAGCCCCGCCACTCTGCTCTTGATGTTGCGGAACTCCGAACTGTCGCTCACATACTGCTTGCGGCCCAGCGTGGCAATCTCCTTGGCCACCAGGTCCGCCCGATTGCCGGGATTAGGATGCGACTGGAAGAACTCTCCTCCCCGTCCGCCGCGCTCGGCTTCCAGCTTGCGGAAGAACGTCACCATGCCCAGGGGGTTGTAGCCTGCGTCATGCAGGATGTCCGCGCCCACTAGGTCTGCCTCGCGCACCGCGTCGCGCGAATATTTAATGAAAAAACCGCCCACGCCAAACACGATGCCCACCTCTGGTAGTTTGCCCCCCCAACCCCCCCCCCGCCGCCCGCC
>JBKKBM010000087.1:0-5593 GCA_046714215.1 Terriglobales bacterium | reverse complement strand
GCAGCAGCACCGTCAGGACACCCCCTGCCCTGATCAGATTCATCGCCACCGCTCCATACTTCCCGGTGGTGGGATCGTAGTGGAAACAGTACAGGATGACCTGGTCCACCACGTTCCCGATCCTTTCATTCGACGCTTCGATCATGCCCAGGCGCATGTCCTTGGGCGAATACTCGATGCCGTAGTAATACTGGGCCAGTTTGCCTTCGGGCGTGAGCAGCATCACCGCGCTGCCATGCGCGAACTGGCTCGTCTTCTCGTCCCACACGTAACGGAAGCCAGCAGCTTCGGTCAGCGCCGTGATCGATTTCTGGCTGCCCGTCAAAAAATGCCAACCCTGATCAGCACCCTGCCGCTTGTAGCGATTCAGGTAGACCTGCTTTTTCGCTGCGGCCAGTTGCGGCGTCTCCCGCGGATCAAAACTCACGGCCACCACATCAAATTCTTGTCCGGCGTTGAACTTCAGCACGCCCAACGCACTGGTCAGCCCGTTCAACACCTGCGTGCACAGCATGGGACAGTCGTAATACACCAGCGCCAGCAATACCGGACGCTTATGGAAGTAATCACCCAGCTTCACTTCCCGCCCTAACTCGTCGCGGAACTTCGCATCCAGCGGCACCATCTGGCCGAGCCGCTGGTCAATCCCGACTTTTTCCAGCACCGACGGCCGCGTGTTCGTCGGCCGCAGATCTTCGCCTTTGCGCATGTCTCCTGTCGCCTGCGCCCAAAGCGCGGCGAAGGAGAACATGGCGTAGAACGCGACGCCTGCGAATATCTGATATGGCCTGACGTTCACTACTTACCTACACTTCCTTGACGCAAGTTTCATACTGCAAAAACTTACTGCCGTGCCGGAGCTGCCGGTTTCGCGACTGCGGCCTTGCTTTGCGGCGTCTCGCCGGCGACATTCGGCAATCCGCGCTCGGCTAGCACTTCCATCGCGCGCGACACCGGGATACGGACTGCGCCGCTGTTCTTATCGATCCACGTATAGCCCTGCAACACTTTGTCCTCATTCGCCCGCATCATCTTCAATTCGCGCGTGTTGTCGTCCTGCAGTCGCGGCGACGGGAACTCTGCCTGCAAGCGCTGCAATACTTCCTTCGAGGTCTCCGCGTGCTTCTCGCCCACCTGCCCGGATTGCGCTAACTTCTTTTCCGTAGCCTGGGGCCGCTGCGCCTCCATCTGGATCTGCACGGGCGTGGTCACACCTTCATCGCGCTTCTCCGACATCTTGTCCAGGTAGATATACATGCCCCACAGCCCCACATGGGCAACAATGCCGCCGATCAAGAGGAACAAGGCAAAGCCAAAGATGGCTTTGACGTTGATGTCGCTCTCTTCGTGGCCATGGTCGCGGTCACTGGTGACCAGTCCCTGGCTCTGCGATTTAATGTGCTCCATGTTGCGGCTCCAATATCTCCGGTACTAACGGGTGATACACCGGGATCAGCGGTCTCTTCGTCAGGTTGTAGAAAAAGAGTGCGATCCAGATCGACGCCATGGCCACGGGCACGATGATGTCCCACGGCGTCAGGAAAAAGTGTCCGACTTTTTCGCCTTGCGGCGCCCAACCGCGGGCGTCCTCAAAGTTGGGTACGATGTGCCAGAACAGGTCGACGTAACGGACAAAAATGATGAGCAGGGCGACTGCGGCCAGCCGCGGACCATGCTTCTTCAAGTTCCGGTTCAACAACAGCAGGAACGGCAACACGAAGTGGAACAGGAACAGGAAGATGATCATCGGGCGCCAGCCTCCGCGGATGCGTGCCAGATACCACGGGATCTCTTCCGTCAGGTTGCCGGACCAGATGATGATGAACTGCGAGAACGAAAGATAGGTGTAGAGCATCACGAAGGCCAGCAGCAGCTTGCCGTTGTCATGCAATTCGGTCTTGCGCAGCAGGCTCTTCATGGGCTCGTAGCGCGCCAGTCCCACCAGCACCACGATCATGAATGCCATCGTTAGCAGCGCCTGCCCCGCCATGTACAGCATGCCCCAGATGGTGGAGTACCACACCGGATCCAGCGACATCACCCAATCAATGGCCGCCAGCGAGACGGTGATCGCGTAGAAGAGCAAGCCGCCTCCGCCCAGGCGCATGAAGCGCAGTCGCAGACGGTTCGCCTCTTCCGGCGAGGCCTGCGGCTTGTCCTGCAACGGTGACCATTTATTGAAGATGTAGATGAAGATGCCCCAACCCAGGAAATAGAGGACGGCGCGACCGATGAACATCGTCGGATTCAGATATTCATGCCGCACATGCAACGCGTGCTTGCCGTGGAAGCTCAACTCCATCATCCCCGCCCACGGATACAGATACCCCAGCCCCAGCGCTATCGGGATGAACATCAGCGCCAGCACGGGTAAGTTGCGCGTGCCCGCTTCGAGCTGGCGGCGGATGACCAGCCCCCACTTGCCGCCGGTCACATGCTGCAACATCAGCAGGGCCATGCTGCCCGTGGTCAGGCCGAAGCAAAACATGAAGCCCACGAGGTACGCGCGCAGAAAATGGTTCTTGGCCTCGAACGTGCCCGCCTGCATCGCCATCACCGCGCCCACGATGGCGAGCGCCGTGGCGATGCCCGCGACCACCGACCACCGCTTCCGCATATGGTCCGCCCACCACGGAGCGGCCACGTACTCCGGCGTCACGTGAACAGGAAGCGAGGCGTGGCTGTCGTGACTGACGCTCATTTGCGCACGCCCTCCTGTTTTTCTTTATCTTGCGTCGTATGGCTTCCCGCGCCCGCCTGCGGATTAGGTGATGTTCCTAACGTCTGGATCTTGTCGCGCTCCGCTTCCGGAACGTCGCTCAGCTTCGCATCCTGACTCAATTGCAGCGCGCGAATATATGCCGCGATGGCCCAGCGATCGCGCGGGTTGATCTGCGCGGAGTAGTTCAACATCACGCCAAAGCCGTTCGTCATCACGTCGTAGAAATGTCCCAGCGGCATCTTCTTAATGCGGTCTTCGTGATACGACGGCGGCCGGAACGCCGAGGTCGCGCCCGTGTTCCCGGCGCGTTGCGTGACCATCCCGTTACCATCGCCTACGCGTGAGTGGCACGGCGTGCAATAGACCTGATAGCGATTCTGGCCGCGCGCCAACAGCTCACCCATAGACTTGAAATCTTCCTTCAACAGGCGGTCGGGCAACTGGTTGGCCGCCAGTCCGTTGATCTTGCCGGTGTAGTAATACTGGTCTTCGCGTAAGTTGCCGCGCGCCACGGTGTTCGCCACTGGCATACGCGAGCCTCGCCCATCAGCGTAGAACGTGCTCCCGCGCAGCGGAATGTACTTGGGCTGGTCGTGCATGTCTTGCCGGCATCCGGCCATGACCATGACGAGCGCCATCATCCCCAGGCTCAGCGCGATCGGTCTGTTCATCTTGCTCATGAAATCTTTTTTGGTAGGCGCGCTAATTGGGCACCTCCCACACCGCCGCCGGACCCAGACTCTGCAAGAAGTTCTTGCTTTCTTCCAGCTTGAACTTCGGGTCCTGCGACTCTAGGCAGAGGAAGAACTTATCTTTCTGCGCGTGGTCCAGAAAACTTTCGACGTTAAACACCGGGTGATACGGCTGCGGCAATCCATTCAATGCCAGCATGCACACCACCGCCGCCAACGCCGCCCCCAGCACTGTGGTCTCAAACCACACCGGGATGAAGTTCGGCCAGGAATGGAAGGGCTTGCCGCCGATGACCAGGGGATATTCGATCACCTGCGTCCAGTACTGCAGCCCGTAGCCCGCCAAGCCGCCCAGGAGTCCACCGGCGAAAACGATCCACGGCAGGATGGTGTGCGGTATCCCCAGCGCTTCATCCAGCGCCTCAATGGGGAATGGAGAATACGCGTCCATCTTGCGGTAGCCCTCGGCATAGGCACGCCGGCTGGCTTTCACCAGTTCATGGGCCGAGTCGAACTCCGCCATCACTCCGTATGTGCCTTGCGGCTTCATTCTGGCTTCACCTTCGCCTGCGGCAACAACGTCCGTATTTCGAAGATCGAGATCATCGGCAACACGCGGATGAACAGGAACATCAGCGACACAAACAGCCCGATGGTCCCGAGATACGTCGCCCAATCCCACACCGTCGGGTGATAGAGTCCCCAGGACGACGGCACGTAGTCGCGATGCAGACTGGTCACGACGATCACGAACCGCTCCAGCCACATACCCACGTTCACGATCAGCGCGATCACGAAGAGGACGGGCACATTTGCGCGCACCTTCTTGAACCATAGGAATTGCGGCGTGATCAGGTTGCAGAAGATCAGCGCCCAATACGTCGGCGCGTAGGGACCGAACGCCCGGTTCTTGATCATGAATGCTTCATATTGGTTAGCGCTGTACCAACCGAAGAACGCTTCGGTCAGGTAGCCGTAGCCCACCATCAGCCCCGTCGCCAGCATCACCTTCGCCATATTGTTGAGGTGGCGGTCGGTGATGAAGTCCTGCATGTTGTAGGCGGCACGGATGGGAATGGCCAGCGTCAACACCATCGCAAAACCGGAATAAATCGCGCCCGCAACGAAATACGGCGGGAAGATGGTCGCGTGCCAGCCTGGGATCACCGACACGGCGAAGTCCCAGCTCACCACGGTGTGCACGGAGAGCACGAGCGGCGTTGAAAGTCCCGCGAGCAGCAAGTACGCCGTCTCATAGCGGTGCCAGTGCCGCGCGGACCCGCGCCAGCCCATCGCCATGAGTCCATAAATGAATTTCGCGACCGGATTCTTCGCCTTATCGCGGAAGGTGGCCACGTCGGGGATCAGTCCGGTGTACCAGAACAACAGCGAGACGGTTAAGTACGTCGAGACCGCGAACACGTCCCAGATGAGCGGACTGCGGAACTGCGGCCACAGGCCCATGCTGTTGGGATACGGCAGCAGCCAGTACGCCGCCAGCCACGGACGCCCCGTATGGATCAGCGGGAACATGCCCGCGCAAACCACCGCGAAGAGCGTCATCGCTTCGGCAAAGCGGTTGATTGACGTGCGCCAGCTCTGCTTGAACAGCAGCAAGATCGCCGAGATCAGCGTGCCCGCGTGCCCGATACCGATCCACCACACAAAATTGATGATGGCGAAGCCCCAGCCGACGGGCACGTTGACTCCCCAGATGCCGATACCCCGCAGAAACAGGACTCCTACCGCGTACAGCAGCACCATCAGCAAGCTGAACGAAAACGCGAATGCGATAAACCAGCCAAACGGCGTCTTCTTCGTCAGCACGATCGTGCTGATCTTGTCGGTGACGGTGGAGAAGGTATGGCCGGGCTCGATGACCTGCGTGTCTTTCTGCTCGGCAGGCGTGAGTTCGACGCTCTCCTTCAGCGGCTCCATGCTCAAGCCTTCTCCATCTCCGGATTCGGATTTCGCAGCGACGCGAGATAAGTGGTCCGCGGACGCGTGTTCAATTCGCCAAGCAGCGCGTAGTTGCGCTCGTCCGCCTTCCACTTCGAGACGACGCTGTTCTTATCGTTGATGTCGCCAAAGACGATGGCGCGCGAAGGACAGGCTTGCTCGCAAGCAGTTCTTATTTCGCCATCGCGCACCGGCCGATCCTGCTTCTCCGCTTCAATCT
>JBKKBM010000086.1:0-5482 GCA_046714215.1 Terriglobales bacterium | reverse complement strand
AGCGATGCCGATCCGGGCGAATCACGTGTATGTGATCCCTCCGAACGCGGATCTCCTGATCGAGGGCTCTGCCTTCAAAGTTGGCCCCTCACGCACTAAAAGGAACAAGCAGATAGATTTATTGTTTATTTCTTTAGCAGAGGCTATGGGGACGCGTGCGATCGGCATTATCCTCTCCGGGTATGGGAGCGACGGTACGGAGGGATGCAAGCACATTCAGGCAAACGGGGGAAAGACCTTTGCGCAGGACCGGACGGCCGACGAATCCAGCATGCCGCTCAGTGCTCAGGCTGCAGGCTGTATTGATTTCGTTCTACCACCCGACAAGATCCCCAATGCACTGCAAAGATTGGCACGCACGCTGGCAACAAGTAAGAAACGCGAGTTTGACCCGAAAACGTTTCTGGCCACCATCGGTGAGGGTCGGAAAATTGTGCGGGTGCCGGCGAAACAAGCAATCTACTCTCAAGGCGCAACCTGTGATGCGGTTTTTTATATCCAGAAGGGCATGGTAAGACTTACCGTGGTCTCGGGGAACGGCAAGGAAGCTACCCTCGGCATATTGAAGGCGGGCGATTTCTGCGGAGAAGGTTGCCTGGCAGGACAGCCTCTACGCATGGGATCTGCAGTTGCGATGACAGATTGCGAACTCATGCGAATCGCCAACGAGGCAATGATGCTTGCCCTTACCCGCGAACGTACATTGTCTGACATGTTCACGGCATATTTATTGGGGCGGAACATCCGCTACGAAGCGGACTTGGTTGACCAACTCTTTAGTTCCAGCGAGAAGAGGCTAGCTCGGATCCTGTTATTGCTTGCTCAATTCGGGAAAGGGGGCACGCCCGCGACGGTAGTCCCCAAGATCAGCCAGGAGACCCTCGCAGAGATGGTAGGCACAACCCGGTCACGGGTCAGCTTCTTCATGAACAAATTCAGGAAGTTGGGTCTTATTCATTACAACGGTGGGTTGGAAGTCCACAGCTCACTTCTCAATGTTATTCTTCACGACACGCCTGACAAAGGCGACTGAAATGGTCTTCCGGTCCACTTCTTAAATGCCTTCCTTGCCTAGCGACCCGGCGGGGTTTTGTTTTGGGCCCTCGTGCCCAGGGGAGAACCTGTGCCACGCGAGCAAAATCAAACGCAAGGTCCTTCACGCCAGAACCAAAGCGCTCAGGATGACAGGGTTGGGTTTCTGGCGGTGAGGGAAAGCAAAATGTATTGGTGAGGTGGGAACGCACGGTTGAAACGGTACTGTACCCCGCGCAGCCGAGGACGGCTGTGCCCCACGTGGCAAGTCAAGGGCGCCCAGCCGGAGAGGGCTGGTGATCCACGTGTCTCGTCGCGAAAACTAAGGTGAGCTACTGTGCTCATTTATTTTTCTGACAATCCGGTATGGTCGAAGCTACACCTTAAGGAGAAACATCAAATGACCGAACAGAATAAGACCCCCGAAGCCAATAAGAACGTGGCCGACGTGAAGCCCAACGAAGTAAAGCCCAACGACGCCACCCCCATACCCGAAAAGGGCAATGTCGCTCCTATCGATTCAGCTGCCCCGAAGGTAGTCGAAGCGGAAAAGCCGGCCGAGACGGACAAAGAACGCAAACAAGCCTAACCACCAAGCCAGTTGGACCGGCACATAAGAAAAAGCCACCCTTACGGGTGGCCTTTTTTTGGTACCTGGGGGAAATCACACTGGGACAAGGTTCTCTGGGGAACGATGATCAGGTAGCGTCATCCGTCCGGGTAATGAAATGGTGAGCGGCCATTTTGGCCGACGCGTGAGCTTGCTGTTCTGAAACTTCCTCGCCCCAGTGAAGGATCTCGGGCCCGTCATGGCGGGTCAGGGTGTAACGGTATCTGTGGGGGTGGGAGCGGCGGTCGAGAAAGAACTCGGCAATGATCTTGCCAAATTGCAGCAAGATGGGTAATTCGAGTTTGGCGTTGGAGAAACCCAAGGGGTGAGCATACAAAATCTCATGGGCAGCAAGATGTTCAATTCTGAACATTCGGCATCATTTTTGTCTAGACCAACGAATCCTAATAGGACGAAATGTCCCTGCGCCTGGGCAAAAATTTCTGCTGGAGTGTACAAAATTGGACAGCGCCCATCGAGCGGCTCTTTTACGATTGGTCCATCTACTCAAAGGATCACCATATATGAACACCCAAAGAGCCAAGGATATGAATCCTCCATCCCCGGCTGAGCGGATGAGTCCGACGGCCAATCCGGAAGACCACAGCCACCGAGACGAAGACAGGAAAGTCTTTCCCTACTCGGTGCGCGAAGGCCTGCGCGAAAAAGAGAACGTCAAGGCGGTCGGCCGCTCTTTGTGACCCAAAGGGCGGCGCCTGGTGACGGGTGAGCCACGCAGGTGGTCACCGCGCCGGATGGAGTTTTCCCCGAACGCGAGTTGTCCCGATGCAAGCTTGGACTCGCGGGAATCCGGTATACTTTCACTGGATGCGATTGCGGCCGCATCTCGGTCTTGTGCTTCCCGCATCCTAAACCTTATGACTGCTGATAAAGAGAACCAATTCGCCCAAGTTACGAGAATGTCGCAAGAAAAACGTGCGTTGTCTGACCGCCGCGCTGAGGCTCGGCGGGTTACGGAGCAGGTGGAGATCTCGCGGCAGATCGCCGCGCGCACTCCTCCGCAAAAACCCAAAGCGGTGGAGAGCGTGAAAGCTGGTCCTGCGAGCCTGGCTGCGAATCCGGACATCCACGTGGACATCGATCTGGACGTCGAATCCGAAGAAGACGACGCGGATGAGAAGGTAGAGCGTCCCGCGTAGGGCTGACGCCGGGGCTAAAGCCCCATTTATTCCTGATGCAGCCTGAGGGCCATTTTCTTCCCAGGAAATCCTAGCGCTAGTCTGCGCGTACGCGGTATAGTCATCGCCAACTCCCGCACGACAAGGTTTGCAACTTGGCCCTCTATCACCTACTTTCGATAGGCGCTGACCCGTCTGTGTTGGCGACGCGGTCAGACGTGTTGAAACGCGCGGGATACCTGGTAAGCACGGCCACCACCGAGACCAGCGCGCGCCAGATTTTGGGTCAGGGAGGATTTGATATGGTGGTAGTCTGCCACTCGCTCACGTCGGCAGATCGAGGGAAGATCATGCAGGCGGTGCGCGCGAGTGAGAATGCTCCCAAAGTCGTTTCCATCAACCGCCAAGTGGAGCCGGAAGCCGATGCGGACGCCAGCGTCCACTCGTTGGATGGTCCGGCCAGATTGTTGGAGTGCATCGCCGAAGTGCTGGGTGAAGGGACGACGCGGATCTCGCGCCTGTA
The DNA here is from genome assembly GCA_046714215.1 of Terriglobales bacterium. Classification (GTDB taxonomy): domain Bacteria; phylum Acidobacteriota; class Terriglobia; order Terriglobales; family Acidobacteriaceae; genus DATLCI01. Next base: position 2,178 of record JBKKBM010000086.1, on the reverse strand, counting down.
AGCCTTATGGGTAAAGATCAATTGGCCACGAGTGTTTATGAGGAGTGAAGGCCCGAGCGCGGAGTTGCGTTCCCGGCCTTTACAGACACAAAAGCGCTGTTTATGAGGGTATCCGCGGGTTTGTAATTTCCTTTCCTGGGGCGTATCATTAGAGTTTGTGGCTGAACTTCCCGAGCGTGCTGTAAGCGCTTGGGCACCGGTTGTCCCATTGGCAGGTAGTCGCGGTAGGCCACTTGGGAGCCTGTTAACTCGGGCGGATGACACCAGTGGGCGAAAGCCCACTTTTTATTTGAGCTATTAGCTTTTAGCTCTTGGCTCTTGGCTAAGGCCAAAAACAAGGCTGCAAATCAGGATCAAGAGTGACGCTGGATATCGACAAAGTACGGGCGATCTGTGACCGGGTAGCGGCGTCGCTGGGGCTGGAGATCGTAGAGATCGAGTTCCGGGGCGGCGCTGGGCGGCAAGGTCGGGTGCTGCGGATCTATATCGATAAAGTCGCGGGCCAGGAAACCGACGGCAGCGCGCCGATGTCACCTTTGGTGCCAGGGGCGCAGACGTCAGACAGTGATGGCTCGGCCGCGGGGAATGTAGCGGAGACGTCGTCGCCAACGCCGTCGCCGGAAGTGATGGAAGGCGTGGCCGAGGGCGGTTTAGGAGTCACGCTGGAAGATTGTGCGCGGGTCAGCCGCGAGGTTTCGACCATCCTCGATGTGGAGGATGTGATCCCGGGCGCGGAGTATGTGCTGGAAGTGTCGTCGCCGGGATTGGACCGAAAGCTGAACAGCGCGGCGGATTTCGAGCGCTTCGTGGGCAGCCGGGTGAAGTTGATGACGCGCGAACCGGTGGGCGTGACGGAGAAATCGAAGGGCAATCGCCACTTCGAAGGGCGTCTGGAAAAATTTGCGAATGGCCGGTTGTGGCTGGACGTGGCGCCGGCGAAGAAGGGTAAGCCTAAGCCAGGGAAGAAGCATTTGGAGATCGGCAGCCGGCAGCCAGTAGAGATTGAGTTCAGGAACGTGGAAAAGGCGAATCTGGTGCCGGAGATTTAAGGGATTGGTAATTTGGTAATCGGGTAGAGCAAAGGCAAGTCTTACCGCAAAGGGACGCAAGGTAAGAGCGGCTGGTTGGAATGACAGGGATTTGGTGAGTGATGCGCGTGGGTAGGGGTCCTTCGACTCCGTCGCTGCGCGACTTCGCTCAGGATGACAGGGAGCACGGGTAAAAACTATGGCGAGTGCGTTGTATCAATTCATCGAGCAGGTAAGCCGGGACAAGGGGATCGATCCGCAGATCGTAGTGTCTGCGGTGGAAGACGCCATCGTGGTCGCTACCCGCAAACATTACAAGAGCAACGAGAACCTGCAGGCGGAGCTGGACAAGGAGTCCGGGGCCATCACCGCGTGGGCGGTGAAGAGCGTGGTGGAGTCGGAGGATGAGATCGAAGATCCGAACACGCAGATCAGCCTGGGTGACGCCAAAGCCATCGACGAGAGCGCGGAGGTGGGCGGTGAGATCCGCCTATACAAGCAGACTGACGTGCTGGGGCGCATTGCCGCGCAATTGGCCAAGCAGGTCATCTTCCAGAAGGTCCGTGAGGCGGAGCGGGACACCGTCTACAACGAATACAGCGGACGCGTAGGCGAGATCCTGAATGCGACGGTGAAGCGGGTGGAAGGTCCGGACGTGATCGTAGAGATCGGCAAGACGGAAGGCCGGATGCCGCGCAAAGAGCAGTCGCGGCTGGAGTCGTTCGCGGTGGGCGAGCGCATCCGAGTGGCGCTGGTGCGCGTGGAAAAAGCCAGTAAGGGTCCGGCGGTAGTGGTAAGCCGCGCGGCGCCGGAGCTGGTCTCAACGTTATTCCAATCGGAAGTGCCGGAGATCTACGACGGGACGGTCGTGATCCGGGCGATCGCGCGCGAGGCGGGCGAAAGAACGAAGATCGCGGTGATGTCGAAGGACAAAGACGTGGATTGCGTGGGCGCGTGCGTAGGCATGAAGGGCATGCGGGTGCAATCCATCATCCGCGAGTTGCGCGGGGAGAAGATCGACATCATCGAGTATCACGATGATCCGGTCACCTTCGCGGAAAAGGCATTGCAGCCGGCCAAGGTCAGCCGCGTGAGCATTGTGGACGCTGCCGACAAACATCTGGAAGTGGTGGTGGATGACACGCAGTTG
>JBKKBM010000085.1:0-3816 GCA_046714215.1 Terriglobales bacterium | reverse complement strand
CTTCACCGCGATGTACTCGCAGTTGCCGCCATCCACGCCACGGCCCAGCACGGTAAACTCGCGGCAGAAATTCTGTTTGCCATCCATGCAGAACTGGCAATGGCCGCAATAGACCATGGGCGCCAGCAGCACCCGCTGGCCCGCCTTCAACCCGCTCACGTATTCGCCCACTTCGGCAATCTCACCGGAAACGTCGCTGCCATTGATGTGCGGCAGGTTGATACCGGGCATGCCGCGACGCACGAACAGGTCGAGATGATTCATGGCGCACGCCTTGACCTTGATCAGGACCTGGTCTTTGCGTAGCTGCGGTTCGGGCACGTCCTCATACTTGAGGACTTCCGGCCCGCCGAATTCATGGAAACGGATGGCTTTCATTGGGGCTCCTGGGGTGAAGATCAAATTTACCACGGGCGGCTTTTGGCTCTTAGCTCTTGGCTCTTAGCTCTTGGCTTTTGGCTTTTAGCTTGAAGCCGTCAGCCATCCTCAAAAACAATCTAACCACGAAGGGCCAATCCAGGCACTTCGTGCCGAGCTATTGTCGCTGCGTCCTGCGGACGCCAGTGGCGGTTCGTCGGGCAATTGTCATTGTGTCTGCGGACGCCACATCCTGCTATTGTCATTTCTAGTTGATCTGCTGGCATGAATCGGACTATCGTGCTGCCTTCGTGTCCTTAGTGTCCTTCGTGGTTTAAAAAGGCCTCCTCTAGCTGCCCTTTGTCGTTCACCCTTCTCGGCCCTACAATGGTCTCCATGGACATCTATGAAGAGATAGTCCGCCTTCGACAGGAAGGACGCCGCGGCGCCCTGGCCACCATCATCAATGTGCGGGGCTCCATCCCCTCCTTTGAGACGGCGAAGATGCTCGTCCGCGACGATGGCACCATTGCCGGGACCATCGGGGGCGGATGCGTAGAGGCCGAAGTCTGGCAGACCGCCAAGGAAGTCATCCGTACGGAAAAGCCGCAGACTCTCACCTTCAACCTGAATAACGATCCGAAATACGACACTGGCTTGGTTTGCGGCGGCACGCTTGAAGTTTTTATCGAGCCTGTCCTCCCCGTTGCACAGCTTTACATCTTCGGCGCGGGACACGTCTCCGTGAATCTCTACAAAGTGGCGCGCATCGCCAGCTTCGATGTGACCGTAATCGATGACCGCGACACCTATGCCAATCGCGAGCGCTTCCCAGAAGCCAAAGATATTTATGCCGACGAATACGAGCGTGTGATGGCGCAGCTTGCGCCCAATGAGAATTCCTTCATGGTCATCGTGACCCGCGGCCACGCCGACGACATGCGCGTGCTCCGCTGGGCCATCGACACGCCCTGCCGCTACATCGGGATGATCGGCAGCGAGCGCAAATTCCTCAAGATCGGCAAAGAATTTGAGAGTGAGGGCGTGGACCCGAAGAAACTCGACCGCGTGTATTCGCCCGTAGGTCTCGACATCGGCGCCATCACTCCGGAAGAGATCGGTGTGGCGGTGGTCGCGGAGATGATCGCCATTCGCCGCAACAGTCCGACCGGACTGCCTCATCTTGCCTGGGTGAAAAAGCAAGCGAACAATCCGGTGAAGCCGTGAACGTGATCTACCCCGACAACGCCAGCCGCAGCTATGCCGCCGTCATCCTTGCGGCCGGAACTTCCACGCGCATGGGCAAAGACAAGGCCCTGCTCAACTGGCATGGCAAGACCTTTCTCACCGCCGCCATCGAATCCCTGATGCCATTTGCACAGATGGTCATCGTTGTGGGCGGCGAGAACAGCGAGAGCCTTAAGCCGGTCGTGTGGTCGCAGAGCGGCTACCTGGTGACCAACCCCGAGCCTGCGCGCGGCCAGTTCAGTTCGCTGCGTATCGGCTTGCAAGAAGTCCTCAACCGCGGACGCGACGCGGCCATCATCACCCACGTAGACCGTCCGCCGGCATCGCCGCGTACGATCCAAGCGCTGCAGACCGCCTTCACCTTCCACAATAAAGACAACAAGTGGGCGATCGTGCCGCAATACGGCGAGAAGCATGGTCATCCCATCATTGCCGGTCGCGAGATGATAGAAGCGTTTCTAAAGGCCGATCCCACTACGACCGCGCGCGACGTGGAGCACGCGCACCAGGAGCGCATCGTCTACCTCCCGGTGGATGATGCCAATGTTGTCGCGAACGTGAACACGCCCGAAGAATACGCCGCGCTGACCGCGAGCCAAACATCCCCTACCCTTTCATGACTCCAACTAAATCTAAAGATTTCGTAGAAAGCATCCTCGCGCTGCGTCCGCGCGTCGCCGTCTTCGACTGCGACGGCACTTTATGGGAGAACAACTCCGGCGAAGACTTCCTCGAGTGGAGCATGCAGCACCAAATGGTCAGCGACGGTGTTGCCCGCGCGATGCGCGCGCGCTACGACGATTACAAGGCCGGCAACGTGGGCGAGGAAGAGATGTGCAGCGAGATGGTGACGATGTATGCGGGATCGACCCTCGCCGCCATGGAGGCCGCCGCCGCGCGCTTCTACACCGAGATCGTCGCGCCCAACATCTTTCCGGAGATGCTGGAGCTGACCCAGCGCCTCGCCGAACAAGGCTGTGACTTGTGGGCGGTGTCATCCACCAACGATTGGGTCATCCGCGAGGGCGTGAAACAGTTCCGCATCCCGGCGGATAACGTGCTTGCCGCAACCGCGGCCAGCGCGAACGGCGTAGTGGCCGAAAAGCTCACGCGCATGCCCAGCGGCGAAGGCAAAGCTGTTGCGCTGCGCGAAGTGGTGTTGCCGAAGCACAACGGTCGGCAGATCGACGCGGTCTTTGGCAACTCCATCCACGATGCCGCCATGCTGCGCCTGGGCGAGCATGGCTTCGCGGTGAATCCCAATCCCGACCTGGAAGCCATCGCGACCAAGGATGGTTGGAAAGTCTATTGGCCGGAGAAGATGCGGGCGAACAAAACGTAGCTTACGTTTCTATTTGCTTGAGCGCCTTTTCCAGCGCGTCCATGGCGAGATGGCTGGCATGCATGGTCTCATTGGTGAGTCCGCCGAGCCCATCCACGATCTGGCGACGATGCACATGGCACGCTTCCTCCAGCGTCTTGCCGCTGACTAATTCCGTCAGCAGCGAGCCGCAGGCGATGGAAGTAGCGCAGCCGCGAGTCTTGTAGCGCGCCTGGGTAATCACGCCTGCTTCCAGCAGCAGGCCAAGTTGCATAAGGTCGCCGCACGCGGGATTCTCCACCGTCACCGTAACGGTCGCATTCGGCAACTCGCCCACATTGCGCGGGTTCTGGAAGTGGTCGATGACTTCAGGCGCGTACACGCGCTGATTCTACCGCTTATTCTGGTTCCGGATTCATGCTGATAGAAGTTTGATGGTTTACATTAGTCTTATGGCGGACCTGCCTGAGTTCGTGCCCCAACGCGTAGTAGCGTTGCAACCCAGCGTGACTTCCACGCTCGACCGCCTGGGATTGCTGGATCGCGTGGTCGCGTGCACGAAATGGTGCGTGGATGTTTGTCCGGCGCTGCGGCATCACCCGCGCATGATCGTGGCGGATTCATGGACCGCACAGAGCGCTGAGATATTGGCGGCGAAGCCCGACTTAGTGATGGCATCGGTTCCCTACCAACTCGACGCCGTCGCGGAGATCCTGAAGGCCGGCATCCCGTTCATCGGATTCGCTCCGCACTCACTCGCTGATGTCTTCCGCGACATCTACCAGATCGCCGCGGTGATGGGCGTGGCTGAGCGCGGCGAGCAACTGATCGCCGAGCTGAAGTCGCAGATCGGCATTGTGCGAGCGAAGGTGGAAGGCGCAGTGGCCGCC
>JBKKBM010000084.1:0-3639 GCA_046714215.1 Terriglobales bacterium | reverse complement strand
GCCAAGTGTCAAAGCGCGACCGCCCGTTGTACTGAGCGCCGCGCTCGAGGACGCGCATCCACGTTTCTTGAAACAGGTCTTCCGCCACTTCGCGGTTGGCCGTCAAGTAGACGAGGTACCGCAGTAGCCGATGCTGATACTGTTCGATCAGCCGGTCCAACACATCGGGATCGCGACGGCGCAACCCTTGCGCGAGCGCCGCAGATTCGTCTTCCATCTGCTTCACTGCCGTGAGTGACGAGATGGACAAGTTCGACCAGTGGGACATGACGTAATCATATACGTCATGTCCAGCCAGAAAGTCTCAGCATGGGCAGACTTGTCCTTGCTGGAATAGACGTCAGAAAAGCGGAAAGATTAGCGTTTGTGGAAAACGTGGCTGGAATTACTTTGGAGTATCTGACTATTTCCATAAACGATACAAAATAGACAACTTGCTGTCATCCTGAGCGAGGCGAATTCACTCCATGCCGAGCCGAAGGATCTATGCATTTGGTCTCGTGCGGGCACAGGTGTGGTGCGTGTGGCAAGTCGTCCTCGCGTGCGGTCTTGCCTTTCGGTGGGCGCGGCGGCCCCACGGGCAGCGGCATCACCGCTCAACTCATCATCATGTTCCGGTCGATCTCCAGCGGCGACAGTGCAAGTTTTGCATCGCCGGTGAGAACAGGCTTGGCTGACTCCGTCGTAGCTGCCTCTTTTATCTGCTGCAATTTCGGGTCGAGGAAGCCCGGGTCGGCGGCGGACCAAGCGGCCTTGGCCTTCGCCATCCAATCCCGCGCGGCGGCTTGGTTGCCCTTGTGCTCTTCCACTAACCCCATCGCGTACTGACTGCCGCCGTAGTGCTTGTCATGGTCAAGCATCTGCTGGGCGGTGTATTCGGCCAGCTCCCAGTCGTTGTTCTCCCGGGCGATACGCGCGATCAGCTCCAGCCGATAGATAGCTTGCATCCACGCATCGGGGCCAGGAATCGCACGCATGTTGCGCTGCACTTCTTTGAAGATGGTTCGGGCCTCGGCGTGCTTGCCGCGGCGCAGCAGGATCTCCGCGCGCAACGCCTCCACGTACGGCTCCACGAACGAGGCATCCATCGGGATCAGTTTCAGCTCGGCCTCGGCCGCTTGCATGGCTTTCTCCGCCGCCGGCAGATCTTTCCCATTCAAGCCTAAGAGCGCGTTGCCCACCAGCACGTGGCCCACGGCGCGCGCCATCGGATACTTGCCCTCCGCCAGTTGTTTCGCCGCCACCAGTGCGTCCGCATAGCGGCGCCGGTTCAGCAGAAACTCGGTGTAATCCTTGTGATAAAACTCTTGATACTCGTTGATCACGGGCACGCTGATGGCGTCTTTCAGCAACGCTTCTGTCAACTTGCCCTTGCCCTGGTACTGATACGACGTAGCCAGCAGACTCAGGTTGTGGGTGTGGTGCCAGTCATACTTGCGATCGATGTTCTCCGTCTTGTAGTAAGCGTTCTCCAGGTCATGCGCGGCGCGGAAGCGCGCGGTGGCCTCTTCAATGTTGCCGTTGCGCCGCAGGTCATGGGCGTACATATGTTGGGCGTGGGGAATGGCGGGCGCAGCTTCGGCGTAGATCTTGCCTTGTTTCAGCGCTTCGTCGATCTGGCCGATGAACTCATTGCTGTGGATAAGGTAGTGGTTCGCGCCCCAATGCGCCGGCGCCACCGCGAGCGCGCCGTGGTAATAGGCGATCGACCGGATGCCGCCGCGCTGGCCGCGTCCATAGGCGGTGGCTTCTTCCGCATTGCCGCGCAGCATCCACATCTCCGCATCTTTGGGGAATGCCGTCAGCGCCTTGTCCAGCGTGTCGCGATACTCCTGATGCTTGGCTTTGTCCCGCGGGGCGGCCAGTGCCTCGAGATGTTTGGCCATGATGTCGATGCGGAGTTTCTCCCTGGGGGAGATATTGACGGAGCTGGCATTTGCGGCCAGCTCTTGCGCGCGCTTCAGCGCGGCCGTGGCCTCGTCGAGATTCTGCAGATTCACGTATGTGCGTGCGAGTCCGACATGGGCCATCGCCAGCTTCGGATCCAACCGCAGCGCGTGATGGAATGACCGCGCCGCCTCGATCCATACATAGGAATGCAGATAGGCGATGCCCTGGTTGTAGAACGCCTGCGCTTGTGGCGAAGTGGTCGTGACCGGATCGCTGAGCACGCCGACGCCTTCCTTCAGCGTGGTGGGACGCTCCAGTATCTCCTTCGGCACCCACCCGATCATGCCGCCACAGTGGTCATGCTGGGCAAAGGCGGGGAGGGAAGTCGCAAATAAAAGGACGAATGGGGCCAGACGTTTCATGGCCAACATAGTACCGCAGCCGGCCTGCTTGGTCAGAAGGATAATCTCGCTCGGTCGAAAGTGTCTGCTTCTCTTCGGCTACCTACGCCTTCGGGTTGTAGGTTGGGTAACCGCTTCCGTACCCTGCGTGTTGAAGGTGGTGCCGGCGGGTACCAGCCAGATATGCGTCTGCTGGCCGGGCTCGCTGCCCGTGCGAACCTCAATACGGCTGGCGTCAATCCCTTTTTCGGTGACCAGATACGCCCTGGTGTTGAGTGCGCGTTGGGCGGCGATGCCGGTGCGTTCCGATGCGTCCGCTTGGCCCACGAGGACCACTTTGGCATCGGGGTCACGTTGCAGGCGGAGCGCCACATCATCGAGGATCGCCTTCGCGGCGTTGTCAACGCGTGGGCTGTTCTGCTTAAAGTCTATCTGGTTCAGCCGGCTTGCTTCTGCCACCGGAGGAGGCGGCGGCGGTAGCGCTACGGGGAGAGCTTCCACCATCACAGAGGTGGTCGCGTTGGCGGTGAGGGCGGGACTGCGGTCGTCAGCCACATTGCAAGTGACCGTGATAGGGCCGGGTTGGGCTGCATCAGTGTTGAGGGTGGCGGAGGAATCGCTGCCGGCGATACTGCCGGCGCTCGCGGTATAGCTGTAGGTGAGCGGGCGACGATCGGGACTGCTGGCGGTGGCGCGAATCGTAGAGCTGCCGCCGGGTACGACCGTGGCCGGGTTCGGCGCACACGAAATCGACGGCCCTCGCGGAGCCATCACGGTGAAGGCCGCAGTGCACGAAGCCACGCCTGCGCGGCTGCCGTCGTTAAGGTTCGCGACAACCTTGTAGGAACCAGGCTGCAGCCCGGTGGTGTCAATCTGAGTGGAAGCGCTGTTGCCGAAAACCTTTACTCCCGTGCCCGACCAATCGTAGCGCACCGTGCGCTTGGGATTGAAACTGGAGCCTGTGGCGGTCGCGGTGACAGGTTCACCGGCAATGACCTCCGACGGCTGTACGGAACAGGCCGCGCTGGCGGGCACTGGGGGAGGACCGATCGAGCCGAAGCGCCAGACCAGGCCGGCGGCTAGGCGCACGCCGTGCATGTGGGTCAAGCCCAGACCGGCACCAAAGTCATGACGCGCGTACGCGTAATCCGCCTGAATCGCCCGGATGGCTACGCGACGGAAGGCATTCACGTCCAAACCGCCACCGGCGAGGACGCCCAGGTCATTGTTCCAGCCGAAGGTGCCCAGCTTCATGCGGTGCAGTCCGGCAAAAGCATGGACGAACGGGGTGACGCGTTCACCGGGAAAGCGGTAGGTCGGACCGCCCATAAAGCTCCAGATCTTAGGG
>JBKKBM010000083.1:0-4820 GCA_046714215.1 Terriglobales bacterium | reverse complement strand
GAAAACCGTTATCTCAGCGGCTAAAGCCGTTTCTTCTATCGGCTGATCGGTACGGCTGAAGCCATACCCCTCCCAGATATAGATTGGCGCGAACAAGGGCGGTGCTTGCGTGTTCCTGCTTCTTCATAAATGCAGAGAGTTAAGGGCCGACTGGTCAAGGCAACCGGGATGTAGGATATCCAAATGCCTATCGCGCATTTGACCATCGAGATCCGCATCGAGGGCTCGCAGTCGCTCAAGGACAAGCGCCACGTGGTGCGCAGCCTAAAAGATAAACTGCGGGCGGCGTTCAATGTATCGGTGGCGGAGGTCGAAGAGACAGACTTGTGGCAGCGGGCGACGGTGGCCGTGGTCGCGGTGTCAGGGTCGCGGGATTATCTCGAAGGATTGATGCAGAACGTGGAGAAGTCAGCGGTGAAGATCGTCAGCAATAACGGTGGGGAAGTGGTGGATAGTTTTGTGGAGATAGTGTGAGCTGGAGCAGACATGAGAATGATCAGGAATTGGTTCTTGTTTGTATGCCTAGGAAATGCAGCACTGGCATTTCAAGAACCCGGGTGATGATGGTGGGGACGATTAATGATAGTCATCGGGCTCCAGTTTCGCGAGCCCTGGTAATAATCCACCCTAGCGCAGGGCTGACAAAGTCGGAACCCGACCTGCGTTTGACCCCGGACGAAGGCGGCAACATAGAGTCCGACTGAAGCCGGGGTTTTACGATGTTTTTGTCGCCAGCGTAGGGTTCAGTCCTCAAGCGATGAAGTTGGAAGTGCGCGACGGCCGGGATATTCGCTTTAAGTTTCGTCTCAAAGTTGATCGCCAGGAGAGTTTCCCTGACGGATGACAGTTTGGTGGGGCGGACAGGGTTCCCTCGTCGCCGCACACCTTCGGCTCGCGGCTCGCTCGGGATGACAAAAAACTGCTATCCTGAAACGTTTTCCACTTGGTTATTTTTATGATTGAGAATCGTAGTGCAGCTCATCACCGGTCGCGTTTGACCGAAGCGCTGAAAGAGCAGATCACCATCATCCTCGAAGGTGAGTTGGCGGACCCGCGCATCGGGTTGTGCACCGTCGCGGAAATCGTCTTTGCCCCCGGAGGCAAGGCGGCGCGGGTCCTGGTGCAGGTGGAAGGCACCGAAGACGAACAGCGGGAGACCATGGAAGGGCTGACGGCGGCACGGGCGTATATCCGGTCGTCGGTGCGGGAGGCATTGGGCGTGCGTCAGGTACCGGAGCTGACGTTTCATCAGGACCTCTCAGAGAAATTGGGTGGCCGAATCACCGAGTTGCTGGGACGAGTGGAGAAACGGAAGAAGAAGGGCAATGTGTGATGTGTAATTTGTAGGAAGCCAAAAGCTAAGAGCTAAAAGCGGACGGTTTCAAGCCGATAGCCGACAGCCGAGAGCAAGTCGAGGGCAGGGATCTCTCGCTGCGCTCGAGATTTAAAAAAACGACAAGCAAAGACGAGCAAAAACAACCCATGCTGCAAGAAGTCCTCAAATCCATCGATCAGCGCAGTGATTTCGTGCTGACGTCGCACGCGCGGCCGGATGGCGACGCCATCGGGTCGGTGCTGGCCGCGGCCCAGATGCTGCGCGAGCTGGGCAAGCGCGCGGACATCGTGTTGAGCGATGGCGTCCCCGGCATCTACCACGGACTGCCTACGTGGGAGACGGTGCAGAAGAAAAGCCGCGTGCAGGGCGGTTACGAAGCAGCGCTTATCCTGGAATGCGATAGCGTGCAGCGCACCGGTGTGGCCGGGCTGGATGAAGGTGGCAGGTTCCTCATCAACATCGATCATCACACCAGCGCGAAGCCGTTTGGCCACGTGAATTGGATCGACACGCGCGCATGCGCGACGGCGGAGATGATATTCGAGTTGGGCAAGGCGGCCGGAGTGCAGATCACGCCGGAGATCGCGACTTGTCTTTACACCGCTGTGTTGACCGACACTGGCTCGTTCTGTTTTCAAGGGACGAACGAAAAGACCTTTGCGCTGGCGCAGGAGCTGGTGCGAGCGGGCGCGGACCCGGCGCGCATCGGCCAACGGGTATACTTCGCTAATCCGGAATCAAAGATGCGGCTGCTGGGGCACGCGCTCAGCAGCTTGCGTCGGCACGGCAAGCTGGCCTGGATGCACATCACGCAGGCGCAGATGACGCAATGCTGCGCCAAGGAAGAAGATTGCGAGGGCCTGGTGAATTATGCGCTGGGCATCGCCGACGTGGAAGTTGCAATCTTCTTTCGTGAGTTGGAGGGCGGACGCTTCCGCGTGAGCTTGCGCAGTAAAGGCGCGGTCGACGTGGCCAAAGTAGCCGCGCGGTTTGGCGGAGGCGGACACGAATGCGCCAGCGGTTGTTCACTGGAAGGGCCGTTGTCCGCGGCGACTGAGCTATTGATGCAGCAGATCGAGATCGACGGCACTCCGCAGCAACCCTGAAAGCGTTAATACTAAACTCGCAAACGCAAACTTAAGACGCACGCTTTAAGCCGTACGTTTTAGAACGCTCACTCTAAACGCACACCGCATGCGAAAAATCCAATCTCTCGAGCTGATCGTTGTCGCTGGGTTCTGCGGCTTCCTGTTTTTCTATGGGCTGGGAAACCTGGGCCTGTTGGGGCCGGACGAACCGCGCTATGCGCAGGTGGCGCGGGAGATGCTGGAGCGCGACGACTTCATCACGCCCACGCTGCATGGCGAAGCCTGGCTGGAGAAGCCCGCACTCTATTATTGGCGCGCCATGCTCGCTTTCGACACCTTTGGGGTGAAGGACTGGGTGGCGCGGCTGCCGTCGGCGACCTTCGCGTTGGGCATGATCGTGGTGATCTTCTTCCACATGCGACGCTTCCGGCTGGGCGCGCAGCTCGACGCGGCGTTGATCACGGCGTCCTGCGCGGCGGTGATCGGATTTTCCCGGGGAGCGTCGACGGACATGCAATTGGCCGCGCCCTTCACCGTGGCCATGCTGGGCTGGTACGCGTGGTATGAGACCGGCAAAAAGATATGGCTGGTTGACCTCTACGTATTCCTAGCGGTGGCGACTCTGGCCAAAGGGCCGGTAGCGCCGGTGCTGGCCGGGATCATTGTGCTGATCTTCTGCGGACTGCGCCATGACATGAAGCAGGCCTTCCGCACGCTATGGTGGCCGGGGATACTGCTTTTCCTGGTGATCACGATGCCGTGGTTCATTGCGGTGCAGATGAAGAATCCGCAATTCATCAAGGTCTTCATCCTGGAACACAATCTCGCGCGCTTCTCCACGGACACGTTCCGCCACGCGCAGCCTTTCTGGTATTACGTGCCCGTGCTGTTGCTGTCGCTGGTGCCGTGGACATTTTTTGCCGCGCCCGCCATGGTGGATGCGGTGCGCTCCTGTCTCAAGGACTGGCGCAGCGAGAAAGGGGAAGAGCGCGCCAATGTAGACGCGTTCCCGGAATATCTGGTCATCTGGGCTGCGGCCATCGTGGTGTTCTTCTCCATCTCGCAATCGAAGTTGCCGGGCTACATCCTGCCGGCGATCGCGCCCTGCACCATCCTGACGGCGGACTATCTGCAGCGTAAGCGCGACGAGCACATCCACAAACTGGTGATCGGATCGCATGCAGCGCTCACCGGCACGCTGGTGGCCCTTGCGCTGGTCTTCCCTTATTTCTTTCTGCAAGGCATCCCGATGTCACGGCAGGGCGTGGTCATCGCGGTGCTGCTGGCGGGCGCGTTCTTCACCATGATCTACCTCACGCTGCTAAAGCGGGGCGTACGCCTGCTGCGTTTTGTGACGTTGCTGCCGCTCATCCTGATCATGGGATTCATTCTGCGAGTGGCGGCGCCCACGGCGGACAATTTCTATTCGGCGCGGCCGGTGGCGCGGGACCTCGAAAAGGTGGGACCCCAGAGCAGTCCACTCGCGGTGTATCGCTCGGGCCGGGCCATTTGGTACGGGCTGGCGTTCTATCGCAACCAGCGCGTCTTCAATTATGACGAGAAAGAGATACCGGGCACGGACCACCTGCTGGTAACGCGGGCCATAGCGCGCGAGGAGTTGGATAAGGTCATCCCCGGGCGCAAGCGCGTGCTGCTGGGACGGTTCCTGCCGCAGCGGTTGGAGTATTACTGGGTGTCAGCCAAGTGAAATGGGTAACCTGGTAATCGGGTAATTTGTAATTAAAAACCTAGTTACCAGGCGGGTTCGGGATTATCCGGCTAGGTTCCTCCTGCTGGGGAGACTTGGAATTTTTCCGCGAAAGCACTAGACTCTCGTTTCGGCAAGCCCACCCTGCCCCTTCCCCCGACACGGTGCTTTGAGTCCGTACGCTTGTCCGCCAGGTTTATGCGGAGCCATACTGTTCTAGAGATCGTGGAGATACTGGACCTCAGGCATTACGCCGGCGCCGAGCTGCGTGCTCTTCTGGAGAGCGAAGCCGAATACTGGGCGCGGGAGATGGCGTGGGATTACCACGGCTCCGCGGAGATGATCCTCCGCTACGTGGATTCGAAGATCCTGCCGGGCTATGTGGCGCTAGAGAATGGGCGCATCGCAGGCTACTCGTTTTTTGTGTATGAAGGCAGCAAAGGCGTGATCGGAGACCTTTACGCCGACCCGCAATCGCAGGTCGAGACGGTTCGCACGCAGCTACTGACCCATGTGATCGAGACGTTGCAGCAGACGCCCGGCATCCAGCGGGTGGAGGCACAGTTATTGGCGCATCCCACGGGCGCAGTGGCGGTGCCGTTCTTGAATGAGGGCTTCCGCGGCTTCCGCCGGCTGTTCATGGAACTGCCGATTGGGCCGGGCTCCGCCAAGTCAATCGGTGACGACA
>JBKKBM010000082.1:0-26379 GCA_046714215.1 Terriglobales bacterium | reverse complement strand
AGTCAGCACGGTGTTCTCCCGGCTGCCAAAATATGCTTTTCCCTTTTTGTCGCTCCAGTTAAAGAAGGCCAAGCCCTCGAAGGGTAGAGCGTCTCTCAGCTTCCTCTCCTGACCGGTCTCGATGTTGGTGGAGTAAAGCGTGCTCTCGCGAACAATGAAGACCTCCGTCTCGTCCTGGCTGAGCACTCCCGTCTGGTTCTCCGCGGTGACCGGGCGGAGGGCGCTGCCGTCAACATTCATGATCCAGTGGCGTGCGCCCTTACCTTTTTCCCGGCCAGTGAAAAAGATGCGCTTGCCATCCTGGAAGAATTGCGAATCCTCATGGTTCATACCGTTGTTCACGAAGGTCTTGGTCTCACCCGCACCGGTGGGAAAAAGAATGAGCGGCGAGGGGACCGTAATGGTGCCGCCGGATACCCATTTTCCGTCCCGTGAGATATCGGAAGCGACGCCTTCGCCCAGTCGCACCGGGGGCGAGCCGTCGGTATTGCGCAAGAAGATCGAGTACCGCGGCCCTCCGCCTTCACCCTCTTCGATCACCACCGCTTGGCGGCCGTCTTCCGAGATGGCGGCGGGGATGGAATAATCAAACACGGAGAGTTCGGTGTAATTCTGCGACCCCGGCGCTTTGCCAAAGACTTCACGGCGCTTGGAATAATGCGCCACCAGCATTTCACCCTTCTGGTTGATGTCAAACAGGTGGAGGCTGCCGGGAGCGCGTTCGATGCTGCGAATCTTTCCTGAAGTGGTCACGGCATAGAGCGATGCGGAAATGCCGCTGTCACTGGCGCTATAGAAAATCTCCCTGCTGTCCGCAGCCCAGGCGATACCAGTGATGTCGGCATACTCCGGCGTCACCACTTTATAGTTCTGGCCATCCGCATGGATAACCGCGACCATGCCGCGGGTGTCGATCGCGACCGGATGTTCGGCAAACGCGATCTTCGAGCCGTCCGGAGAGAACCGCACATCGCTCAACACTCCCGGGTAACGGTAAAGGACCTTGCCCGGCGGGTACTCCAGCCGGTAGTCCCCATCGCCCCTTACTGCGATAGCGAAATTCTTGCCATCCGGCGAATAATCTGCAGAGCGCACGTTCTGGATAAGTTCACGCGGAGCCCCACCGGAGACCGGCAGCGTAGCCAGCGTGCCCGCGCTGCTGTTGACGGGGCCAATGTTCAACACGACGGCCATCTCGCCTGACTTGGAGACCGAGACCACGCGGGCCCGTCGCAGGTCTAACGACCTTCCTTGCAAGACGTCGGAACGGGTAGTCCAGACCGACTCGCGGGGTTCATTATGACTACGAAGGCTGTATAGGATGGTCTGTCCGTCCGCGGCAAAGCGACCCGCAAACAATGCGCCGCGCTGGAAGGTCAATTGCTGGAAGCGGACTTCCGGGATGCGCTTCGTGCTTCTTCCCGCAAAGAATCCACCCGCCAGGGCCACCAGCACCAACGCTGCCGCGATGGGTAACGCGAGTTTCTGGTTGAATCCGGAACTCTTCATCGCCGCCATGCCGAGTGAAGTGGCGGACTGGCTGGAGAGCGTTTCCAGGTCGAAGGCAATGTCGCTGGCTGATTGAAAGCGCTGGGCCGGCGCCTTCTCCAGACAATGCCGCACGATGCGCTCCAGGCCGGGCGCGATGTTGCGGTTGGTCTCGGTCAACTCCGGCGGGTCTTCATTCAGGATGGCCGACATCGTCTCCACGCCGGAATCCTTTTTGAACGCGCGCGTGCCGGAGAGCATCTCGTAGAAAATGGCGCCGAAAGAAAAAATATCTGAGCGATGATCGGCGGCGAGACCGCGCACCTGCTCGGGGGACATATAGCCGACCGTCCCCAGCACCTGGCCCTCAGCGGTGGCAGAAGGGGCAGCATGCGGTGAATCCATCGTCGCCATCGAGGCCGACGCGACGAATGCCTCCGGGCGAATATTCTTTGCGAGTCCGAAATCGAGGATCTTCACCCGGCCATCTTCGGTGAGAAAAACATTCTCCGGCTTGAGATCGCGGTGGACGATGCCCTTGTCATGCGCCGCAGCCAGTCCGCGCGCCACTTGCGCCGCCGTCTCCACGGCTTTGCGCTGCGGCAGAGGGCCGGACTGCAGCCGGTGGCCGAGCGTTTCGCCCTCCAGCAGTTCCGCGACGAGGAAAGGCGCATCACCGCTCTTGCCGACGTCGTAAATGTTCAGGATGTTGGGATGGTTCAGCGCGCTGATGGCGCGGGCTTCCTGCTCGAAGCGGCGCAGCCGGTCAGCATCCTGGGCGAAGAATTCCGGTAACACTTTGATGGCGACATCGCGTTCCAGCCGCGTGTCGCGCGCGCGATACACCTCCCCCATGCCGCCCGCGCCGATGGCGGAGATGACTTCATACGGCCCGAGTTTTGTGCCGGGAGTGAGACCCATAGGGAGGAAGGCTGGCGGGATTATATGACAAATGGCGTTCGGGGTTGCCGGGATTCCACTTTAGGCCGCGCTGCTCTAGAGGGCGGCGGCGGCAGAGCCCACGAAAGTCGGGGGCATTCACGGCCGATCCCAACTCCACGGCGCGCGGTTGCGTTCCGGGGTCAGGCTTCGGAGTCAACTTTCAAGGATCACTTGCGCCATCGCCGTCTCCGCCGTATGGGTGAGCGACAGAGCCACGTGCTTGACGCCGAGCTGGGCTGCGAATTCGGCAGCTTTACCGGTGAAGACAATGGTGGGACGCCCGCCAGGCTGGTGCGCTACTTCTACGTCCTGCCAGGTCACGCCCCGGCGCAATCCGGTGCCAATAGCCTTCATCGCTGCTTCTTTCGCGGCGAAGCGGGCAGCGAAACGCTCATTGGCGTTGCGCTTGGAACGGCAATACTCGATCTCGCGGGGCGTGTAGACGCGCCGCAGGAAGCGCTCGCCGTAGCGCTCAATGGCCGCCGCGATGCGAGCTACTTCGGTGATGTCGATGCCAGTGCCAACGATCATGGGGGGGCAATTTGTAATTGAGTAATTTGTAATTTGAAATTTGAAATTTGAAAACCATAAACACTACTAATCAGACATTTGCAAAATTACACATTACAAATCCTTGGGTTCACATTACAAATTACTCAATTACCAATTACAAATTCACAACAGCCTGTCCCCTTTATATATCAACTGTCCGTCGACCACCCGCGCCTCCTCCATCAGTTGGTGCTCGCGCGGCGGCTTCTCATCGTCAATATGCAGAGCAGGGTGGCCATTAGCGACCAGATAGTCAGACACCATCATGCGATGGCAGTTAAAGTACATCCGCTCCGCGCACATGATGGCGACGCGCTTCGTCGCTGCCAGTTCCACCAGCTCCGCCACCGCATCCTGAAACGGCGGCGTCAGCATGTAGTCGGCGTAGTTGCGGAATGAATCATTGCGTAGCGCGAGGTGCGGCGAATCTGCCATTATCTTTTTTCGGCGGCCGCCCAGGGCCTGCACCCAGCGGTACTCCAGCCCGATCTCCGGCAACCACAGCTCCAGCGCCTCGCGATTGTATTGCGGATGCCGCCGAGACATGGGAAACGCGCGGATGTCAGCCAGCACATTGAGTCCATGCGCTTGCAGCACGCGGGAGAAATCAGCGAGGTTGCGCGTCGAGTGACCGATGGTAAAGAGGGTCGCCACTAGCCGGCGATCTTCTGGATGGCCGCCAGCAGCGCCGCTTCCTGCTGGGGAAAGACGGTGCGCAGATCGAATAACACGCGGTCATCTTCCACGCGGGCGATGATGGGAGGGTCGTTCTGGCGCAGGCGCGCCTGGCATTCATCCGCGCGATGGCCCGCGCACGACAGCGCCAGTAAAAAGGTGGGCAACACCGCCCCCGGAGTGGTTCCGCCGCCGATCACCGATTCGCCCGGGACGATGCTCGCCTGCAACGTGGGCAGCTTACGCAGTTGGGTTAGCATCACCTGCGTGCGCTTACCTATATCTTCCGCGCTCATCCGCAGCATCCGCAGAATGGGGATGGAATCATGCTCGCCGCGCAGGTAGAGCAACAGGGTCGCTTCCAGGGCCGCGTAGGTCAGTTTGTCTACCCGCAGCGCGCGGAACATGGGATTGGAGCGGATCTTGCGGATGAGATCCGGACGTCCGCTGAGCATGCCCGCCTGCGGGCCGCCCAGAAGCTTGTCCCCGCTATAGGTCACCACATCGATGCCGGCGCGCAGGCTTTCCGCCACGCCGGATTCATTGGTCACGCCCACGGCGTGCAGGTCCGGGCTAAAGAGTGAGCCGTTGCCCTGATCTTCCATCACGGGAAGGTTGTGGCGGCGCCCCAACGCGGACAGTTCTTCCAGGGAAGGTTGTTCGGTGAACCCGACTATCTCGAAGTTGGAGCGATGCACGCGCAGCAACAGCCGCGTCTTTTCGTTGATAGCGCGTTCATAATCGGCGATGCGGGTGCGGTTGGTCGTCCCCACCTCACGCAAGGTCGCTTGCGATTTCGCCATGACCTCCGGCACGCGGAAGCTGCCGCCGATCTCGACCAGTTCTCCGCGCGACACAATGACCTCGCCCCCTTCGGCCAGCGAATTCAGCGCCACCATCACCGCCGCGGCGCAGTTATTGACCACCACTGTCTGCACGTCGTAACCGGCATCGGCGCTGAGCAGCTTGGCAAACAGGCGCTGCACGTGGATGTCACGCTTACCGCGTTCGCCCGCCTCCATGTCGAACTCAAGGTTTGAGTAGGCGGTGGCCGCTTCGCGAATGTGTTCGATCACCGCCTCCGGTAAAGGCGACCGGCCCAGATTCGTATGCAGCACCACGCCCGTAGCATTGATGACCGGCCGTAAAGAAGGTTCCAGGATCTGGCGCAGTTGCTTCGCTACGGCATCCGCAATGTTGTCGACCGCCAGTTGGAGGCCGCGTTCGTCGAGCCGGGCTGCGGCGATCTCATCCCGCAAGCGCGCGACCACTACGCGGGCGGCGTCGGTGACCGCGGCGACGCCATCCAGCCGGACCAATTCCACCACCGCAGGCAGCCGGAGCACTTCGTCCACTGAGGGCAGGTGACGGAAGAGGGCCTGATTCTTCTCCGCAGATTTGGATTTAGGAGACATTGCCGCCATTATCGCATCCGTTTCGTCAAACCTAGCCCACTTCCACCAGCCCGTAGCGGCGCTGCCAATGCGCCCGCAACTGCGCCATGACGACGTCCACTTCCTTCTTGGTGATCTCGGGATCCGTACCCGCGACCACCTTGGCCGCTTCCACTTTGGCGAATTCCAGCACTTTCTTGTCGCGCAGCAGGTTGGCGACCCGCAGGTTCGGCATGCCTGCCTGCTTGGTGCCAAAGAATTCTCCGGGGCCGCGCAACTCGAGGTCGAGTTCGGCGATCTCGAATCCGTCCTGGGTGCGGACCATGGCATCCAGCCGCCGGTCCGCTTCCTCTGATATTTTGACTCCGGTCATGAGTACGCAATAGGACTTCACCGCGCCGCGCCCGATACGTCCACGCAACTGGTGCAATTGGGAGAGCCCGAAGCGCTCCGCATGTTCCACCACCATGATGTTGGCGTTGGCCACATCCACTCCCACCTCGATCACCGTGGTCGAGACAAGCACATCGATCTCGCCGCGCTGGAAGCGGCGCATGATCACGTCTTTTTCGTCGGCATCGAGCCGGCCATGCAGCAGCCCCACCCGCAGGTCGGGAAAATGTTTCTTGCGCAGCTCGTCATACATATGGACGGCGGCCTTCAGGCCCAGCTTCGATTTGCCCTTCGCTTTTTCCGCTTCGTCCGGCGTCAGGCCCACCAGGTCCGCCTCTTCCACGCCTTCAATCACGGGATAGACCACATACGCCTGATGCCCGGCTTTGACCTGCTTGCGCACGAAGTCCCACACTTCGCTGGCGCGCTCGTCGGGCAGCCGACGCGTGGTAATGGGCGTGCGTCCGGGCGGCAATTCGTCGAGCACGCTGGTGTCGAGGTCGCCATACATGGTCAGCGCGAGGGTGCGCGGGATCGGCGTCGCAGTCATCACCAATACGTCCGGTTCTTTTTCTACGGGCTCCGCAACGCTCCGCTGCTTCGCCCTCGCCGCCGACTCGCGCGGGCCAGCGCTCGCCTGCGGCTCACCCCCGCCCTTCTTCATCAGCTTGAAGCGCTGCATCACGCCAAAGCGGTGCTGCTCGTCCACGACGACCAAGCCGAGTTTGGCGAATTCCACTTTTTCTTCGATCAAGGCATGCGTGCCGATGACCAGTTGCGCGTCACCCTGCAAGATGTGGCGGCGGATACGGCGCTTCTGGTCCTGGTCGAGTGAGCCGGAGAGAAAGACGATGCGGTAGCCCAGCGGCTCCAGCAGCCGTCGTGCGGAGAGGTAATGTTGCGTGGCCAGAATCTCCGTGGGCGCCATCAGCGCAGCTTGATATCCATTCTCGATGGCGATGACCGCCGCTTCCAGCGCGACGATGGTCTTACCCGAACCGACATCACCTTGCAACAGCCGGCGCATGGGCGCGGGATGCTCCATGTCATCAGCGATCTCGCGCAACACCCGCTTCTGCGCCGCAGTGGGATGGAAGGGTAAGAACTTTTTGAGGGCTGCCCGGACTTTGTCGTCCAGGTCGAAAGATATGCCCGGCCGTGCGCGCAGCCGCTTGCGCTTGAGTTCGAGGCCCACCTCGAGAAAGAACAGCTCCTCAAATATCAAGCGGACGTGCGCCGGCGTCCGTGCCCCTTGCAAGTCAGCCATGCTCTCACCCACGCGGGGAAAGTGCGCTTGCTCGAAGGCCGGCCCGCGCTCTATCAGCTTCATGCGCTCGCGCACCGCGTGGGGGATGCCGTCTTCGATGGTGCCACCGAACGACTGGAGCGCCCCAAAGATAGCGCGGCGGAACCAGCGCGAACTCAGCTTCTGGTTGGCCGCCGACTCATAAATGGGCACGATGCGCCCAATCTCCAGCGACTGTTCCACCTTGGCCTCAGCCTCGCGCTCGGCCGCTTCCGCGCCTACGCCCGGGTCGGTGGTGGGTTCGGCCAGGATCTCGTACTGCGGCTGGATGATCTGCAATCCGCCGCCCCGCGTGCGCTTGTTCTCTTCCACCTTGCCGTAGAGCGCTACCATCTGTCCGGGCTTGAACTTGTCTTTGAGGTAGCCGCCGTGGAACCAGAGGCACTTCAGACGGGTGCGTCCCTGGCCAAAGTTGACTTCAAAGATAGGCATCTTGCGGGTGCGGAAGAGCATGGAAGTCCGCACTTCACCGATGACGCTGGCCATCTCGCCCGGCTTCAATTCCGCGATGCTTCGCGGGTTTACCCGGTCTTCATAGCGGAATGGCAGGTAGTAGAGGAGGTCTTCGACCGTCTCGATGCCCTTGGGGGCGAGCATCTCCGCAATGCGCGGACCTACGCCCTTCACGTACATCACTTTGGTGTCGAGCTGGAGCACCTTCGGATGGTAACAAATACATCGTTAGCCCTCCCCGGGGCCCATTTCTCAGGTCTGGGCCCTAGCATGATTTGTTACTCTCGTAACTTGGTTCCAACGTTAAAATCCACCGGAACCGCCCCTGATACA
The DNA here is from genome assembly GCA_046714215.1 of Terriglobales bacterium. GTDB lineage: Bacteria > Acidobacteriota > Terriglobia > Terriglobales > Acidobacteriaceae > DATLCI01. The sequence continues at coordinate 18,843 of JBKKBM010000082.1, read as the reverse complement.
TATATTCTTGGGGAAACATGCAGAAGATCGCCATCTTGTATGACGCCTCGCAGGCGGTCATGTCTACCTTCGACCTGGACGAAGTCCTGGCGCAGATCCTGGGGATCGTGCGCGACTACTTCCAGATCGGGAACGCCGCGGTGCTGCTGTACGACTCGGCGGTGGGCGATCTGTACGTCCGCAAAGCATTCAATCGGAAGGAGACCGAGATCCGGCGGATCCCCATCGGGGAAGGACTCATCGGTAGCGCCGCCAAGCTGAAGCGTCCGGTCTATGCCGCCGATGTGCACAATCATCCGCGGTATATCAATACCGTGACCACTACCAGGTCAGAGCTGGCCATCCCGTTGTTGATCCGCGACGAAGTGGTGGGCGTGCTCGATATGCAGAGCGATCGGCTGAACTTTTTCGACGACGAGACCATCGACCTGCTCACGCTCTTTTCCACGCAGGCTTCCATCGCCATCGAGAACGCGCGGCTGTACTCGCTGGAGCAGCGCCGTGCGCGCCAGATGGAGGCCATCAACGCCATCGCCCGCCAAACTACCGCCCTCATCGAATTGGATGAACTGCTGGACAAGGTCTGTATCGCCATCCTGGAGCGCTTCACCGCCGATCACGTGAGCCTGTTGCTGCTGGAGAAGGGACACTTGCTGCTGCGCGCGCATCGCGGCCGGCTGACCCCCCTGCTGGCCGCGGGCGACATCATCCCCACCGAGGCGGGCCTCACTTCCCAGGCTTTGGTACTGGGAAAATCGGTCTTGCAGAACGATGTTTCCCAGGCTACGGATTACGTGCCCGGCTATGCCGAGACCCGCGCTGAGGTCTGCGTCCCGCTTATTTTCTTTGGCGAAAAGTTGGGCGTGCTGGTGCTCGACAGCAAGACCCCCAATGCGTTTCTCGAAAGCGATGTGACCCCGCTTGAATCGGTGGCTGACATCTGCGCCGCCGCCATCCAGAATGCCCACCACTTTGAGAGTGCGAAACAACTCGCGTATCTCGACGGGCTGACCGGCATCTTTAACCGCCGCTTCTTCGAGATGCGTATCGTGGAAGAGTTGGAGCGCGCCCAACGCTACAAGTCTGAGTTGTCAGTGATCATGCTGGACATCGACAACTTCAAAAGGCTCAACGATGAGTTTGGCCATCTGCTGGGCGATGAAGTCCTCCGCCAGGTTTCCGGCATTCTGCAACAACATCTTCGCAAAGGCGACGTGGTTTGCCGTTTTGGCGGCGAAGAATTCGCCGTGCTGCTGCCGCAGGCGAACAATGAGAACGCTATGGAGGTAGCGGAGAAATTGCGCCGCGCCATCGAAGCCTTTCACTTTCCCGGCGTGCCCCGGCCAGTGACCGTGAGTGCCGGCACCGCTCACTTCCCTGAATTCGGCGAGACCCGCGACGAAGTGGTGTCCGCGGCTGACACCGCTCTCTATCTGGCCAAACAGGCAGGCCGTAACTGCGTGATGAATGCCTCGAAGAGCAAAAAGACCACGGCCTGAGCACACTTCCGGTTTTCGTCGTATCCTGAAGCGGTATCCTGAACTCGTCACATCTTGAGCTTGTATCCTCAACACGTCGTATCCGGAAAGCCATGAGCACCACCCCCAGCACTCGAAAACCCTCCAGTTGCGTCGCCCTGGTGAATCTGAACGACGCCGACGCCGGGCTTCTTTCCGAATGCTTCAAGCCCTTCCAGATCCAGGCCCGGCGGGTGGCGACGGACGCTGCCGCTACCCTGCTCAAGGAAAAATTCGACGGTTGCGTCGTGCGGCTGGACGATGCCGAAGCGGAAGCTGTGCTGCAAGCCGCGCGCGGCTCGCGTTCCAATCGCGGCATCGTGTTGTATGGGATCTCCAACGGCGTTTTGCCCGCGCAGAAGTTCTCCAAGTACGGCATCAACGCCATCCTGGCGGACCCGTTGGAGCGTAACAATGCGCTGAAGGCGGTCCGCGCCACCTATCTGCTGGCCTTGCATGAGTTCCGCCGCTATGTGCGCATCCCCGTTGCTATCACGGTGAACCTGCGGGTGGACGGCCGCACCGTCACCACGCTGAGCCAGGAGGTCTCCGGTGGCGGCATGTCGCTGGAATCGCCCGATATGCTCGACGGCAAACTCCGGGTGGAGGCCGCCTTCCAGCTTCCTGGCAAGCCTCCGGTATCCATTCCGGCGGAGATCTGCTGGCGGCGCCCGCCCAGCTCGACCATCGGAATACGCTTCGATGCGATGGATGCCCGTCGGCAGGTGGTGCGCAATTGGATCGAATCCTATATGGAAGCTTGAAACTTTTTCTCCAGCCCACCGTAGAACACCTGACGCGATCATGAACACCCTGGAACTCAACAAAGTCCGCAAGAGTTACGACAAATTCGTCGCCGTCGACGACCTCTCCTTCAACATCGCCTCCGGCGCCATCTTCGGGCTGCTGGGCCCCAATGGGGCGGGCAAGACCAGCACCATCCGCATGATGATGGGCATCACCTATCCGGATTCGGGCGACGTCCGCATCTTTGGCGAGCCCTTTCGCCGCGAACACCTCCAACGCGTTGGCTACCTGCCGGAAGAACGCGGGCTCTATCCCAAGATGAAGGTTTCTGAGCAACTGGTCTTCCTCGGACAAACTCGGGGCCTGAGCATCGCTGAGGCGAAGAAGCGCGCCCTCGCCTGGGGCGAGCGGTTGGACATCGCCAGTTCCTTCTCCAAAAAGACCAATGAACTTTCCAAGGGCATGCAGCAGAAGATCCAATTCATCGCGACGCTCATGCATGATCCTGAATTCATCATCATGGATGAACCTTTCTCCGGCCTCGACCCCGTGAATTCCAAATTACTGGAAGACGTACTGGTGGGCTTGAACCGCGAGGGCCGCACCATCTTGTTCTCTTCCCATCGCATGGACCAGGTGGAAAAGCTGTGCGATTCCATCTGCCTGGTCAACCAGGGCCGGGCCGTGCTGCAAGGCGAGCTGCGCGCCGTCAAAGGGCGCTATGGCAAGAACACCGTGCAGATCGCCTTCGAGGAGAATGGCGAAGTCGATCCCAGCTTCCTGAGTGCCAATCCGATGGTCAAAAAGCTGGACCGCTACGAAGGCCACGTCCAATTGACGTTGCTTCCCGGCTCCGATGCCCAGCAATTGCTGCGCGAGGTGGCCAGCCGCTTTCGCCTGAACCGCATTGAAGTCATGGAACCTTCCCTGGAAGAGATTTTTATCGACGTCGTAGGAAGCACCAATGCTTGATATCAATCCCAAACATCTGTGGATCGTGGCGCGCCGTGAGTACCTGGAGCGCGTACGCACCAAAGCCTTCATCATCATGACGCTGATCACGCCGGCCTTGATGTTCGGCTTCGCCGTGGTGCCGTCGCTGCTCTCCATGCGCAAAACCGCCGGCCAGCGCCACCTGGTGATCGTGAGCTCCAATGCGCCTCTGGCCGCGTCTATCCGGGAAGAATTGCTAAAGCCCGCCGCGAAAGCGGAGTTGGAAGCGCAAGAGAAAAAGCGCGATGGCGCCGTGCCCGTGCTGAAGTACAACGTCGACCTGAGTGCGGACACTACCGACGCCTCCCGCCAAGCGCTCCTGCGCCAGATCGATACCAAGCAGATCGATGGATTTATCTGGCTCACCGAAAAAGAGATCGAGGGCGGCGCTTTCGAATACACAGCGCAGTCCACCAGCGACTTCGTGGAGATGGGCATGCTGCGCAGCGCGGTGAACCGCGCCTTCATGCGCCACAACCTCGGCGGACATGGCATCACCGGCGCGGAATTCGACCGTGTGACCAAGCGTCTGGAGATGGAACCCATCACCTGGAAGGAAGGCAAGGCGGTCAAGGGCAGTTTTCTCGGCAAGCTGCTCAGCTCCATGCTGCTCATGCTCACGCTCTACATCACGCTGTTGATGTACGGGATGAACGTGATGCGCGCGGTGCTGGAGGAAAAGACCTCCCGCATCATGGAGGTGCTGATGTCTTCGCTCACGCCCGCGGAACTTCTGGGTGGCAAGATCGTGGGCGTAGGCGCGGTGGGCATGACCCAGATTGCCATCTGGACGGCGATGGGCGCGGTGATCTCGGCGCCCGGCCTGATCTCAGCTGCATCGATGCTCAAGGAAGTCAACCTTTCAGCTACTACCGCGGTCTTCTTCGTTATCTTCTACCTGCTCGGCTTCATGCTCTACAGCGCGATGTTCGCCGCCGTGGGCAGCATGGTCAACTCCGAGCAGGAAGCGCAGCAACTGCAGTTCATTGTGATGCTGCCGCTCATCGTTTCCACCATCATGATGATGATGGTCATCAAGACGCCCAACGACCCCATCGTCGTCGCCATGTCGATGTTCCCCTTTACCTCGCCGTTGGTGATGTATCTGAGCATCGTGGTGCAGCAGCCGCCGCAGTGGCAGATCCTGGTCTCGGTCGCCATCCTGGCGGTGACCATTGTCGCCATGCTCTTCCTCTGCGCCCGCATCTACCGCGTCGGGGTGCTGATGTACGGCAAAAAGCCCACGCTGCCGGAGATCATCAAGTGGATCCGCTATGCCTAGGGTAGAGACGTAGCTCGCTACGTCTGCTCTCCTTTATCCCTTACAATCCCAGCGTGGCTGATCTCTCCACCCCGATCGAGGCCAACGTAGAGGAACCCCGCTTTTCGCTACGTCAGCGCCTGGCACTCTGGTTCATCAGCGCGGCGGGCACGCTCGCCATCCGCCTGATCGGCCCCACGCTGCGTTATCGCGTGGAGATCGAACCGGGCGGACCACCCGAGCCACTGCTGGTTCCGGCCGTCTATTGTTTCTGGCACCGCTGCGTGTTCGCCTCCGCATATTTCTATCGGAATCGGCAGGTCGCGGTGATGACCAGCCGCAGTTTTGACGGCGAATACATCGCGCGCATCATCCAGAATCTGGGCTTCCGCGCCGTCCGGGGCTCGAGTTCGCGCGGCGCCGTAGGCGCGCTACTGGGTATGCACAAGGAGATTGAAGCCGGACGCACCGCCGCTTTCACCATCGACGGCCCCCGCGGGCCGCGCTACATCGCCAAGCCCGGCCCGGTACTGCTAGCCAAGAACACTGGCGCACCTATCATCTGTTTCCACCTGGCATTGGAAAATGCCTGGGTGCTCGATTCCTGGGACGCTACCATGATCCCCAAACCTTTTTCGCGGGCGCTGCTGCGCGTCAGCCGCTTGATTGCTGTGTCGTCGGATGCCGACCCGCCGACGCTGGAGCGGATCCACCAAGAGATGCAAGCGGCGCTGGAACGCGTGCGCGACGATGCTGACGCGCGCGTCGTGGCCAAATTGCGCGAGCCGGATTTTTAAAAGTCCATCTTTTTGACGACCCCAGCCTTTGACATCGCCCCCGCCGCGATTTACCCTCATCTTCACAATTTAATTTAGGTTCGCGCGACTTTTCGGGAAGCGGGTGCAAATCCCGCGCTGCCGCGCAACTGTAAGCGGACTCGCAACACCGGCGTTGGCCACTGTGACGTTTCGTCATGGGAAGGCGCGCCGGAGCAGAGTGGCGACACTCGGTCCGCGAAGCCAGGAGACCGGCGCGAACCGCAGACCCTCAACCCTCACTCGCGTGCAAGGAGGATTGTCATGCGCCGTCGCTTCTCTTCTCTGCTGTTTTTCCTGCTGCTCTCCGTTCTAACTCTTCCCGCCCAGCATGTTGGACGCACCCTCACCGTCACCGACCCGCAAGGCCGCGTGGTCGCCGGCGCCCGGGTCTCGCTGCTCGCCGCCCAAGGCGAAGTCCGCGTCATCCGCAACACCAATGCCGAAGGCCAGGCTGATTTCGGGACCATTGCCGGCGACCGTCTGGAAGTCATGGCCCCCGGATTCGCTCCTCGTATACAGCCGCTCGTGGCCGGGCACCAGACCATCGCGCTGAAAGTTGCAGCCGTGCCGCAGACGGTGATGGTCACCGCTAACGACACGCCGCTCGCCATCGAAGACGGTAACTCCGCTGCTGCACTGCTGAGCGGAGCGCAGCTCGAGCTCATGCAGCCCGTGGCCGCCGCGGAAGCGCTGCGTTTTCTTCCCGGCGCAGTGGTGAACGCCGCCGGACGCCGTGGATCACTCAGTTCTTTGTTCGTCCGCGGCGGCGAGTCGCGCTACAACAAGGTGATCGTCGATGGCGTGCCCGTCAATGACACGGGCGGCACCTTCGACTTCGGCGTTGTGCCCATGCAGGAGGTGGACCGGCTGGAGTTCGTGCGCGGCCCGGGCAGCACACTGTATGGCTCGGACGCGATGACCAGCACTGTCCAACTTTTTACGCGGACGGGCAGGACACGCGTTCCGGAGTTGCGCTTCGGCGCGGATGGTGGCAACTTCTCCACCGCGCACGGCTACGCTTCGTTGGCAGGCGCTTACCGACGGCTCGATTACAATCTCTTCGCCGATCAATCTCACACCGATGGCCAGGGGGTGAACGACGAATACAGCAACGCCTCGCAGGGTGCGAACCTGGGAGTCGCCATCACGAACCGGATGGCATTTCGTCTGCGGGCCCGGCATAGCAACTCGCGCAGCGGTATCCAGGGCTTCTGGAACTACAACGGACAGCCGCTGCTGCCGCCTGACACCGATCAATTCGCCCGCCAGAATAATTTCCTCGCCAGCGGCGAACTCACGATCCACGCGCCTGCGCAGTGGCAGCATCGTTTGAGCGGCTACGAATACAACCACAAGCGCCTGAACCGCGACGCGGTCGCCGACCGCGGCTGCGGGTTCCCGCTCTTCCTCGACTGCGATTTCAACGATCTGTTCGTCCAGAACAAAGCCGGCCTCGCCTACCGCGCGGAATGGTCGCCGCGCGCCTGGGCCCGAACCAGCCTGGGCTATGAATTTGAAGTGGAGAACGGTTTCGTCAACCAGGATTTCTCTGGCTTCACCATCAACAGCCACGGACTCCGCCGTAATCACGGCCTCTACGGCGAACAATATCTGAGCTGGAAGCGCATCACCTTCCTCGGCGGGTTGCGTTGGGCGCGTAATGAGACCTTTGGCGACCGCGCCATTCCGCGCGCGGCCATCACCTTCCAGGCGTTGCGCGCTCGCGGCATCTTTACCGGAACGAAGCTGCGCTTCGCCTATGGTGAGGGCATCAAGGCGCCGCGACTGGAGGAATCGTTCGGTGCTGTTGGAGCCTTCGGCATCGTGACTCTGCCGAATCCTGACTTGAAGGCCGAACACAATCGATCCCTTGAAGCGGGGATCATCCAAGGTCTCGGCGACCGTGCTTCGTTCACCGCTACCTACTTCAACAATCGCTTCACCGACCAAGTCGCCTTCAGCTTCGATCCGGTGACGTTTACCAGCCAGTACGTCAACCTGAACCAGGCGCTCGCGCATGGCGGAGAGTTTGAGCTGCACATTCGTCCCACCCAGCGCATCTCCTTCGACGTGAACTACACCCATACATCCACCCAAGTGCTGTTCTCGCCCCTGGCCTTTGACCCCTTGCTGAGCGCCGGCCGGCCGCTGCTGCGCCGTCCTAAACACTCCGGGAATCTATTGGCCAGCTACGTCGCGGCGAAGTGGGGCGCCAGCCTGGGCGGCACCTTCATCGGCCCCCGCGCGGACTCCGACTTCGGCTACACCACGCCGCCCGTCAGCCACGCCGCCGGATATGCCCGCTGGGATGTAGGCGCCTGGTACGCGCTCAACCGCTATATGACGGCTTACGCCAATGTGGAAAATCTGTTCAACCGGAAGTACGAAGAGGTGGCCGGATATCCCGCACTGAAAGCCAACTTCCGCGCGGGCATGAGGTTCCGCTTCGGCGGCGAATAGGCCCAACTCAAGGCCGAAGATCCGGCCCAAACTTAGATTAAGCCAAGCATCCCACTGCACCGCGGCGGGGGCGCGTTGACCGCTCCCGCCGCAGCATTTAGGATGATAAGTTGCACCCTCGGCGTCTGCCGCGCTGTACACTTTCGCCTCTCAGGAGAGCCTGGAATGTCCACCACCCAAGACAAGGTCAAGCAGATCATCATTGAACAACTCAGCGTGGAAGATGCGGAAGTCACCGCCAACGCGTCTTTCGTCGACGACTTGGGCGCCGATTCCCTGGACCGGGTGGAACTCATCATGGCCTTTGAAGAGGCCTTCGACATCGAGATCACCGACGATCAGGCGGAGACCATCAAGACCGTGCAGGACGCGGTCAGCTACATTGAAAAAAACTCTAAATCCGTGAAGCAGTAATCCACATCGAAATAGGAAAGGCCAATACCGCATGGCAGCCGTGGAAGAAAAAGTAAAACAGATCATTGTGGAACAACTGGGCGTGGATGAGGGCGAAGTAACCTCCAGCGCCTCCTTCGTGGACGACTTGGGCGCCGATTCGCTGGACACGGTCGAACTGGTCATGGCCTTTGAAGAGTCCTTTGGCATCGAGATCCCCGACGAAGACGCGGAGAAGATCCGGACCGTCAAAGACGCCGTAGACTACATCTCCAAGAACTCGAAAGGCGGCAAGTAGCTTGGGCTCTGCCAATACCGGTCGCCGCGTCGTAGTCACCGGCCTGGGCATCATCTGCGGCGTAGGCCACAACGTTGCGGATACCTGGGCCGCTTTGCAGGCAGGCACCAGCGGGGTCGCCCCCATTACCCATTTCGACCCCACCGGCTTCGCGTGCACCATCGCCGCTGAGATCAAGGGCTTTGACCCGCTCAAGTTCATCGAGAAAAAAGAGATCAAGAAGATGGGCCGCTTCATCCACTTGGCGCTGGCCGCCACCGATGAAGCGATGAAGATGTGTGGCCTGGAAGTCACGGAGGACATTGCCACCCGCGTGGGCGTGCATATTGGCAGCGGCATCGGCGGCTTCGACGTCATCGAGCGCGAGCACACCAACCTGATGCAGGGCGGCCCCCGCAAGATCTCGCCCTTCTTCATTCCCGCGTCCATCGTCAACCTGGCTGCGGGGCACGTCAGCATTCGCTACAACGCCAAAGGGCCCAATGAGGCCACCTGCACCGCCTGCACCACCAGCGCGCACGCCATCGGTGATGCCTACAAGATCATCGAGCGCGATGATGCGGACGTCATGATCGCCGGCGGCACGGAAGCCGCCATCACTCCTATGGGAGTGGGCGGATTTGCCGCCATGCGCGCGCTCTCCACCCGCAATGACGATCCCGCCACGGCCAGCCGTCCCTGGGATAAAGATCGCGACGGCTTTGTCATCGGAGAAGGTGCGGGCATCCTCATCCTCGAAGAACTGGAACACGCCAAGAAACGCGGCGCAACGATCTATGCGGAGATCGTCGGCTATGGCATGGGTGCGGACGCCTACCACATCACCCAGCCCGCCGAAGAAGGCGAAGGCGGCTACCGCGTGATGATGAATGCCATGAAAGACGCGGGCTTGAGGCCGGACCAGATCGGATACGTCAATGCCCATGGCACTTCCACCCCCCTGGGCGACGTGCTGGAGACCAAAGCCATCAAGCGCGCCTTCGGTGAGCACGCCATTAGCAAAAAACTGGCCGTCAGTTCTACCAAGTCCATGACCGGACATCTGCTGGGCGGCGCCGGCGGTCTGGAGGCGGGCATCACCATCATGGCGCTGCGCGACCAGATCCTGCCACCCACCGCCAACATCCAGAACCAGGACCCGGAATGCGATCTGGATTATGTCGCCAACCAGGCGCGCCAGGTCGAGGGACTGGAATACGCCCTTTCCAACAGCTTCGGCTTTGGCGGCACCAACGGCTCGCTCATCTTCCAGCGCTGGCAGGGATAGCTCCAACCAGTCGTCCACCATTTCCCGCGGCCGAACCGGCCGCGTTTTTTCTGCGCGCCCATGGAAAAAGCAGCCCGTAGGCTGCTGGGGTACCCGGGGTCGATCGCTTAGATACGCTGGGCGGAGCGCGCCGCCTCTTCGAGCTTCTTCATCATTTTTTCCTGGTTCTTCCTGAGCAGCTCGCCCTGTTTCTCCAGGCTCTTTTGCACTTTCTCCTGGGCCTTCATCATCTTTTCGGCGATCCGTTCCTGTTGCACCGCCATGGTTTTCTGGACTCGCACCTGGCGGTCAACGATCCGGTCCACATGGAGATCGCGAAGCTTGCGCATCGCCCGCTCCAGCCGCTCCGCGTCAAACTTCTGCGGCTGGAAGTTGAACTCGGAATCCATGTCCATGTCGAAGTCCAGATCTTCCGGCAGTTCGAAAAAACGGCTCTCTTCCGACGATTTCACTTCCGGCAAGGTCACGGTCAGAGTCTGCTCGCGCTTGTCACGCACGATGGCCAGCGAGATCTTGCCGCCCTTTTTGCGCATCACGCGGTTCCAGTCGTTGCGGTCGTCAATGACCTCGTTGTCCACTTTCACGATCACGTCGCCGGCCTTCAGTCCTGCGGCTTCCGCGGCGCTGCCCTTCTCCACCGAGCGCACCAGCACGCCCTGTCCGGACTTCACCCCAAAAAATTCTCCGAGCTGCGGCGTGAGGTTGTCCACCATCATGCCGGTACGCCGGGAATAGGAGCGCACCATCACTTCAAATTGCGGGATCTGGATGTCCGGCATATCCGGGATCATCACGTCCGGACCTGCGAGCTTGAAGCGACGCGGTACCGACTTGCTCATCGCGGTCTCTCGGGCGGCCAATGTAGCTTCAATCTGCAGGAGCTGCCCGTCGCGGCTGATTCCCAAGGTCACCTTGCGTCCCGCCGGGATCTCGCGCAGCATCCTCCGCAATTGCTCTTCGCCTTCCACGCGCGCGCCATTGAATTCCAGGATCACGTCGTGCATCTTCAATCCCGCTTTACCCGCCGGCGCATCCCGGTCGACCATCGTGATCTCGACACCGCGCTCTTCCTTCAACTTCAGCGGACCCACCCTCTCAGCCGTGACCTCGCTGATGTCCACACCTAAATAGGAGCCGGAACCGCTGCTGCTGGTCCAGGCCATGGCATACGGGGCCTTGGGCGCCGGTGCTACCTTGGGTCCCGATTTTGCCTTGGGCGGTTCCGGAGGCGTCTGCGCGCCCGCCAATCCGCTCAAGGCAAGCGCCAATCCTGCCACTATCGCTACTGTGATCTTCTTCATGGTCTTCTCCTGCTGAACTGTTACCGGTTGCGGATCCATTTACTTCTTCGTCCTGCGGAAATAGATGTTCCCGTTCGTCGTATGTACTTTCATGATCGGGCCCCCGCCATTCAGGCTGCCTTCACCGAACACCTGCTTGGGCCCGTAATTGCCACCTTCCGAGACGATCTTGATTCCCGAAAAGTCGGAATAGATCTTATGGCCGTTGGCCACTTCGATGGCCGCCTTGATGGTCACTGCTATATCAGACGGAAGGTAAACGATAATGTCACCCGCGGTGGTGGCCAAGTGCGTGTCCGTGATCCGCGCGGCGATGAATTCCGCTTCGATGGGGCCATTGGCTGTCTCCGCCTGCACGCCGCTGGTCAGCCGCGCCAGTTTGATGCCGCCGCCCGCCGTGTTCGCCTTCACCTCGCCTGTGGCTGAGCCCAGTCGGATGCCGCCGCCGGCACTCTCCAGATTGGCCCAGCCCCTGACGTTTCCGATGTCGATGGTGCCGCCCGCCGTCAGGGCAGACAGATCACCGCATTCCTTCACATCGATGCTGCCGCCCGCCGTCTCCACCTGCACGCTCTGGCCGCCGCGCAACACTTGCACACTGCCGCCGGAAGTGACCGCTACGATCTTGCCACTGACGTTCCCGATATTGATGCTGCCACCTGCGGTGTTCAGACTGACTTCGCCATTCACATTGCCGACGTCGATGTTGCCGCCGAGCGTGTCCGCGGCCAGGAACTCGCCGATGTCATCCGACGAGATGCTGCCTCCGGCCGTCCGCGCATAGACTTTGCCCCGCACGGAATAAATTCCCACCGACCCGCCCAGCGTCTCCACCTTCACCGTGGCGGTCTCCTGGGGCACCGTCAGCACGAACTCCACGTTCATGCGGCTGCGGCGCGGGCGGGCTCCCACCCATTCGCCCGAAACCATCGCCCACTCACCTTTGCGTCCGCTGCCCACGGTGAAGGACTCCCACTCGCGCTTCGCCTCGTTCTCGTTGGAGCGATGCACCACCTTGCGTACTTTGTACGTCACGGTGGTGGCGCCTACTTGTCCGCGCACCTCCACCGCGCCCAGGGCTGCGTACACCCGCAGCATGCGCCCGGAGGGAATGGTCCCCGTGGTCTCCTGCACCCACTGGGCGCCGGAGCGATACGTACGGACCTCCTTGTTTTCCTGGGCAGCCAGGGCGCTGCTACCGGCGGCAATCATCATCAGCGCCGCTGTCAGCACGAATTGGGATCGAATCTTCACGTTTCCTTGACTCTGGCCCTCTTAATCAATCTCTGGCAGTGAAGCCAGTACGCGCCGGGATTCGGTGCGAATGTACGGATTGCTATCTTGCTCCGCCAGCGCGACCAACGTCGCACGCACGCTACTGTCAGCAATCGCCGGCCGCAATGCGCGGATCGCCTCACTGCGGATGCCGGAGTTGGAATCGCGCAACAGCGCTTCCAGCACCGCATCCCGCACCCGGACATCGTCTTTCACAAAGTTCTTCAGCCCGGCCAGTGCTTTCAATCGCACGCCGGGGTTCTTGTCGTAACGCAGCGCGAAGATCAGCGCCTCACGGACGTTGTCATTCTGCGGATTCTGGGTGAGCACGTCGATCGAATCCAAGCGTACGCCGGAGTTGTAATTGCTGCGCGCCGCGTACAGCAACAACTGTTGGATGCGCGGGTCGTCCAGCGAGCCCTGCGCCTCATCCGGCACCAGGCGGTCATACTTGATCTGCACCTTGTTCGTGCCCGGGCTCTGGGTGATGCCGCGGATGGAAGCGATGGACGCCTGCTCCGTTTGCGGGTCGCCGCCCCCGTTCGCATCTTTACCCGGCAGGATACCGCGGCCACCGAAGGTCGTCAGCGCGCCTCCGGCAAAGCCAACCATAACCAGCACTACCGCCAACGCGGGCTGGAAGCGCACTTGCCGCATCCATCCGGCGATGTCCAGGGTGAAGCGCGAGAGTCCGCGTGCTTGCTCCGCCGTCTCCAGCGCCTCTTGCAGGCGCATCCGCGAAGCCGCCAGCAGGTTCGGCGATACTTCCGGCATCGCCTCAAACATCTCCGCCTTCAGCCGTTGCATGCCCGCGACTTCCGCCTTGCAGGAGTCACACTTATTCAAGTGCATCTCCAGCTCATGGCGCACGTCGTCCGCCAGTTCGTCGTAGACGTACAGTGCGTTATTTGTCTTAACCCATTCGCAGTTCATAACTTGCTACCTCTTGCCTTCTAAAACTCGCGCTGTGCCTGCCGTCATCGCATCGGCGATAATGCGCCGCGCAGCTTCTGCGTGGCCCTGAACAACGTGTTCTTCGCCGTCTCTTCCGTCGTGTTCAACATCTCGCCGATGGTCCGCAGCTTCAATCCCTGGTAATGCTTCAACTCGAACACCATGCGTTCGCGCGGAGTGAGTCTGGTGAGCGCCTTGGCGATCTTTCCGCCCAACTCCCGCCGCATCAGGTCGCGCTCGGGATTCGCCCCGGAGCGGACATCCGCCACATTGTCCAACAAGCTGTATTCTGCGCCGTCGGAATCCGTATTGACTGCCGCATCTTCCTTGCGCGTCTGCCTGCGCCGCAGGTGGTCCAAGCAGAGGTTGGTCACGATGCGGTAGATCCACGTGTAGAAAGAGCACTCAAAGCGGAAATTGCCCACATGCCGGTAGGCCTTCAAGAAGGCTTCCTGGTAGATGTCCTGGGCGTCCGCCTCACTGCCGGTCAAATGCAACGCCAGCCGCAGCACCGCCTGATCGTATTGCCGGACTAACGCCTCAAACGCCGCGCGGTCTCCCTGTTGCGCCTGGCGGATCAGATCGGTATCGTCGACTCGGCTGAGTGGCGTAGTGTTCATTCCCGGCCCGCTCTGGGTAGGCTGGTGGTATCTCGTTCTAATGCTTGCAGTTACACCCGGCGCCAGTGCCCACAAGCCGCCCATTTTTGCTGTCGCTGCACCTGACTTCACTGGTCGCGGTCCTCTGCCCTCACTTCCAATCAGATAGACGACACCCAGCCGGATTCGTAAGCAGGCATTATAGCCATCGGCCCCTGGATTGGCTCACTTCAATGCACTGATTCCAAGGCATTTCAGTTCATATTGGGACGAACGGCTTCCGCGCGAGGGGAAACGCTCATCTCAGCCCACCCCAAATGCCAAAAGGCCGTCCTTTGCGGACGGCCTCTTGGGGGCTAAAAACTCTGGTGGGGCCTAGGCCTCCGCGCCTTCTTCCTTATTCACCGTGACCTTGAAGTGCGCAGTCACTTCGCGGTGCAGCTTGATGGGGATGGTGTACTCGCCCAGGCTCTTCAAGGGCTCCACCAATTGGATCTTGCGGCGGTCCACGTTGAAGCCTTTGGCGGCCAAGGCATCGGCGATGTCAGCCGACGTCACGGAACCGAAGAGGTGGTCCTTTTCGCCGACCTTGCGGGTGAATTCCACGGCGACGGCGTCGAACTGCTTGGCCAACTCTTCGGCCTGCGCCTTTTCGGTCGCCGACTTGCGCACGGCGGAGGCCTTCATCTGCTCGACCACGGTCTTGTTGGCCTTGGTCGCTTCGATGGCGAGCTTACGCGGCAGCAGGAAATTGCGGCCGTAGCCTTCCGCCACCTTCACCACGTCTCCGCGGTGACCGAGCTTGTCGATATCTTCTTTCAGGATGACTTCCATGGTCATGCTCCAATCTCGAATGTGGCACGGCCGTCGCGGCCGTGCGAAACCTCAGACGTTGCCGTAGCGCGATCTAGCCTCTGGACGCGAACGGCAGCAGCGCGATGTTGCGCGCCTGCTTGATGGCCGCCGAGACGCGCCGCTGGTGCGGCGTGCAGACGCCGGTCAGACGCCGCGGGACGATCTTGCCCTTCTCCGCGACGAACTGCGCCAGCAAGCGCACGTCTTTGTAATTAATGGCGTCAATCTTCTCCACGCAGAACTTGCAGACCTTCTTGCGTCGGAAGAACTTGCGCCCACCGGGGCCGCCGCCTTCGCGACCACCACCTGCCGGACGCGGTCCACCCGGACGCGGTCCGCTGCTGCCTTCACGCCGCGCGCCATAGGCGGGACGCGAAAATGTCGACGGCGAACCGGTCGACGTTGACCCGCTCGACGACGAACCGGATGGCGCCGAAGATGCCGTCGCTGGAATTGTCGTCGATGGACCTGCGGCAGTCGGGGTCGCCGCCGGCGTCGATTCCTTCGGGGTATCACTGCCGGTGGCACCCGGCGTTTGCTTCACTTCATCAGCCATGATTCTCCTCGTTTCTCTGCTACTGAACTTTTATGGACGTCACTTCACGTCCATGAATTCTGTTTATGCGCCTGCCGGCGTTTCCGGAACGGGTTCTGCCGTTGGAACGGCCTGAGCTTGCGCGTGTTGTGCCTGCTGTTGCGCTTGGAATTGCGCCTGCGCTGCTGCCGCCGCCTCTACCGTGCTGCGCTTCACCTTGCCTGCGCGCAGCTTGGCCAGCTTGTCTACCCGCTTCTGCGTCTCGTCCACGCGCACGGTGATGAATTTGATCACCGGTTCACTCACGCGCAGCCGACGCTCCACTTCATGGATCGCCTTGCCGTCAGACGAGAGCAGCGTCATCAGCACATACATGCCGTCGTTGAAGCCGCGCACCAGGTACGCCAGCCGCCGCTTGCCCATCTTTTCCGTGGTCTTCACTTCTGCGCCCGCCGCGGTCGCATTCGACTCCAGCGTGGCTACCAGCTTGTCTGCATCTTCTTCCGCCATGTCCGGCCGGATGATGAACATCACTTCGTAAGTACGTTGCATTGTTTTCTCCAAACTTCCTAAACTTTTTCGCCCGCTGAACCTTCGGGCTTGCGGTTGAACCGGTTCATCGCCGCGGAGACGCCCTCTTCCAACATCGCCTTCACCGCCGCTTCGGCCCGGTCCACAACTTCGCCTACCGCCTCGAAGTCCTTCTTCTTCCACGGCGCCAGCACATACTTGGCGCCGTCGTTCACCGGATGATCCGGCGCAATCCCTACCCTTACCCTGAGGAACTCGTCCGTTCCCAGACTGGCGATGACCGACTCCACACCGTTGTGCCCGGCGGAGCTGCCACGCTCCTTGATCCGGATGGTGCCCAGAGCGAAATCCAATTCGTCATGCACCACGATGAGGTCCTGGCTTACATCCATACCCTCGCCGTATTTCTCCAGCAACGCCCTTACGGAGACGCCACTCAGATTCATGAAGGTCTCGGGCTTGGCCAGCAGCACCTCTTGTCCGCCGAAATTCGCCCGCGCAGTGAGTGCCCGGCAATGCCGGTTCACCACCTCGACCTTGCAATCCACCGCGATCTGATCGATGACCAGGAACCCCAGGTTATGCGGCGTTAATTCGTACTCCGCCCCCGGATTGCCCAGCCCGACTATCAGTTTCACGCTTACTTCTTGCCGCCCTCGGCCGCGGGAGCCTCTTCCGCATCCTGCTTGCCCTTCTTGATGACTTCAGGCTCCGCCGGCGCCGCAGCAGCATCCACTGCCACCGCATCCGGAGTCGCAACTACTTCTTCCTTCACGGTGGTGATGTGCGCTACCGCCTGGTTTTCATCGGTGAGGAACTTGATCTTGCCGCCGTGCGGCAGGTCAGAGACGCGGATCACCGTACCGAACACCAACTCGCTCACATCCACATCGATGTGGCTGGGAATGTCAGCGGGCAAGCACTCGATCTCCACTTCACGCAGCACCTGGTCGAGGATGCCGCCCTGTTGCTTCACGCCCGCGGCCTCGCCCACCAGCGAGATGGGCACGCTGACCTTGATGGCCTTGTTCATGTCGATGCGCTTCAGATCGATATGCAGCAAATGACTGCGGATGGGGTCATACTGCCAATCCACGATCATGACCTTCTCTTTGCCCGCATCGCCGATCTGTAGATCGAAGATGGTGTTGTGTCCGGATTCCGAGTGCAAGATCTTGGTGATCTGCTTCGGGTCCACGGTCACGGCGATAGAATCCTTTTTCGCGCCATAGACGACCGCCGGGATCTTCCCGGTCACGCGCACGCGGCGCGCTTCATTCTTGCCGCGCGATTCCGGCACCCGCTGCTGCGCTGCTACTAGCTCATTCGTGATCATTGGTCCACGTTTCCTTTACTCAGAAATCTTTTGGCTCTTGGCTATAGCTCTTATGCCTTTGGCTTGATTAGCTCTAAACTGTCTCTCGAATCCGCGGGCATTTGCTCTTGCTTTGCAAATTACCCGATTACAAATTACTCAATTACCAATTCCTGCGTACTCAATCACAAATCCTTACAGGAACAGCGTGCTCACTGACGTCTCTTCGTGGATCGACTGAATGGCCCGTGCCACCAGCCCCGCGATCGACAAAACTTTGATCTTCGGCTCGCGTTGCGCCTCCGGCTTGGCCGGGATGGTGTTGGTGAGCACCACCTGCTCCAGCACCGACTTCGAGATGCGCTCGATGGCCGGCCCGCTCAATACCGCGTGCGATGCGCAGGCAAACACCCGCTCCGCGCCCGCGTCCTTCAATGCTTCCGCCGTTTTCACCAGCGTCCCGGCCGTATCGATGATGTCATCGATGATCAAGCAGTTGCGGCCTTCCACGTCGCCGATCACATGCATGACCTCGGCCACGTTCTGGTCGGTGCGACGTTTATCCACGATGGCCAATGCCGCATCCATCTTCTTCGCCACAAACCTTGCGCGTTCCACGCCGCCCGCATCCGGCGATACCACCGTCAAGTTCGGTAGCGCCATCTTGCGGAAGTAATCCACCAGTACCGGCGACGCGAACAAATGGTCCACCGGGATGTTGAAGTACCCCTGGATCTGCGGCGCATGCAGGTCCACTACTAAAGCTCTATGCGCGCCCGCCGTGGTCAACAGATCGGCCACCAACTTCGCACTGATCGGCACCCGCGGCTTGTCCTTGCGGTCTTGCCGGGCGTATCCAAAATACGGCACTACCGTGGTGATGCGCCGGGCCGATGCGCGCTTCAGCGCATCGATCATCAGCAAGAGCTCCATCAAGTGCTGGTCCACCGGATCACAAGTGGGTTGCACCACGAAAACGTCCGCGCCGCGCACATTCTCCAATATCTGAAGATAGACTTCACCGTCAGAGAAGCGCTGGATATGAGCCTGTCCGCGACTCACTCCCAGAAACTGGCAGATCTCGTCGGTCAACGGCTCGTTGGCTGTACCGCAGAAGATCTTCAGCTTGTCGTCCGGCCGGCTCCGCTGCGGCTTATGCTGCTTGGCTTGCGTCTCTTGCCCGCTCTTCGGGTCCCGCTCATCCGGTTTCTGCACTTTATCGGTTGCCGTCGTCGCCATTTTCATCTCCCTGCCGAGCCTTTT
Organism: Terriglobales bacterium; assembly: GCA_046714215.1. GTDB lineage: Bacteria > Acidobacteriota > Terriglobia > Terriglobales > Acidobacteriaceae > DATLCI01. The sequence continues at coordinate 461 of JBKKBM010000082.1, read as the reverse complement.
TTTGAACAGCGTGGGTGAAAAATCCGGTGAAACCGCCTCTACTTGCCTACTGCATTGGCCCTGTTGTGCTCCATCCAACCTTGGCTGGGCGACTAGGATTCGAACCTAGACAAAGTGCGTCAAAGGCACTTGACCTACCATTAGTCGATCGCCCAAAAACTTGCGTCAACTTGCTGGGCCAACCTACATCGTCCGCCAATACTGCTGGCGGGTCAATGTCGTGGTCGCCACCGCCGGAATCCCTTTGGCCTGCAGCGTAGCGGCCGCTTCAACCGCTGCCGCTTTGCTGGCGAACAACCCGTACACCGTGGAGCCGGAGCCCGAGAGCGACGCGTATTTCGCGCCCGCATGTTCCATCGCTTGCTTGATGTCGCGTAATTCGGGGAATTGAGGAAAGACAACGCGTTCGAAGTCGTTTTCAATCCCGGTACGGACAAGGTCGAGAAGCAGTGGCTCGGCCC
>JBKKBM010000081.1:0-9134 GCA_046714215.1 Terriglobales bacterium | reverse complement strand
GCCCAGGTTTCCCAGGCCGGAGGCAAACATCAATGGAAAGATCTTGTGTGCCACGATGGCGGCCCGCAGTCCCGGAACTAGGTGCTCTTCCGGAATGGTGCCGGTGTCGAAGAACTCCTGCATCAGTTCATCGTTGCCTTCTGCCACCAGCTCCACGATGGCCTCATGACCCTTCTTCGCGGCCTCCTGCATGATGCCCGGGATGGGAATCTCTTTCCCTTTGCCATTGCCCGCCAATTCGTAGCTGTAAGCCCTCATGCGGACCAGATCGACGATGCCGCTCAATGCCTTCACCGCCCCGATGGGCAGATGCACCGCGATCACCTGCCGGCCAAAAGTCGATACGATCGATTCCGTTACCCGCTCCGCGTCCGCGCGGTCGCGGTCCATGCGGCTGGCGATGATCATGCGCGGCAACTCATATTCCTCGGCGTAAGCCCACGTCTTTTCCGTCATCACTTCCACACCGTGTACGCCATCCACCACCACGACCACGGACTCCGCCGGAATCATCGCCGACTTGGCCTCATGCACGAACATGTTGAAGCCGGGCGTATCCAGCAGGTTGATCTTCACCTTATTCGTCGCGCCCCACTCCAGGTGCGCCACGCCGGTGCTGATGGTCATCTTGCGCGCAATCTCTTCTTCGTCGTAGTCGGTCACGGTGCTGCCATCATCCACGCGGCCCAGGCGCGGACTGGCTCCGCCGGTGAACAGCATGCCGGAGACCAGCGTGGTTTTGCCGGCATGGGAATGTCCTACCACAGCAATGTTGCGCACATCTTTGCTCTCATAGACCTTCACGGAGTACTCCTTGCGCCACGCGGGCGCGGGCCTGCTTTGGCTGGATGAAATTTGAATGTAGGGATGTCAGTGGATCAGGATCGGTTCGGAGATCAGCGCTTCGGAAATCAGCAGTTCGGAGATCAGTGACGCTCTTGCCCTGGAGACGCGCGGCCTGTGGCCGCGCTCGATGGATGCCAAGGGGATTTCCCTTCCTACCGCACATCTCAGAGTCAGGCTTACACGCGCACACCGGGGGCACGACTCCCACCCCCCGCGAACTGGCGACCAGAACTGGAAACACCTGAGGCCCGCCTGACTTTCTCAAACTACTCCACCGCTCGCACTCGCTGCAACCGGACGGAGGTGGAAAGGGCGGCCATCCTAGCACAGCGACTCACGGGCGCTCAAGTAAACGGGACCAAGGCTACCTGCTGAGCGCCCCGGAGCGAGTACCGGATCTTTGAAATACCTTCAGAACCCAAAAAACCTCCGGAACAACCCAAAACGCATCCCCCACAGTCACCCTCCATCTGGGAAGGATATGGCTTCAGCCCTATCGCCAGCCGCGAGAACAACCGGCCTTAGCCGCTGCGGTAACGGGTTTCAGGCCAGTGATCGAGGTCCGTCAAAATGTTGGGGCTTCAGCCTCCGGAACATAAGGATAAGGAACCTTAACCCTCTGGGCGTAAGGTGAAAAATACCGGCCCCCATCCGCCCCCGCCCCGGCGTTCCGACTTACAATGAAGCATCTATGCGTCGCGCTGCTCTAATCCTTTGGCTGTTCTGTGTATCCGCCTTCATCATGCCGGTGGCGCTTCGCGCCGCCGCGGACACCAACAGCGGAGCCGGAGTCGCACTCGTAAACACCAAAGCGGCCGTTCCCCTCCCCCAAGCCGCACGTAAAACTCCGCCTCCCGGCGCGACGCAACCTATTCCGGTCAACGACCCGCATCCGGTCATCACCGAGTTCTTTGGTCCGGCCGCCAAAGCCAAGGCCACCGTTGCCCCGCCGAAGACTATCCCCCAGGCCCAACTACAACCTGTTGCACCCGCGAAGTAGCTGCCTCTTAAATCTTAACCCGCTGGAGTGTTGCCAGACTGGCCTCCGCCTTTGGTTGTTCTGATGGCTGACGGCTGAACCCTTTCCTGCATCCAATGACGTAACACCTTCTTTCAGTTACCATTGCAGAAAGTGATTTTCGCGCGTATTTTCGCGCGCCCGGAGAGGTTTTTACATGCGATTTAAACTGCGGGCCCTTGCCACCGCACTGTTCACTTTGACCACCCTGGCGGCCTTCGCGCAGGTTCCCGCTGCCGTCAACCAGCAGCGTATGCAGGCTTTGAAGCCGCCGCCGGGCGTGAAAGTCGCCATCATTGTTTTCGAAGACCTGCAATGCCCCGACTGCGCCCGCGCGCATCCGCTGGTCAAGCAAGTCTCCGAACTCCAGAAGGTGCCGGTGATCCACCGCGACTTCCCTTTGCCCATGCACAATTATGCGAAGCCAGCCGCTATCTATGCCCGCTATTTCGATTCCAAGTCGGCAAAGCTGGGCATCGCTTTCCGTGAATACATCTTCCAGAACCAGGCCGCGCTCACGCCCGCCAACCTGAAGGAGATGGTCGACAAGTTCGCCAAAGCCAACGGCACCGCACTGCCTTTTCTGCTCGATCCCGGCAAGAAGCTCGAAGCTAAAGTCGACGCGGATGTGGCCTTAGGCAAGCGCGTCGGCATCCAGCACACGCCGACGATCTTTGTTGTGGGTAGCAGCAAGAACAGCGCTGCGCCTTTCGTCGAAGTCGTCGATCGCTCGCAGCTCTCTAAGCTGGTGCAGGACATGAAGGCCGCGAAGTAAACTGATTTCCGGTGGAAGCCGCCAGCAGGCGGACGAATTCGCGCTTTCAACGCGTTGGGCGGTGGAAGCGCCCGCCTTCAGGCGGGGGAGCTTGCGCTTCAGCGCAAGCGAAAGCGCCCATCCCGAAAAAATCTCCTGGGGCTTTAGCCCCCAATAAAAAGAGCGCCCCCTTGCGGGGGCGCTCTTTAACTACAGACGAGTGGACTATTTCGGTTCCGCGCTGTCTTCATTCGACCGCGCGCTTTCACCCACCGCATTCACTGCCGTCACCTGGTAGAAGTACCGGGTGCCGGAGCTGAGTCCGGTGTCCTGATAGCGGTTCTCATTCCCCACCGTAGTCAGCAGGGTCAGATTACCGGACGCCGTGCCCCGATAGATCTTGTAGCCCGTGACCGCCGCCGTACCCGAAGACTTGGGAGCCGACCACATCAACAGGATGCCGCCCTGCTTGCCCAGCGCCTTCAGCCGTTGCGGTGCCGACGATACCGCGCTGAACTGCGGCGTTAGTTGCAGCACATTCGACTGTGCACCTTCGCCCGCGCTGTTCACCGCACTCACCTGGTAGGAGTACGTTGTCCCGTTCACCACCGCGGTGTCATCGTAGTTGGTCACCGACCCACCGACGGAGGCCAGTAAGGTCGGCGTCGCCGTCCCCGTGGCGCGGTAGATCTTGTACTTGGTGATGGCCGCCCCGTTGTTGGAGGGCGCCGACCACGTCAGCTTGCTCACTTGATTCCCCGCGATACCGGACAGCACTGGCGCCCCGGGCACGCTGGCAAAGATGGAGTCATACGCCGTGAACAGCGGCAGCCCGCCCGACTGGCGCGCGATCACCGACATTCGCGACTTCTTGTTGTCGCGCACATCGGCCTTGGGCTGACTCACGCAGCGCGTGGTGCTGACCAGCGGATCATCGATACACCCATCCGCATAGCCCACCAGCACGCGGCCTTTGTCGTCGCGGGTGATGCCGAAGAAGTCCAGCAGATTCCGGCAAGGATTACTGCCGCCGCCGTTCCAGATGCAGCCGCGCTGCACCGGATCGCCCGGCGTGGTGTCATAGGTCGTCCAGGTATTGCCGCCGTCATAGGTCATGGCGACATACATATACCAATCTCCCTGGAAGTTCGGCGCTTGCGAGTCGCCTTCCGTCTGGGTGCCGATGAACGCCATGGCGGCGCGGTCGTTATCGCCGACCACGATCGTCGGGAACACGCTGTTCTTCACGCCCACGGCTGCGCCCACATCGAACGGCGTCGTCCAGGTGCGGCCCTTGTCGCGCGAGACCGAAGCGTACGCGTGACCATTGCCGTCAGAGAACGCGAAGTACACCGTTCCATCCGGGGCTACATCCACATACGGATCGCTGCCGCCGCCCGCCGTGTTGGGAATGGTCCCGATGCGCCAAGTCACGCCGTTGTCTTCTGACACCGCCACGCCCTGATCATCATCGCCGCAGCTCGCGTTCGGCACATACTGCTCGCCGTTCGGCCCCGTCCGGATGTGGCCATGCAAACCGCCGCAATCCAGGATCGTGTACATCGGCACCGCCGGGTTCCAGGTGATGCCGCCGTTCAAGCTGCTGCCGCATTGCGCGGCGCCTACGGCCTGCGCACAATAGAAGACGGAGTTTTGGTAGTTGTAGAGCGGATCCACGGATTGCATTCCCGGCGCCCAGGGGCCGCCGCCTACCGTCTGATGGTCCACTGCCGCTGCCAAGCCACATCCGATCGGATTCTGGAACCACGAACTGCCGTCATCGTCGGTAAACGCCAATAGGCTGCATCCGCCGTAGAGTTGGGAGACGAATGTCCGCCCCGACCACGGATCGGTATAAAGGATGGGGTCCAGGGTTTCAATCGACGTCAGGGTCGAGCCTACGCTCGTCCAATTCGCCGTCGCCGGTTTTACTGCGTCGTTGAAACTCACGCGCAACGTCTCCAGTCCGGCTTGGTACATCACGTTCCCGGTCTTAGGATTGAATCCAATGGTCGGCTCCAGCGAATCGCGTCCCAACTGCACTCCGTTGATCACCGGCGGAGTGAAATTCTGGAAGATGTTCGCCGTGGACGGCGCCGGCGCCGGCTTAGCTGTCAGGTTGAAGGTCACCGTTGCCTGGTATTCAGTAATCGGGAACGGGGTGAGCCAGCTCACGATGATGATGCGATACGTGCGCGGCGCGGGATTGATCGCCGTCGCCACCTCTAATGCCTGGCCCGTATCGATGTTCGAGCTGGTGCCGCTGCCCACTACACGGTTCAGGTCGTCGACAATGTACAGATCCACGTCGTCCATCGACGCGTCCTGCCCCAGCGCTGCCGTCCAGGTCAAACGCACCGTGATGTTGCCTGCGCGCGTCTTGAAGTAATCGGCGGGCGTCGCCAGCGTCAACGAATACTGGTCGCATCCCGTCGGCGGCTGTACTACCTGCAGACACACCGCGAGCGTGTTCACCGGACTCGTTCCCGCCGCCGTACTCGCTACCAGCGGTCCTCCCGTAAAAGTCAGCGTCTGCTTGGTTCCCAGGGTGTCATCGGTCGGGGTAGTGATGGTTCCGGAAGAGGGTGTAGAGGCAAAGGTTGAGAGGCTAAGGCAGAGTAGAAGGCAAAGCAGGATCCCCAATCTTACTTTCATAGGGAAGTCTCTCCAAGTCAGATTTTTTAACAGCTGGGAACGAGAACGACAGTAGTAATACTACTTGAACAAACAGCGTAGATGCAACCAGCATCCACATAAGTTGCTATGAAATAGTTGTATTACTACTAAAGTAACCAGTTATAAAGTAACTTGTTTCTCCCCGACGCTCTTGCAATCCGCGTCAACTCGTAGTAGGGATATGCCTATGGCCCATCCACACTCTGGACTAGGCGAGGAGAATGTCTCTTCCCGCGACCGTATCTTATTGTCGGCAAAGACTTTGTTTGCCAAGGACGGCTACGACAACACGAGCACTTCCGCCATCGCCCGCATGGCCGGAACCAGCGAATCGCAGTTAATGAAGCACTTTGGCAGCAAAGAAGGACTGCTCGAAGCCATCTTTGACGCGGGCTGGGGCAGCATGGCGTATATGTTTCGCGCCATCCATGACCTGCATTCGCCTACCGAGAAGCTGGAAGTCATGCTGGAGATGATTCTCACCAACCTCGAGCGCGATCCGGAGTTGCGTGACCTGATGTTGCTGGAGGGCAGGCGCATCCGCAAAGAAGGTCACATGATCCTGCTGACCAAAGGATATCTTCAGTTCGTAGGCGTGATCGATGCCATCATCACGGAGATGCGGGCCCGCGGCGAGTTGCGCACTACCGTGCACAATGATGCGATCCGCTCCGCGCTGAATTCCATCTTCGAGGGAATGATGCGCGACCTGGTCATGGCGCAACGCATGGGCTTCCCCGCCCAATACACCCGCGATGACCTGCGGCGGATATTCAAGATCGTGATGCATGCATTCGTTACGGCGGACTGACGCGGCTCATCTTAATGGCCGATGTGGTGAAACATTCTGCTCCGACAAGGAATCTAATCAGGGCGAATCCAATCAGCTTCAAGCTTTAACAACAGACAGGCTTAGACCATGACCGAAAAGACCGCAAAAATCGAAAAGACCGATGCCGAGTGGCGGGCCGAACTTTCGCCCGAGCAATATCACATCCTGCGCGAAAAAGGCACGGAGCGCGCTTTCAGCGGCGAGTACTACAAAACGAAGGCGCCGGGCATGTACATCTGCGCCGGATGCGGCCAGGAACTTTTTGACGCGGCCACCAAGTACGATTCCGGCAGCGGATGGCCCAGCTTCTATCAGCCTGCGCAGCCGAGCAAGGTCGCGACCCATGAAGATCGCACCTTCGGCATGAAGCGCGTCGAAGTCACTTGCAGCCGCTGCGGCGCGCACCTGGGACACGTCTTTGAAGACGGCCCCAATCTTACAGGCCTGCGCTACTGCATCAACTCGGCGTCGTTAAAGCTCGATCCGAAACTCGATCCGAAGTAAGACAACTTCTACTTCCGCTCTTCACTCGGCGTCGGACCGCCGCGAGTTTCCGGTGATACCGGGGCTGCAGGCTCAGCCAAAACAAAGTGATACAGGAGTCCGGCAATGGCTCCGCCCGCCAACGGGGCCAACCAATAAAGCCAATGATCATTCCAGTGTCCTGAAGCCAGCGCCGGACCAAAGACGCGGGCCGGATTCATCGCCGCTCCGGTCAGCGGGCCGATAGCCATGATGTCGAGCGCGACCGTCATGCCAATGGCCAGCGGATAGACCGACTTGGGCGCGCGCGGATCGACGGCCGAACCAAATATCACCAGCGTAAGGAAGAATGTTGTGGCCACTTCCAACATGAAACCACTGCTGGGGAGCAGGGTGGAAGCGAGAGTAGGCGTGGCGGCCGCAACCGCGTTGGCTCCGAAGTGGAGGACCAACAGGAAGCCCGCGAGGGTGGCGCCGACCAATTGCGAGATCCAGTACATCAATCCCGTGACAGGATTCATGCGTCCGGTGACGACGAAACCGAAGGTCACCGCGGGGTTGAAATGCGCGCCGGAGATGGCGCCGAGCGCGGCCACCATCACAAAGATGGTGAGACCATGCGCCAGCGCCACGGTGGTAAGGCTGGCCGCGCCGGTTACGCCAATGATGCTGCCGCCGGAGATGGCCATGATGCCGATGAAACAGAGCGCAAATGTTCCGATCAACTCCGCCAGTGCGATCTTGTGCCAGTTTTTGGGCATGTGTCGTCCTTTATTTCATCTTCCGCAACACATCCAGCACTTCTTCATTGGGCGGCTGCTCGCCCAGCTCGTAAACTTTGGCGAAAACGATCTTGCCCTCTTTATCCACCACATAGACGGCGCGCTGGCTGATGCCGGGGAGGGGCGCGCCTTCGCGGAAGACGTCATACTTGCGCGCGACCGCGCCGTGCGGATAGTAGTCGCTCAACAGCGGGTAGTCGAGCTTGCCAATATCTTTTTCCTGCCACGCGATGTGGCAGAAGATGGAGTCCATGGAAATGCCCACGACCTGGGCATCGAGCGCGGCGAATTTGGCCAGATCAGCCTGATACGCCGGCATCTGCGCCGCTCAAGTCGGCGACCAGTCGAGCGCATAAAACGCCAAGACGAGGTTCTTCTTGCCGCGATAGTCGGCGAGCTTGAAGGTGCTGCGATCGGCGCCGATGACGGCGGGCAGTTCAAAATCAGGCGCCGCGGCGCCAACGGGAAGCGGCATGTCGGTTCAGGATCCTTTCGCGTGCGACGGATGATTGTAAAGCATTTGCCATGCAGGCAGAGTTCGGCAGAGGCATTTGTCATGCAAGCCAGCAAGCCTCGCCTTCGGCAGAGCGGAAGGCGCTTGACGCGCCAGTGTGGTCGCACGGTCAGACCGTTTTGATTTGCACGAGGCCGGGTAGATGCAACGCCGAGAATGCGTCGCCAAGAATGCGTCGCTGACTCACCTCAAGCATGGGTTCATCTGAACGTTGGGGAAACTGGTCATACGTTTGCCCGTCAAGTATCCTGCCGGTTTTTTTCTTACGCACCCCGCCCCACTGCTTGAAGAAGAAGGGCACGTGGCTATCAGCACATTGGTTTCGCAACGACACCACCCACGGTTGCGCCATGGGACGTGCTCCCGGGCCACTTTCGCCGCCGACAATGGCCCAACTTATCCCGCCCAAATCGAGCCTGCCCAAATCCTCCAATAACGGCTCGATTGAGAGAAATCGAACTTTCGCGGGCGCTGCCCGCAGATGTTCTATGCGCGGAAGACCGTGTTTTCGGTTCTCCACGCTGACTCCCCACCAGATGTGCGGAGCCGTAGCGGCAAAGTGCAGCTTGGTCTTGAGCAGGTCGCGAAGACGCTCGGATCGCTTGGTCAATACCTGATAGGTGTGCCATTTCGCGGTGACCATCACTCGGGCGACTGCCTCAATATAGTCATCCGGAACGTCAGGATGAAACAGGTCGCTCATTGAATTCACGAAAACCATGCTGGGTTTTCGCCATCTAAGCGGCTCACCCAATTTTTCCGGAATGAGGCGGAGGTCGAAGCCCTGCTCATAAGGATGGCCTTTTACACCGCGGAAGCGCTCGGCAAAGGTCTCGGCATAGCAATGCTTGCAGCCGGGGCTGATCTTGGTGCAACCGCGCACCGGGTTCCAAGTTGCGTCAGTCCATTCAATGCCTGAATTTAAGGACATGATTTAGAAGAGTCCAATCTGGTCAGTGCTGTATTTGAGCACTTGTTCCCAGTATCCATAGGCGGTCGGGTTCTTTGAAAACAAAGCCAGTTGGTAAAGCTTCCGGGTTCTATCGTCTCGAACCGTCTTTCTCTGCTGCGAAGGCAATTACCCCAGACTCTCCATTCGCTTCGAGAACGACTCCGCTAAAAACATGGGAAAGTAATCTCCTCTCAGTTCCGCTTCCTTCCACTGACTCCTCCAGTTCGGGTCGCCGAGGAATCGATCTACTTTTAGCTTCTCCTCTTTAATATAAGTC
>JBKKBM010000080.1:0-5239 GCA_046714215.1 Terriglobales bacterium | reverse complement strand
GTAGTGATCTCGTGATTGCCGTTATCGCATTGATACGAAGCCGCCACCGCCGTACACGCCAGAATGGGCACGCCATCGGCCAACACGGTGCACGCCCCACACGACGAATCGTCGCACCCGCGCTTCGCCCCCGTCAGTCCCAGGTCCTCGCGGATGGTATCCAGCAGCAGCTTGCTCGGCTCGACGGCCAACTCGTGCCGCCGCCCGTTCACCCGTAGTTCTATGAGTTCTTTTTTCAAGATATTGCCTTATAAGCAGTTATCAAACATTGTCATCACGTTTGTCGAAGCCACGTGCCCAGAAGCATCGAGCTTCACCGTGATTCCGACCAAAGCCGAGTCACCACAATACCAGCCCGGACTGCATGCCTTCGTATTGATCGTGCCGGTAATCTGATTCCATTCACGATTGACGTCCGGACGGACTCCAATCTTCTTAAAAACACGAACTACATCTTCTTGAAGCTTCCCGGGTGGCAGTTCCTTTTGAAGATCGCGTTTGATACCTTCCACGCGGGCATCCAATGCGTCGCCTCGTAGCTTGCATTCGTTTCGTTCGCGAACCCAGTAAAAACCTGCGACGGCAACGGCAACTAGTGACCCCGCAAGCAGAGCCTTCCCTACTGACGACTTCAACACTCCGTGCCTCCGCATTCTGCCCTTGCTCTTGCTCTCGGAGGGGCACGGCTTCAGCCGTGCCGAAAGCTGCTTAACCAACCGGCTTTAGCCGCCGAGGTACCGTCCTTCCCTACTTTTCTCCGCGCCTCAGCGTCTCCGCGTTGATCCCTTGCCGTTGCCCTTCCCCCAGCCTTCCTCTGCGCGCCTCTGTGCTCTCTGTGGTCAACGAACTTCAGTAGCCATAGTCAGCCTTCGCGGCGTACGCATGCTTCTTTACACCCAAGCTCTTCACCCGCTCGGCCCCCAGCAGCTTCAAATACTCTTTTCTGTTGCCGACTCCCCTTACCCAGCGCGCTGCCCACGCGTCAAAGTCCGCTTGCGTCTTCGTACTCTCATGATACTGCTGAAAGAACGCGTCGTCTCGCTTGTAATATCCCTGCACTGGCGAGGGATGCGCGCCATACTTCGCCTCCACCACCGCGCTCACCATGAATCCCGGTATCACCGTCCGGTTCGGATCGCTCGATATCACCTTGGCCGACACGATCTCCTCCGCCAGGACGATCACTTTCTTCGCCGCCCGCACGCCTTCTAGCATCACCCCAAAGTTCCCCCAGCAATGCGCATTGCCGAATTCATCGGCGCGCTGCACATGGACGATGGTCACGTCCGGATTGAGTGCCCGCACCGCCAGCAGCGACTCACCCACTCCACTCGACGCAACTTGCGCTCCTCCGAATTTGTCCTTAACGGGAAACGGAGAAAATATTTGCCGAAAGAAATGGTTCTTCTTGGGGACGTCACTCCCCATCGCCGTCCGCGTCGGCAAATACGGGACGCCCATCGCCCCCGCCTGCAGCGCCAACGCCACGGTGAAATTCGTCAGGTTGTGGACGGTCACCTCGCCTGACTCCACCGCCCGGCGAAAGTTATATGCCGACCCCATCATCACGTTGCCCACCCATGCCGCAATGACCTTCTCCACGCACCCCGCGCCGATCATCTGGTCAAACAATATGTCCGATATCGGTCCGATCAACGTCAACCTCCGCTTCTTCTGCCGGATGATCTCGTGCCCCGCCGCAAACGGGATCATCTGCTCGAGCTGCAGCCCAAGCGCGACGGAACATCCGTCCGGGACGTGAGCGGCGATGGCTTCGTTAAGTGAGGATGCCTTAGTCATTTGTGATCTTGGTTGCCTGTCACCCCGAGCGAGCGTCCCGTGTACGTCTAGGGTGCCTCGGATATTGCTTCTGGTTTGTAACCTTTTTCTTTGCTTCTCTTTGTGTTCCTTCGTATCCTTCGTGGTGGGTTTGCCTTTTGCAAGACTAGCGACCCTTCCACTTCGCCACTCTCTTCTGCTGCCACGCCGCCACACCTTCTTTCACGTCTTCCGTCTTCATCAATTCTTCGAGATAGATCCTCTCCGCGCGCGCAATCCCTTTATCCAGGTGCAAGCCGTCCCACGTGTAGATCGCTTTCTTGGTCACACCCAGCGCCGCCGTACTCATCTGTCTCAACGACGCCAACGCGCTCTCCACCATCTGCTGCAGCTGCACCCGCGAGCCGGCCATCGCGTTCGCCAGGCCGATATGCTCCGCGTACGCGCCATCGAAGGTCCGACCCGTGAGGATCAACTCCGCCGCCCGCTTCTGCCCCACCAGCGCAGCCAGCGCCACGCAAGCTACCGGCGGAAAACACGCCAGCGTAATCTCGGGAAAGCCCCACTTGGCGTCGGCGGTGGTGTAGACCATGTCGCAGACCATGGCCAGTTCCGCCCCGCCACCCAGGCAGCTCCCATGCACCGCCGCAATACTTACTTTCGGCGACCGCGCAATCGCTAGGATCACCGCATGGAACTTCCGCAGCATCTCCTCGATCAGCTCCGGAGTATGTGCCGCAATATCGACCCCGGCGGAGAAGCTCTCACCCTCACCGCGAAACACCATCGCCGAAACGTCCGCGCGTGACTCCACTTCCGTCATCACCGACGCCAGTTCCTCCATCATTGCAATATCGATGACGTTCACCGGCGGCTTCTTCAGCGTGATCCACGCCGCATTCTTCTCGTAACTTATCGACAATCTGTTGTATTGATTTCCCAACGTCGCGTCCTCACTCCTACCTTATTACTTTGCGTTCCTTTGCGTCCTTTGCGGTAAATCTCTTGTCTTAGCGTTCCTTCGTGTCCTTGTGTCTTCGTGATGAATCGCTCTCCGTAGGATCAGCCAAGCTACCCCGTCCAGAACCCCTTCTTGTCGTACTCCCGGATCGCCTTCAACTCCGCTTTACTCGGCGGCGTCGTCTCGCCGACATCAGCCGCCACACTCTTCAACTTCCATCCCGTATTCGCGACGACATCCTCCACTGACACCCCAGGATGATGTGTCGCCAGCATTGCCTCTCCGGAATCACTGAACCGCAACACTGCCTTCGTGGTGATCACCGCGCTTGGCCCGCCGCGCACCAGCCCAACTTTTCTCCTCCACCCAGCCCCATCTCCATTCCCCGGCGACGTCACATAGCTCACCCGCTCCGGCAGCCGATGCTTTGCATGATCAATCATCGCCACAAAGCGATGCGCCAGGCTCGCGATATCGCACGCCCCGCCCGACCCTGGGAGCTTCACCATGCCATGTTTGCCTTGTACTTGGGTGGAGTTCAGATTGCCAAAGCGGTCCACCTCCGCCGCGCCCAGGAATCCAAGATTCACCCGCCCCGACTGCAGCAACGACATCACGCCCATCATGTCCAGACACTGCGTCGCATGGAGCAGGTTCGGCGGGTCCGCCATCGTGTAGATGAGCTCCGGTGCCGGCGACGTCCGTATAATCCCATTCTCGAACAGTCCCACCGCATTCGGCGCATGCGTCTTTTTCGCCACTACAAACGCGATCAGGGGCAACCGCATCCCGACGAACACGACTTCGCCATCTTTGATCTCGCGCGCCGCCGCCGCCACCATCAACTCCCCAAGGGTGTACGCCTGCTCCGCCGAAATGCCAGTTGTTGTCTCCATGAACTAACTTAAGCCTTGGCGTGATGCCTTCTATTTCGTCTTCACTTGCCTTTGATTTCTCTGTGCCTCTGTGGTGAACGGGGTTCACTTCCCCTTAAAAACAGCAGGTCGCTTCTCCATATACGAAGCGATCCCCTCTTTCGCGTCGGCGCTCTCGAACAGCAACTGCTGATTCTCCCGCTCCATCGCCAATCCCGACTCCAGCGGTACTTCCCACCCACTCTGCACCGCGCGCTTGATCCGGCCCACGGCATACGCCGCCTTATTCGGAGGACAAAACTTCCGCGCATACTCCATCACCTGCGTCATGAAGTTTTCTTTTTCAAATATCGAATTCACGATCCCGTACTCTTTGGCTTCCTCGAACGAGAACGTCGTACCTGTCACCATCAACTCGATCGCCTTCGACTTCCCCACCATGCGCGACAGCCTTTGCGTACCACCAGTCCCCGGCAGGACTCCTAAGTTAACTTCCGGCAATCCGATCTTGCCCGCATCTTTACGCGCGATGCGGATGTCCGCCGCCATCGCCACTTCCAGTCCTCCGCCCACGCAATGCCCGTTGATGGCCGCGATCACCAGCTTCGGCGTGTTCTCCAGCCGCAGCAGCATCTCGTTGGCATGCAGGCAGAAGTAATATTTGAACGTCGAGTCCGCGCCCTGGAGCATCTTGATGTCCGCTCCCGCACAAAAGAATTTCTCGCCCGCCCCCGTGATCACGATCACGTACGCGCTGTCGTCCATCCGCGCCTTCAGGATGGCTGCATCCATCTGCTGGTTCAGCGCGTAGCTATAGGTATTGGCCGGCGGGTCATTCATCTCGATCACCGCCACGCCCTGCTCCACGCGGTAGTTGATCAGCGTCTTGGTATCCTCTGCGTTCGTCATCGTCATCACCATCACCTCCACGACCAACATGAACTTGAGCCACGCGCTCGACCGAACCTTGCATTGTAACAAGCCGCTCCCCACGTTAGCTGCAACCCGCTTGCGGATTTTGAGCCGCCCTTATTCATCCCCGCGCGCGCATGGCATCCCCCTCGTTCGTAATGCTTTCTAACTTTGAAGACAAAAAAAGGAGATGCACTCTCATGGCAGACAACAAGCAGAATCCGAACCAGAAAGACCGCACCAACGACGCCGTTGGTATGCCGGCTGACGATTCCAATCAGCGTGGCAACAGCAGCATGGAAACCCAGGGCGGAGATAATGCCGGCAATCGGAATGAGCAGAAAGGCAACAACATGTCTGGCGGCTCAGACCGTATGGACACCGCTGGCAACGCGACCCGCGGCGACAACGCCACCGACCGCGACGCCCAGGGCGGCAGCAAGAACGAAGCCCATGGCGGCAACCAGAAGCAGATGCAGAACCAGTCGGACCGTCAGGCCAACATGGAAAAGCGTCCCGCCAGCGGCTCCGGCTCTAATAACCGCGAGGACGAGCAGAATGAGAGCGACACCCGTGAAAAGCGTCCTGCGTGATTAAGCGGACGCTTTACCGGGCTTAACGCGAGGGACGAAGACGCATTGCGCCTTACAGCGCAATGCTCTCCCGCCCGCGTCGTTCGCAGCAAAGGAAACGGCGCGCAGCTTTTAAGCTG
>JBKKBM010000079.1:0-14571 GCA_046714215.1 Terriglobales bacterium | reverse complement strand
TGCAGATTTGAGCCTGAGGCTGGAATCCCCCGGAGGTGCTGTCTGCATCCAACCGCTTTTAACCTTCCCTCGCATGAGCGCCGCAATGCATCTTTTTCCCCTACAGGTCTTTCACCTTTTCCTGGCTACTGTGATGCTGGGCTTGATGGGTGTGGCCCAGACGACCCCGGCCACCACTGCGCCCGCGCCCGCCGCACCGCCTCCCGCCGCTGACGCCGCTAAAACCGCGGAAGTCGACGCTCAGCAAACTGCCGAAGACAAGCAGGCCGCCGACGCGAATGAAAAGGCGACGGAGAAGCCAGAGCAGAAGCCAGAGCAGAAGAAAGACCAGAACACGAAGCAGCAGAATCCTGAGTCTGACGTTATTCTCGGCGACGACGTGCCCGGGAAGAAGAAGCCCTTGGGTCCGCCGACCACCAAGACCATGGCCACGCCGAAAGATATCGTTGCCGCGGATGCATTACTCGCCCCGCCCCCCGCACCCAAGGGTAAGGTTGCGCTCATCGGCGGCCAGGTCAAGAACATCGACCAGATCCGCAATCGGATGGAAGTCAGCATTTTTGGCGGCGGCAAGATGAAGATGGTCTTTGACGAGCGCTCGCATTTTTACCGCGACGGCGTAGAGACTACCCAACTGGCGGTGAAGAAGGGTGACCGCGTCTACGTGGATTCACAACTCGACCAGGGCAAGATCTTTGCGCGCAGCGTGCGGGTACAGTCAGAGAAACCCATTGCGGCGGCCAGCGGACAGGTGATCGCCTACAACCCCAACAACGGCGAGCTGACTCTGCGCGAACCTATCTCCGCCAAGCCGCTGATGTTCCGCGTTACCTCGCAAACCGCTTTCCGGCGCGGCGACCAGCCCGGCTCCATGGCTGACCTGCGGAACAACGCCATCGTCAGCGTCACCTTCCAACCAGCCAAGGGAAAGCGCTCAGACCTGAAAGACGTAGACCTGATCGCAGTGCCCGGAACCAAGTTCACCTTCTATGGCACGATCACCCACATTGACCTGCGCTCCGGATTGCTGGGCGTGGAGAATCGCGCCGACAGCCGCCTCTATGAAGTACGCTTCCGGCCCAACGCGCAGACGGTAACGGATGAATTGGTGATCGGTGCGGAAGTCAGCATCGTCGCCATCTTTACCGGCAAGGACTACGCGGCGGAGTCACTCCAAGTGACTGGCGCCGCGCGTCCAGTGGAGGATCCGAAGTAGAACGATCGGCGCCTTTTCATTCACCCATGATCTTGATGATTACACGCTTATTGCGTTGGCCATCGAATTCGGCATAAAACACACGCTGCCACGTCCCCAGGTCGAGTTTGCCCTCGGTGATCGGCAGCGTGACTTCATGGTGGATGAGCAACGCTTTCAAGTGGGAGTCGCCGTTGTCTTCGCCCGTCTGATGATGTTTGTAATCTTTGCGGAAGGGCGCCAGCTTTTCCAGCCACTGGTCAATGTCTTCGATCAATCCAGATTCATTGTCGTTCACATAAACACCTGCCGTGATGTGCATGGCGGAGACGAAGGCCAGCCCTTCCTGCACGCCGCTCTTCTTCACCGCGGCCTCAACCTGTGGGGTGATGTGCACATACTCGCGTTGCTGCTTGGTCTTAAAGACGAGATACTCAGTATGAAATCTCATGAGAGGATGGTATCGAATACCTCGTGGTTAAGACAGCGGTAGCTGTTCGGAGTGCGAGTCAAACTGTTCCTGCCTTCGATAATGGTGCAGTGGGAAACAAGAGCTAGCTTCCGACCAGGCCTTTCTCAGAGTGCGTCGTTGTCCGACAGTAATGTCGCCGCGCAGCCTCTGACCTGCGGCTCATGCAGAGCGAAATAAGGTAATATCGCTCAACCCTACGGGGCGTCACGCCGCGTCAGTGGGGTACAAGGCAGCTTCGCATTGTAAGAAAGTGATTAATCCATGGAGCGCACTAACCCGCAGCTCGATCCCAGCCCCATTCTCCAGACGGCCTTCGCCTTCTGGTCTTCCAAGGTTCTCCTCACCGCCGTCGAGTTCGGCGTGTTCACCAAACTTGCCCAGCGCCGCATCACGGGCGCAGAACTCGGCGCAGAACTTGGTCTGCACCCGCGCAGCATCAGCGATTTTTTCGATGCCCTCGTCGCGATGAAGTTCCTCGATCGCGAGGGCGACGGTCCGTCGGCAAAGTATTTCAACACGCCCGCCGGTGCGCTCTATCTCGACCGCGACAGCCCTCGCTATGTCGGCGGTATTCTGGTCATGCTCAACGAGCGGCTCTTCAAATTCTGGCACGACCTGCCCGAGGCCTTACGCACGGGCCGGCCGCAGAACGAGATCAAGCATGGCCAGAAGGGAATGTTCGAGGAGCTTTACGCAGATCTGCCGAGACTCGAACAGTTCATGAGCGCGATGACCGGGCTCTCCCGGATCAACTTCGAGGCGTTCGCGGAGAAATTTGATTTTTCAGGATTCAAGACTCTGTGCGACGTTGGCGGCGCGACGGGTCTGCTTTGTATTGAAGTTGCCAAGAAGCATCCGCATCTCCGGTGCGTCTCCTTCGACCTGCCGCCCGTTGAACCGATCGCACGTAGACACATCGCCGGCGCTCAGCTGAGCGACCGTATCAGCACCGCCACCGGGGATTTCTTTAAAGACCCGCTGCCCCAAGCGGACCTCATCACCATGGGCATGATTCTTCACGACTGGAATCTGGAGAAAAAGATGCACCTCATCCGGGCGGCCTACGATGCCCTGCCGCCGAACGGCGCATTGGTCGCCATCGAAGCCCTCATTGACGACGCCCGCCGCGAGAATGTCTTCGGGCTGCTCATGTCATTGAACATGCTTATCGAATTCGGCGATGCGTTCGACTATTCCGGGGCGGATTTCCGCAAGTGGTGCGGAGAAGTCGGCTTCAAACGCTTTGACGTCATTCATCTCGCCGGCGCATCCAGCGCGGCCATTGCCTACAAATAGCCATCGCGCCCAGGAAGCTGTCGTCGAAACTGCACCCCCTACCCGGCCTTCTCTGCTTGCGGGAGTCCTTGCGGGGCCACCGGCACGCGGACCATCGTGAAGAGACTAGCCGCGGCATAGACGCCGGCGACGATGGCGAACGCCGCGACCAGGCTATGGTAGTGCGCGGCATAGCCCACCGCGAGGCTGAGTCCGAACTGCAGGAAGGTGCCGATGAAGTAGAAGATGTTCTGCACGCGTCCCATCATGTGCTTGGGGACCACTTCCATCATGGTGCTCACAATGGCCACGCCGGCCACACCGCGGGCTGATCCCATGAGAAAGAAGAGCAGGACGGCGATCGCGACGAAGCGCGAAAAAGGTGTGGCGAAGAGGAATAACGCCATGGCTCCCAGCGTAAGCCGCACGGAGATGCGCGAGCCCATCCGCTTGATGAACTTGGCGGTGTACATCGCGCTGACGAACGCCCCGATACCCCATCCGCCGTTGAGCCATCCGTAGCCCACGGCGCCGGCGTTGAGCACACGGTCGCTCAGAGGCGCAGTGATCACTGCTTGCGTCAACATCGCACCCAGGAACAATGCCCAACTGATGCCCAGAAGAAGGATGGAAGGCTTGGTCCGCAAAAAGCGAAAGCCCTCGGCCAGGTCGTCGAAAAAACGCGTGACCGCGCCTTTCACGCCGCTCACCAGCGGAGCCGCATCGACGGGCGGCAAAATGTCCGGCATAACCACGTGACGTCCCTTACGCACACCAAAGAAAAGGAAGAAAGAGATGACGTAGGTGAAGAAGTCGATGAGGAGAATGCCCGCCAGGCCAATGTGGTTGTAGAGGAAGCCGACGATGGCACCCGCGATGAGCCATCCGCCTTGCACGCCCGCCATCAGGAAGATATTGGAGTGGACGACCTCCGATTCCGGAGTGAGCTCCTGAATGAGCGCGGTCACCGTGGGCCAGAACATCCAGAAGCCTGCGGCCACCATCATTGCCATCAGGTAGAGGTGCCAGAGTTCCAGGCGATGGGTGAAAGCGAGAATGGCGACGGCGAGGATCGCGAGTCCACGCAGGGCATCCAGCCACATCACCAACCGGCGGCGATCTTCGCGATCAATGACCACGCCGCCAAAGGGCAGCAGCAGCATCGCGGGAATAGTCTGCAGCACCACGATGTACGCCAGGTTCATCTCCGAATGCGTGGCCTGCAGGATGTGCCAGGTTACGGCGGCGGAGTTGAGTCCGCTACCCATCATGGAAACTATGTTGGCGATGAAGACCAGACGCAGGCCGCGGTGCTCCAGAATGTTCCACATGCGCGCCTTCTTGTATATCACGCGCAGCTTATGGGATATGACCTTGGCATGTGACCATGGCATATACTGCTGCGACCATGAAGAACCTTTCCCTGACCACGGTCGCGATGGCGCTTTGCCTATTCCTGCCGTCGGTCGTCGCGCCGCAAGAGGCCAGCCGGGCCACCTATCTGAATGGTGAAGCCGTCGCGTTGGAGTTGGTGCAGCCGGTGGGGAAGGAAAAACCCGCGGGATTCGGACCGTGGAAGCTGGGCGCGAAGGTAGGCGAATCCAAGCCGCATGACACGCGGCTGAATCTTTACATCGTGGTGCCGGGCGATGATTTTCAGTCTGAAAGCGACGCCGCCAGCATCTACGACCACAACCGGGTGATCAACATGGCGCCCATGGAAAAAGGGGAGGCCGAGTTCGACGTGTATTGGGCCATCGCGCTGGATCCGCACCTCAACCAGGATTTTCAGCACGAAGGCGACCTGCTGGAGGCGGCGCAGCAGCGTTTTATCCCCGGCGACCTCTTTGAATTCAATGACGCGCCCGGCGCTGGCTTCCTGCGCGAGGTGCTGCACATTGACACGCTGGGGGAACTGAAACCTTACCGACGCAAAGATGGCTCGCTGCCCGCGGTGCTGCTGGTGCCCGCGCGCTTCGCGGTGCGTGGCAGCATCACCCCGTAACGTATACTTTTCTACGATGATCCCCTTTATTCACATAGGCCCGCTCAGCCTGGGCACCTTCGGCTTGCTGATGTGGGTGGCCTTTGTCGCGGGCTACTTCGTGCTGCAAGCCGACCTCAAACGGCGCAACCTGGCCGCCGATCCGAACACGATGGTAGCGCTGCTGGCGGTGGCGGGATTACTCGGCGCCAAGCTTTGGCATGTGCTGGAGTCGCCGCGCGAGTTGATGGAAGCGCCCCTCACGTTGCTGTTCAGCCGTACCGGATTCGCGTGGTACGGCGGCTTCCTGGCCGGCACTTTGATGTTTTTCTACTTCGCCCGCCGATACAAGATCGCGCTACCCACCCTGATGGACGCGGCCGCGCCCGCGGCGGCGCTGGGCTACGCGGTGGGGCGCCTCGGCTGTCTGCTCTCCGGCGATGGCGACTATGGCCGTCCCACCGACCTTCCCTGGGCGATGAGCTTTCCCCACGGCCTGGTGCCGACTACGGAGAAGGTGCATCCCACGCCCATCTATGAATTTCTCGTATGCACCCTCATCTTTTATTTTTTGTGGAAGCTAGGCGGCAAAGCATCGCGCCCGGCGGGCGAAGTGGTGGCGCGATTCTTCATTCTCATGGGCCTGGCGCGTTTTCTCGTCGAGTTCATCCGCATCAATCCGCACGTAGTTCTCGGCCTGAGCAATGCGCAACTGGCCAGCGTAGTGGCCATCGTCGGCGGCATGGTTTGGTTGGTGCGCCTGAAGCCAGGATTCCGAGCGCCGACCACAGGGGCATAGCCCACTCAAATAAAACACTGTCATCCTGAGCGTAGTCGAAGGATCTATGTATTTGGTTTCTGCCCCCGCCGAGACCAGGCAGGGCACGGCTTAGCTGCCAGTGTTGCTTTCGAAGGGGCACGGCTTCAGCCGTGCCGAAAGGCTGCTTAGAAGTCCGGCTTTAGCCGCTGAGGTAAGCTCCCCCGTTATTCGAAGGTGATGCGGTGGCCCACCACGTGGGAATGCTTCTTGAAACTCACATCGTCATGCTCGGGGAAATCCGTGCGAAAGTGAGTGCCGCGACTCTCCTTACGCGCGATGGCCGAACGCACGATAAGGTTCGCCGCCGCGAGCAGGTTGCGCGCTTCGCAAGTGCGGCGTGACGTTGCCGGGGGCATCCGATTCGCGACCGACTCTAATATCTCCAGCGTCTCGCGCAAACCCATCGCCGTACGCACCACTCCGGCATTTCTCCACATCACATTCTTCAGCGTCTCCACCCAGCGCCCGGGATTGTTGGCCGCTGCCGACTTAGGCGCAGACTCCGGCTTGTATGGCTTGGGTTCCGCGCTGCTAACACTCAATGCGCTCCGCATGGCCGCGCCCGCGCGCGCGCCGTACACCAATCCTTCCAGCAGGGAATTGCTGGCCAGACGATTGGCGCCGTGGACGCCGGTGCACGCCGTTTCACCCGCGGCGTAGAGGCCGGGGATAGAGGTGAGGCCGTCGAGATCGGTCAGCACTCCGCCCATCAGGTAATGCGCGGCGGGCCGCACCGGGATGAGGTCGCGCGTGATGTCGAGTCCGAACTGGCGACACGTCTCCAGGATGCGGGGAAAGCGCGTGGCTAGATGAATGGCGTCAAGGTGGCGCATGTCGAGATAAACCACGGGATCGGGAGTGGTGCTCTGCGCGATCTGCTGCGCCATAGCGCGGGCGACCACATCGCGGGGCGCAAGCTCGGCCATCGGGTGCAACCCGGGCATGAAGCGCTGCTGCTCCGTGTTCAAGAGGAAGGCGCCTTCGCCGCGCAAAGCTTCAGACAAGAGGAAGCGTGGCGCGTCCTTGAGAAAAAGCGCGGTGGGATGGAATTGGACGAACTCCATATCGCTGATGATAGCGCCCGCGCGGTAGGCCATAGCGATGCCGTCGGCGGTAGCAACGGCGGGGTTGGTAGTGTCGCGATAGATCTGTCCTGCGCCGCCAGTCGCCAGCAGCACAGCGGACGCGCTGACAGATGAAAATGCGCCGTCGTCGCTGACCAGGTGGACGCCGCAGACGTGCCCCACGGTTGAGATCTGCAGGTCGGCGGTGAATTCAAACGCGCGAAAAGAAATATTGGGCAGCGTGCGCGCTTTCGCGGCCAGCGCGCGCCCTATCTCGCGTCCGGTGGAATCGCCATGCGCGTGTAGGACGCGCGAGCGGCTGTGTGCACCCTCGCGGGTGAAGGTGAGAGTAGAGCCGTCGCGATCGAACTGCGTGCCCCACTCCAGCAACTCCTGAATGCGGTCCGGACCTTCTTCTACGAGGACCTGCGCGGCGGCTTCATTCACGATACCGTCGCCGGCATCAATGGTGTCCTGCAGATGAAGGCCGACTTCATCTTCGTCGCTGAGGACGACGGCCACGCCGCCCTGCGCGTACTGCGTGGCTGATTCGGTGAGGTCGCGCTTGGCCAGGACGAGGACGCGTCCGGCGTCGGCGAGGGCGATGGCGGCGCGCAGACCGGCTACACCAGCGCCAACGACGATGAAATCGGTTTCCTGGGGCACTTCAGCCATGAAATAGTGCTGCTGGCGATGGTACCACGCAGGCTGCGGGCATCGCGGTGACAGCCCGCGCGGCCCGTGCGATGATGATGGAGCGTGAGAACCATTCCCATCCGATTAAAACGCTCGCCCTATGAAGTGGTGGTGGGGCATGGAGTGCTGCGGCAGGCGGGGAAGTTGTGTCTCCGGGCGCTCAAGGAAAAGCCATCGAAGTTTGTGGTGGTCACCTCGCCGCGAGTACGCAGCTTTTGGGGTAACAAGTTGAAAAGGTCGCTCGATGCGGCGGGCGTCACCGCGCACTGGGTGGAAGCCGAGGATGGTGAGAGCGCGAAGAATGTAGCCAGCGTGGAGCGGATGCTGGCGGAGTTTGCGGCCGCGGGCGCCGACCGCGCGAGCGTAGTGATCGCGCTGGGTGGCGGCGTGATCGGCGACATGGCCGGCTTCGCGGCCTCCATATATATGCGCGGCATCCGCGTGATCCAGGTGCCCACTACCCTGCTGGCGCAGGTGGATGCAGCCGTCGGCGGCAAGACGGGCGTCAATCTGCCCGCGGGCAAGAACCTGGTAGGAACTTTCCATCAGCCGGAGTTGGTCATCGCCGATCCGGAGGTGCTCAGCACGCTGGAAGAGCGCGAGTTTCGCGCCGGCGTATTCGAAGTGATCAAGTGCGGCGCCATCCGCAGCAAAAGTTTGTTTGAGTACGTGATCGCGAAGCGTAGCAAGATCCTGCAACAGGACAAGGGCGCCCTCGAGCGCATCGTGACCGATTCGGTGAAGATCAAAGCTGAGATCGTTGCGGCCGACGAGCGCGAAGGCGATCTGCGGCGCATCCTCAACTTTGGCCACACCGTAGGCCACGCGCTGGAGGCGGCCACCGGCTATCAGCGTTATCTTCACGGCGAGGCGGTGGGTTGGGGGATGATCGCGGAGGCGTACATCGGAGTCGAGCAGGGCACGACGTCCGCCTCCGTGGCGAAGAAGGTGAGAGCGGCGGTCGAGGCGTTCGGTCCGCTACCGGAGGCCAATCTGCCCGACCAAGCGTTGCGGCCATTCATCGCCCAGGACAAGAAGACGCAGTTTGGCATGCCGCACTTTGTGCTGCTGAAAGATATCGGACGGGCGGTGGTCGCGAAGCAAGTGTCAGAGGTCGCGATCGAACACGGGTTGCAGGCGATGCGGAATGCGTCCGCGTTGCGCGGAGGCGCCAATGTTTAAGACGTCTGAGACTCTCAAGCATCAGGCCGCGGGGGCCGAGCCCCGGGGCGCGGCCGACGAGCGCCAGGCGGCGCAAG
Source organism: Terriglobales bacterium (assembly GCA_046714215.1). Lineage (GTDB taxonomy): Bacteria > Acidobacteriota > Terriglobia > Terriglobales > Acidobacteriaceae > DATLCI01. The sequence continues at coordinate 5,806 of JBKKBM010000079.1, read as the reverse complement.
CAGTGCGCCAGATGTTCGACGAGATCGCGCCGCGTTACGACTTGCTGAATCACGTGCTCTCCGCCAACGTGGACCGCTTCTGGTGGTGGCGCACGGCGCGGCGCTTTGATCACATCCTGAAGCGTGCGGACGCGCATGTGCTCGACCTCTGTTGTGGTACCGGCGATATGACGCTGGCGTTACGCGGACGCGCCCCGAAAAACGCGGCTCCCTACCTCGCCGCCGATTTTGCCCACCAGATGCTGAAGCGCGGCGCGCAGAAGTTTGCCGGCAAAGGCATCGTCGCCCTCGAAGCTGATGCGCTGAGGCTGCCCTTTACTAACGCACGCTTCGATCTGGTCGTCTCCGCATTTGGCTTTCGTAATCTGGCCAACTATCAGTCCGGACTGCGCGAGATCCATCGCGTGCTGGCCCCGGGGGGCGAGATGGGCATCCTCGATTTCAGCGAGCCGGGCGGCTTGCTCGGGAAGGTTTATGCGTTGTACTTCCGCAAAGTGCTGCCCGCCATCGGGACGATGATCTCCGGTGTGCGCGGCCCCTACGAATATCTACCTGCTTCAGTAGAAAAATTTCCTGCGCCGCCGGCGATGCTGGAGCAGATGCGCGAGGCCGGATTCACGGAAGTGAGTTGGACGCCCTACAACTTCGGCATCGCCGGCCTCTACAAGGGAAAGAAAAACTAGGCAGGCTGGCCCAGGCTGCTCTCTCCGGAGCGCTCGACCGCGGCGGCAGCGGGCTGAAAGCTATCGCGCAAAGCGTCTTCGATGGTGAACTGGATGACCTGCTCGTAATCGCGGCCCAGAAAGTCCTTCAGGCGCGTGGTGTCCATGGTGTAGGAACCGACGATGTAAGGCAGTGCGTCCGCCGGCACGCCGGAGATGCCGAGCCCCCAGATCATCTTCAATGCAAATCTACACAACGCCTGCGAAGGCAGGCGCAGGATCTTTGTGTTGCCGATCTCAGCACAGCGGGCGATGGTGAGCGCATCACCGCGACCGGCAACATTGAGCACATGGGTTGCGGCCTTCGCGGGCACCCGCTGCAGGATGTAAGCGACGAGGCGGGCCATGTCGTCCACGTGGACGAACTGAAAGCGCTTGCCGGGGTAGGCATCGCCGAAGGGCAGCAACATAGGCAGACGCCGGCTCCGGCCGCGGAGCGAAGCCGCGAGTCTGCCTTTTCCGGTGGGCGTGCCCCGCAATGCGCCCACTAAATAATTCTGCATAGAAGCGCCGGCGAAGATGTGCGGACGCAGGATATAAGTGCTGCAATCGCCCAGGGCCGCAGCGCGCGCTTGCGCGACCAGGTCTGATTCCTTTTTGTGCACCGCGTAAGGCAGCGTGTGCGCCTGCAGTGGATAGTCTTCATTCACCAGCCCGGGCGTCTCCGGTCCGTAAGCGGAGACGCTGCTGGGAAAGATGAACTGACGGACCGCGCCGCCGGTGCGATTCACGACGGCAATCGCTTCCATCACTCGCGAAGTGCCCGCCACGTTGATCTGCCACATGCGGTCGGGGTCAAGCACGCCGGTCTGCAAAGGGTCGATGACGAAGGCAAGATGGACGACGGCGACCGCGTTTTGCTCGCGCAGAAGCTCGATGAGGCGATCGCAAGCCGATTCCCGGCCGAGGTCAAGTTCCGCGAAGGTGGCGAAGGCACTCAGGTCAAGGGGCGGACGGAAGTCGATACCGATCACCCGAAAGCCGCCGAGAAGCGGCAGAAGCCGCTGGCCTAGATTGCCAGCGGCTCCCGTCACTACGATGGTTGGCTTCGCTTCCGCCATTGCGCTACGGTTTTGGCTGAGCCGCGGGCGGCGGTTGCTGCGCTTGCGGCGGAGCCGGTGGCGGACCTGGGGGCGGACCAAAGTACGCTTCATTCATGTCCACCCGAATGTTGCCCAGCAGCGCGCGCACCTTGTTCTCCGTGCTCTGGCCGGCGAGTCCGCGCTCGATGTCGTCTTTCACCGTGGCCAGCGGAATGATGCGCTTCGCGTCCACCTTATAGATGTAGTAGCTCTGCGCGTCTTCGATCACGGTAGAGAGCTGGCCGGCCTTCAGCGCAACGATCTGCGGTTCGTGGCGCGGATCCATGGCGCCGCGACGCTTCCATCCCAGGCTGGTGGCCGGAGGTGCGCCCGGCATCTTGGCCGTGGCATAGACTTCCGCTTCCAGCTTGTCCGCATCTTCGCCGGCAGCCGCCCGCGTGCGGATCTTCTCCGCCAGCACCTTGGTCTCTTCGACCTTGGCGTCGCCGCCGATCGTCTTAGGGACTACGATGCGCCGCAGCGAGAATTCTTCGAAGCGAACGCTGTTGTCCGCGTAAAAGTTTTCGACTTCCTGCTCGGAAGGTTTGGAGCCGTCCTGCAATTTGAGCTGCGCGGATTGCGCGAGCACCCGCAGGCGTTCCAGGCGCATGCGTTCCGCGAAGGCGGGCTCTTTGTCCAAGCCCTGTTTTTCCGCTTCATTGGCCAGCGTGACCAACTGGACATACTGCGCCGCCAGCCGCCGGCGGTCTTCCATCGGCAGTTCAGGATTCACTGTCGCGATCACGCGATCAAATTCCGCGCGCGCGATGGTGCGCTTGCAGCTCTCCGCCGGCGTAGCCGCGGGGCAGACGCCGTTGATGGTGATCACGGCAGTTTCTGGCGTCGGCTCAGCCGCTGGCGTAGCGGGTTTGGACTGTGTGGCGGGCGTCGCGGGTTGGGTCGCCGGTTTCGTCGTCTTCGGCGCAGGCGCCGTCGTCTTGGCTGGTGTCTGGGCTTTTTGCGTTTTTTGCGGCGTAGCCGTTTGGGCTGCAACCACCGCAGAGAGGGCGAGCAGAACGAAAGGTTGACTGATCTTCACGAATAAAACTCGCTTTCATTTGGAATGATGTCAGCGGCCCCGCCCAGGTCGGCGCAGGCGCTCAGGGAGATGCGAAAATCCTAGCATAGTCCGGCATCTTCGTCGCGGGAACCGGGCCATCGGTGATAATGGAGTCATGGCCACCCCGGACAGCCTGACCGAACTGCAGTCCGTGCAGATGGAGAAGCGCGGCGTCGCGCTGAACTCCGTCTACGTGGCCGTGGTCATCACCGGACTGAAACTATTGGTGGGTTTCAGCACGGGCAGCTTGGGCATCCTCTCCGAGGCGGCGCACTCTGGCCTGGATTTTCTGGCCGCGCTGATCACCTACTTTTCGGTGCGCGTCTCGGACCGTCCGGCAGACGCCGACCATCAGTACGGCCACGGAAAGGTAGAGAACTTTTCCGCGTTCCTCGAGACCGGGCTGTTGCTGGTCACCTGCGTATGGATCGTGTGGGAGGCGGTGCGCCGGTTGATGACGGGCTCCTTCCATATCGAGCCCACGGCATCGGCGTTCGCCGTGCTCATCCTGTCGATGGCGCTGGACTACTGGCGCTCCAGTCGGTTGAAGCGCGTGGCGGTGAAGTATGACAGTCAGGCGCTCGAGGCCGACGCGCTGCACTTCCATACCGATATCTGGTCGTGTGGCGTGGTCGTCGTCGGCCTGGCGTTGGTGTGGGTCGGCGACCGCTGGAATTTTCCGTATCTCCGGCTGGCCGATCCCATCGCCGCGCTGTTGGTAGCGGGCGTGATCATCCACGTAAGCTGGCGCCTGGCGCGGCAGACCATCGACGCGCTGCTTGACGCGGCACCCACCGGCATTCGCGCGCAGATCACGGACGAGATTGCGCAGGTGCCGGACGTGCTTGAGGTGGTTCGCGTACGCATCCGTCGCGCCGGCAACCGGTATTTTGCGGACGTGTCCGTCGCCATGTCTCGCCGCGTGACTTTCCAGCGCGCTGAGCAAGTGGTCGGCACGGTCACGGACGCGGTCCAGCGGGTGCTGCCCCATGCCGACGTGCTGGTGCGGTCGATCCCGCGCGCTGCCGGCACGGAGAACATCTTCGATCGTATTCGTGGCGTGGCCACCAGCAATAACTACAGCGTCCACGACGTGAGCGTGCAGGATCTGGGCGGACGCATCCATGTGGAGCAACACCTGGAACTTGACGAAAGCCTCAGCCTGAAGCAGGCGCACGATGTGGTCACCCGGCTGGAAGCGGAGATGAAGTCGGAGATCCCCGAGGTGTCGTCCATCCTCACCCACATCGAGAGCGAGCCCAACACGGTGGAGAAGGGCAACGAGATCATGCGCGATCCTGACCTGGTGAAACACCTGCGCGGTATCGTGCGGGAGTTTCCCGAGATCATCGATATCCATGAGTTGGTGTTGAAAAAAGTTCGCGGCATGATCTATCTCTCTTGCCACGTGACCATGGCCGACGATCTTCCCTTGGCGCGGGTGCATGACATTTCGACGTCGCTGGAGATTCGCTTCAAGCAGGCAGCGCCTGAACTATTCAAGGTGCTCATTCATACGGAACCGCAAACGGATAACACGAGGTAAGGCTAATGGTTGAAGCAAGCGTCCAGTGGAAAGACGAAGAGCAGTTCCTAGCGGTCGCATCCAGCGGACACGCCCTGGTGGTGGATTCTGACCGGAAGCGCAACACTGCTGCCGGGCCGATGGAACTGGTCCTGATCGGCCTGTGCGCCTGCACCGCGACGGACGTGGTCAGCATCCTGACCAAAAAGCGGGAGGCCTTTACCGGGCTGAAGGTCCGCGCGGAGGCCGAGCGCGCAAAAGAGCCGCCGACCGTCTATACAGAGATCAAACTTATTTATTCCGTGAGCGGCAAAGTGTCTAAGAAGGCGATGGAAGACGCGGTGCGGCTGTCGAAGGAAAAATATTGCTCTGTCTCGCAGATGTTGCAAAAGACGGCGCAGATCACCTCGGTGATCGAATACCTGTAAGTCGCGTAGGGACGAACGGTGCGATAATCTTCACTCGGCAAAGATGTGCGTATGCGAGGTTCTATGACCGAAAAGACTGCGAAGCAAGTCATCGTCTTCAGCCAGCCCGGTTGACCGCCGTGCGCCTGGGCCCAGGCCCACCTCTCGGAGAGAGGGATTGAATTCGAGATCAAAGACATCACCACCGACCGCGATGCCGTCCGCGAACTGGTAGGTAAGTATCAGAGCCGCTCGACGCCAACTATCATCGTGGATGGTGAGGTCATGATCGGCTTCGACCCGGAGCGGTTAGATAAAATGCTGGCCTGACGCCGAACCCCACAACGGAGATTGCAGAAAGCGATTGCAGAACGCACGCCATCCCATCCGTGGTTATCTGCTGATCGCCGCTGCCACTCTTTTCTGGGGCGGCTCCGCCACGCTGGGTAAAGCGGCTTTTACCGGACTGCTGGGCGACGCCAAACCGCTCGATTCGCTCATCCTCGCGCAAGCGCGCACCACCATTTCTCTCCTCATCCTTTTTCCCATCATCTTGTTCTGGAAGGGCAAGCAAGGGCTGCGCCTGCCGCGGCGCGACCTCATCCTCTGCGGGTTGTTGGGCGTGCTGGGCCTGGCCGCTTCCAATTTCTTCTACTACTACGCCATCGAGAAGACCAGCGTGGCCACCGCCATCATCCTGCAATACGTGGCGCCCATCTGGGTGCTGCTCTACATGGTCGTCCGCGGATTGCAACGAGCCACCGCGGTCCGCCTGCTCGCCGTGTTCCTCGCGTTTGTCGGCAGCGTGCTCGCCATCGGGGCGGTAGTGACGCGCAGCGAGGCACCCTACTTAGAAATCATTGGCATCAAGCTGCACTGGGGCGGAGTGATCGCCGCGGAACTCGCGGGAATATCATTCGCCTTCTACAACATTGTCGGCGGCACGCTGGTGAACCGCCACGACCGCTGGAAGGTGCTGGTCTACGGACTGGCGTCTGCGGCGGCGTTCT
>JBKKBM010000078.1:0-22808 GCA_046714215.1 Terriglobales bacterium | reverse complement strand
TCGCCGCGCGGCGGGTAATAGTTGATGCGCACCTTGTGGTAGAAGTCCTTGTAGAGGTCGGGATAGAGCTCCGGCTGCAGGATGTGTTCCAGCACGCTCAGCTTGGACTCTTCCTTGGTCTTGAAGCTTTCGGGATCGTCGAGCACTTCGCCATCGCGATTGCCGAGGATGTTGGTCGAGAACCAGCCGTCGAGGCCGAGCATGCGCGCCTTGAGTCCGGGCGCGAGGATGGTCTTGAGCAGCGTTTGTCCGGACTTGAAGTCCTTACCGCAGATGGGCGCCTGGTTGCGGCGCGAGAGTTCGTGCATGGCCGGGATGTCGACGGTGAGATTCGGCGCGCCGTTGGCGAACGGCACGCCTTCGCACAGCGCCGCGTAAGCGTAGATCATCGACGGCGCGATGTTGGGGTCGTCCTGATGGAGGCCGCGTTCGAAGTTCTTGACGGAGGAGTGGATGTCCGTCTCCTTCAGGAAGATCTCGGTGGAGCCGCACCAGATCATGACCAGGCGCTCGGCGCCACTGGTCTTCTTGAAGTCCTGGATGTCAGCGCGGAGCTGTTCCGCCAGCTCCATCTTGTTCTTGCCCTTCTTCACGTGTTTGCCGTCAAGCTTCTTGACGTAATGGCGGTTGAAGACGGCGGGGCGCGGCTTCACCGACTGCAGGAACGGCTTCACCTGGTCGAGCAGGGAGTCTTCGAGCACGCCGGCCGTCTTGGCGGCGGCGTACATGTCGTCTTCGAAGATGTCCCAGCCAGTGAAGACGAGGTCATGGAGCGAGGCGAGGGAGACGAAGTCCTTGATCTTGGGGGAGCGGCCGTCGGTGCGCTTGCCCAGGCGGATGGCGCCCATCTGCGTGAGCGAGCCGATAGGCAGCGCGATGCCCTTGCGCACGGCTTCCACGCCGGCCACGAACGTGGTGGCCACGGCGCCCATGCCGGGGATCATGATGCCGAGCTTGCCTTTGGCGTCGGGAACGGCAACGCCCTGCTTGTCTGCTGCGGGTGTATTGGGCATTCGAGTGTGGTTGTCCTGAGGGGTTAGAGATGATTGCGGGAACTATCTATCTTCTCGCATTGAAACGGGTTTGGCAACTTGCGTTACGGCCGAAGGACGATGGAACCACGAAGGACACAAAGGACACGAAGGAGGCGGTGGGGAACCAAGCGCAAGTTGGCGGGTAGGCCGGTGTGATAAAACAGCTGCCTACTCCTATGGACAAGATTGCTGTCATAACCGGATGCTCCAGCGGCATCGGACTGCTGGCTGCCATCGAAATGGCGGCGAACGGATATCGCGTAGTCGCGACCATGCGCAACCTCGGCGGCAACACCCGGCTGGTCGACGCGGCGGCGAAGGCCGGAGTTACGGACAGGATCGACATCCGGCGGCTCGACATCTGCGAGCATGCGTCGCTGGCGCAGTTCGTGAGCGAGGTGGTGCGCGACCACGGACGCATCGACGTGCTGGTCAACAACGCGGGCTACGCGCTGGGCGGATTCCTGGAGGATGTCCAGCTCGACGAGTTGCGCGAGCAACTGGAGACCAACTTCTTCAGCCACGTCGCCATGACCAAAGCGGTGATACCCGTGATGCGCAAGCAGCAGTCGGGACACATCATCATGGTGTCGTCGATCGCGGGGCGGGTGGCGAACCCGATGACGGGGAGCTACTCGTCGTCGAAGTTCGCGCTCGAAGGATTCAGCGAATCGCTGCGGGTGGAGTTGCGCGCGCTGGGTATCCGCGTGGTGCTGGTGGAGCCCGGAGCGTTTGAGACCGACATCTGGGAGAAGAACGTGAAGGTGGCGCAGGCCACGCTGACTTCGGAATCGCCCAACGCGGAGCGCGCTCGACGCTTCGTCACTGTGATCCGGACCAAGCTGAAGAAGGGCGATGCGCGGGTGGTGGCGCGGCTGATCCGCCGGGTGGCGGATGATGCGAATCCGAATCTGCGGTATCTGGTCGGCACGGATGCGCAGTTCCGCTACTGGAGTCAGCGGCTGATCCCGTGGAAGATATACGAGAAGATGGTGTCACGGTTCACGCAGATCGATGGCTAATCGGCGAGCTGCGCGTCTCCCGCGCGTACCCGATTCTTCCAGTGCGTCCAGACGAACCATACCGTGCCTGCGATCAGCAGCAGCACGATGGGAATCTTGAAGCGCAGGAAGTAGGGTTTGAGGTCCATCCAGTGGTCGCCGAGTTTCATTCCCAAATACGCTAAGGCAAAACACCACGGCCATGAGCCAACGAACGTATAGATATGGAAGGGAATGCGGGGCATGCGGGCGATGCCCGCGGGCAGGGCGATGAACGTGCGGATGATGGGCAGCAGGCGGGCGATGAAGATAGCACCGCTTCCCCAGCGTTTGAAGAAGCGATCCGCCATGTCCATGTCGTGACGGCTCATCAGGATGTAGGAGCCATACTTCTCTACCAGCGGACGTCCGCCGTAGTAGCCGATCTCATAGGCCAACACCGAGCCGAGATTGCAGCCGATGGCGCCGGCCGTCGCCGCCCAGTAGAGATTGAAACGGCCCTGGCTGGCCATGTATCCGGCCAGGGGCATGATGACTTCCGACGGCAAGGGAATGCAGGCCGACTCGATGGCCATCAGCAGGGCGATGCCCGGATAGCCGAGTGAATCCAGCACATAGGTGCAGAAGCGGATGGCGAGGGCGAAGAATTGCTCGATCATAGGTCCTGTTCGAGTCTACTAGAAGATTTCACCGCGGAGACGCTTAGAACGTTGGAGGGTTGGCTTTCGCGTGGGATAGGGAACTCTCGCGGCGTTCGAGATTGAAAAACTGATTTAGAAGTCCTGGGCGTCCTGGGTATAGGTGTAGCCGGGGAGGGTGGCACCGTCGTTGGATTTCGTGACTTTTACGCGTACGGTGTCCACGTTGGCGGCCTGCGAATCGGCTTGGCGCAGCATGGCGAATTGGGTGAAGACTTCGCTATAGAGTTTGGTGACGAGGTAATTGACGCCGTTGGCGTCGTTGCGCCACACCTGGCCGAGCTGGATGTTTTTCACTGGCATGGGGAGTAAGGCTATCGGGAATAAGACTAATGATTGGGCGCGGGAACGTCAAACCAGGCAGCCCGGGGATGGTCATTACAAGACTGCAGACACAAGGGCGCGGGGTTAAAATGATAGGCATGGCTGCCATTCTCTGTGCCTGGTGTAACTGGAAGATCCGCGACGATAAGGTGCCTGGCCCGGTAAGTCACGGTATCTGTATCAACTGTTTACCGGCGGCCTTCTCCACCCCCGTGGAGAGCATCGCTTCGCTCACCCAGGAGCAATTGGATCAGCTACCCCACGGATTGGTGCGGCTGTCCTCCGACGGCATTATTCAAGAATATAACCGCACGGAAAGCGAGCTGTCGGGGCTGAAACCGGCCGACGTATTGGGCAAGAACTTCTTTGAAGTGGCGCCCTGCACCGCCGTCCGCGACTTCCGGGGCCAGTTCCAGGAACTGGTGGCGGCGGGCCACGGGGAGCGGCGCCTCAAGTGGATGTTCACCTTCTCCGGCGGACAAGCCTACGTGAAGATCGCCATGACCAAGGACGCGCAAGATCCATTCGTGAGTCTCTTCGTTTCCAAAACTGAATAGCGCAACCGAATCGCTCAAAGCTCGGCTGAACAACTCGCCCCTGTCGTTTAGAATCCCGATGCGAGCAAAAGCTGGCGAGCATGGGTAAACCAACGACATCTCCCAAGAAGAGCGCGGTCAAGCGCAAGGTGGAGCGACGTCCGCCGGCCAAAGCGCTGGCAGGCAAGTCCGCGGCAGGTAAGTCCCGCGCAAAGCAGTACGAGCCCCGCTCGCCCGAACGGGTGGCGGAGATATTGAAGCGCCTGGACGCGACCTATCCCAACGTGCAATGCGCGCTCACGCACAAGAATGCGTGGGAACTGACGGTAGCGACCATCCTCTCCGCCCAATGCACGGACGTGCGGGTGAATATGGTGACGCCCGGTTTGTTCGCGAAGTATCCGACGCCGGAGTCGCTGGCGCGGGTGGAGCCGCAGCAGATCGAGCCCGACATCCAGAGCACGGGCTTCTTCCGCAACAAGGCGAAGTCGATCGTGGGCGCGGCCCGTAAAGTGATGAGCGACTTTGGCGGCAAGGTACCCGACACTATGGACGAGTTACTCACGCTGCCGGGAGTGGCGCGGAAAACGGCGAACGTGGTGCTGGGTTCATGGTTTGGCAAGAATGAAGGCGTGGTGGTGGACACCCACGTCTTCCGCATCTCGCGGCGGCTGGAACTGACGAAGGCCGATAGTCCGGTAGCGATCGAACAAGACCTGATCAAGATACTGCCGCGGGAGAAGTGGACGGAGTTTTCCCATCAGATCATCTGGCATGGACGGAAGCTTTGTGTGGCGCGGAAGCCGAAGTGCGCGGAGTGTCCGGTGGAGACGATCTGTCACGCGGCGGATAAGACGTGGACGAGGGTCGAGGTGCATAAAGCGGCGAAACCGTAAGGGGAGCGAGAGCCGGTTAACCACGAAGGACACAAAGGACGCGAAGGAAGGCATAGGGAAGCCGTAATCGCGAAGGAGGCGGAGAAATACGATTAAAAAGACGGGATCCAGGCAGTCGCGGCTTTAGGGCCAAAATACATAGATCCTTCGACTTCGCGCTCACGTTGTTCGCCTTTCGCTCAGGATGACAGTGCTTGCTGGGTTGGCCCCACTTCGCTCAGGACGACAATGCAGGGACGGCAGCGGTGGCTCATTTTGCATCCAAAATCAGGTATGCGCCGTTTTCTGTTCGCAGTGTTGATCATCGCCACCGGGGCGTTTGCCGCCTTAACGCTCGAAGTAGCGGCCCTGGCGGGCGTGGTCGGCGTATTTCAGGGGAGGATCGTTCAGCCCAAGGGAGCGAAATACGAGGAGGGTGTCCTCTTTATAAGAGCTCGCAATGGCATGGCCCGAAAAGTCCGGGTGGCCAAGGCGGTCATTGAATTCGACGAAGACGTGCCGCGGGATCAGCGCCGCAAGGCGGCGGCCAAGTCCTTGTGTGAAGAGACCTTGGTGCGGGTGACGGCGGAGCAGTCTGACCAGGAAGACGGCGAATGGAAAGCCATCAACATCCTTATCCTCGCTGATCCGAACCTGGAGCCGCGGGCGGGAGCGCAGGCGAGTTTAGAGCAAAAGCCGGACAAGGGTAGTGGCTCAAACAGTCAGGGCTCAAAAGGGAAGGCTGAGGCCCTGCGGTTTTGTGCTCCGTAAATATTGGGACTTTACGAGTTGATAAGCCCATTTGCAGGCGAACATTTGTAACCAAATGGCGGGCGAGAACGTCCAATCATTCATAGCCAGTCAATCGTCCGCCACTGGGGCGAATGGGCGGGAAGTAACTGCTAGCAACTATGTATGGCATCTTGGGTTAGGGTTTCCAGTGCGCACTGCGGACTATAATCGGAGCAAGAGCGATTGAATCATTTGCTCATTTCTGCATTGAATCATTGGGTTTCAGAGTTTCGCAAACGAGGTATCACATGAATCTTCGCAAGTTGACTCCCGGCGTGCTCAGCCTGGCCTTGAGTTTTTCCACGGTTGCTTTTGCGGGCGATGATCCGCCGAAGCCCGCCGCGACCCCGCTAGCGACGCAGGAGACGAAGACCGACGCCAAACCGGCCGACGCTAAAGCGAGCCCTTCGGCAGAAGACAAAAAGGGTTCCGGAGGCAAGGAAGACGTGGATGCCATCGGCAACCGCAACATCGGCAAGCGCGGCCTGGGCAACTGGTATTCGTTGGAAAAAGAGATCCGCATGGGCAAGGAATACGCCCAGATGATCGAGCAAAGCGCCAAGCTGGTGCAGGACCCGGTGGTCAATGAATATGTGAACCGCATTGGCCAAAATCTGGTACGGAATTCCGACGCGAAGGTACCGTTCACCATCAAGGTGATCGATTCCGACGAGATCAATGCGTTCGCCCTGCCCGGCGGCTTCTTCTATGTGAATAGCGGGCTGATCCTGGCGGCGGACGAAGAGGCGGAACTGGCCGGCGTGATGGCGCATGAGATTGCGCACGTGGCCGCACGCCATGGCACGCGCCAGATGACGCGCGGTCAGTGGGCGAACATCGCCAGCCTGCCGCTGATCTTCATTGGCGGCGGCATTGGCTACGCGGCGCGCTCGGTGGCGCAGATCGGCTTACCGCTCACCTTCATGAGCTTCTCCCGCGGTTTTGAATCTGAGGCCGACTACCTGGGCACGCAGTATCTGTATGCCACCGGGTATGATCCGCAGGCTTCCATCTCATTCTTTGAGAAGGTACAGGCGAAGGAAAAGAAGAAGCCGGGCTCGCTGGCCAAGGCATTCTCGTCGCATCCGCAGACGCCGGACCGCATTCAGGGGATCCAGCAAGAGATTGCGACGGTGCTACCCGCGCGCGAACAATACCTGGTCTCAACCTCGGAGTTCGACGATGTGAAGGCGCGCCTGGCGGTGCTGGAGAACCGGCGCAAGGGGTTGGACGACAAGGAAAATGCTAACCGTCCGACGCTGCGGCGCACGGCCGGCGACACCAAGAAGAAGGATGGCGAGAAGGCTGAGGAAGATGATCGTCCTACGCTGAAGCGCCGCGACCAGTAAATATTGTTCGGTAAAAAACGCGGCCTGCGGGCCGCGTTTTTTGTTTTTGCGCGCATTGGGGTAGCGTGCGACCCGGCCGCGGCGCTCTCATAAGGGCTGCCGCCCCTACGGGGCTCTCGGGGTGCACGCGGCCTACCCCCCACTGCCGTGGTGGGCTAAACTCCGGCCGCTCCGCGGCCGGAGTTTCCGCACCTACGGCGCTGGGGCGAGCATGGGGTTAGCGTTGCGGATGAAGTTTGTCATTCGTTGTACGCCGACGGCGCTGGGGCGATTGCGGGGTTAGCGTTGCGGATGAAGTTTGTCAGTCGCGCTCGGGCCTAGCCATTTTCCTGCAGGATGCAAATGTCAGGAAGGTTGCGGTAACGCTCGGCGAAGTCCATGCCGTATCCCACCACAAATTCGTCGGGAATCTTGAAGCCGTAGTAGTCGGGTTGGATGGGTTGCAGGCGGCGCGACGGCTTATCCAAAAGTGTCGCGATCTTGAGGCTCTTCGGTTGCGCCGCCTGGATCACCTTCGATAAATAAGTGAGCGTGAAGCCGGTGTCGAGGATGTCCTCAACGATGATGATGTTCTTGCCCTGGACTGAACTGTCGACGTCCTTGGTCAGCTTGACTTCGCCGCTGGACATCTTGCCCGAGCCATAGGTGGAGACTCCGATGAAGTCGAATGAAGCGTCGAGGGCGATGTTGCGCGCCAGGTCGCTGAGGAAGAGGCACGCACCTTTCAACACGCCGACCAGGACTACGCTTTCACCGGCAAAATCCCGGGTGATCTCGGCGCCGATCTCGGCGACACGGTCGGCGATCTGCTTGCGACTGAACAATACTTTGAGTTGCGGGGCGGCTTGCGTGGAGGTCGTCATAAGAGATTGCATCATCGGATCATTTGAATCATTGAACCATTATTGAATCACCATTGCACCATTTGGGCCAGCGTTTTTGCAGGGTTTTTTCGGCAAAGTATACCGAGCATGGGGTGGCGTAAAATCGGTTTCTAATACGTAGCTGGAGAAACCACGCAGGAGCGACCATGAACGTGAAGCTGGATGGAGTAAAGATCACCTGGCTGGGTCATTCGACCTTTCGCATAGAAACGCCGGGCGGCAAGACCATCATCATCGACCCCTGGGTGATGAATAATCCGGCGTGTCCGGATGAGCAGAAGCAGATCCGGAAGATCGACGTGATGCTATGCACACATGGCCACGGCGACCACATTGGCGACGGCGTGGCTCTGGCCAAGCAGCACGATCCCACGGTGGTGGGCGTTTACGAGCTGGCCATGTGGATGCAGAAGAAGGGCGCGAAACAGATCGCGCCCATGAATAAAGGTGGGTCGCAGACGGTGAGCGACATCCGCGTGACCATGGTGCATGCCGACCACTCCTGCGGTATCGAAGACGATGGCCAGATCCTATATGGCGGCGAAGCCTGTGGGTATGTGATCGAATTCGAGAATGGCGTGAAGATCTATCACGCCGGCGACACCAACGTTTTCGGCGACATGCACATCATCCACGAACTCTATGCGCCTGACCTGGTGATGTTGCCCATCGGCGACCTCTTCACTATGGGTCCCAAGGAAGCGGCGTATGCGTGCAAGTTGCTGAAGCCGACTACGGTGATCCCCATGCACTTTGGGACGTTTCCGGCGCTGACGGGCACGCCCGCCGACTTGACGCGCAGCGTGAGCGAGATGGGCATTGAGGTCATCCACCCGCAGCCGGGGGTTACGATTTCCTGAGACTTTGTCCTCTGTGGGACTCCAGCCCGGTGAAACTGCTGAGACTCCAGCGTCGCCTAGTTCGTATATCTCCCTGAAGCCGCGGTAGCGTGTGATACGCTGCTTTGCAAAAGTCACCGTTCCGCGAAAAGGAGTTGCCATGGCTTGGTGGGCTTGGATGTTATTGGGCCTCGCTTTGCTGATCAGCGAGATGGTCACGCCCGGGTTTTTCCTGCTCTTCTTCGGCGTGGGCGCCATCGTGGTGGGCTTCCTGGAGCTAGCCGGTGTGGGCGGACCCGCGTGGATGCAGTGGCTGATATTCTCCGCGACCTCCGTGATCTCCATGCTGCTCTTCCGCAAGCCGCTGCTGAAGCGGTTCAAACAGCTGGACACCACCGGCGTGGACCAACTGGAGAATGAATACGCCGTGGCCATGGAAGACATAACCCTTGACCGCATGGGTAAGGCGGAGCTGCGGGGCAGTCCGTGGAACGCGAAGAATGTGGGCGCGGGTACGATCGCGCTGGGACAACGCTGCCGGGTGGAGCGCGTCGAGGGCCTGATCCTGCACGTCCGTGCGGACTCGCAATAAGAAAAGGAGAATAACAAGATGGATGCAGCAATCGTGGTGGGCGTGTTTCTCGCCATTGCCGTACTGGTGCTGATCTTCAAGACTGCAGTTGTGGTTCCGCAACAGAACGCGTATGTGGTGGAGCGGCTGGGGCGTTTCCATGGAATCCTGGGGGCCGGCTTCCACATTCTGGTGCCATTCATCGATACCATCCGCTATCGGCATTCGCTGAAAGAGGACGCCCACGATATTCCAGAGCAGATCTGCATCACCCGTGACAACGTGCAGGTAGGGGTGGATGGCGTGCTGTATTTACGGGTAATGGACCCACAGCGCGCCTCATACGGGATCATGAACTATATCTTCGCCATCATCCAGTTGGCGCAGACGACCCTGCGCAGCGAGGTGGGTAAGATCGAACTGGACCGCACATTCGAAGAGCGCACCAACATCAATATCGCGGTGGTCAGCGAACTGGACAAAGCTTCCGAAGCTTGGGGCATAAAGGTGTTGAGGTACGAGATCAAGAACATCACGCCGCCGAAAGATGTGCTGGCGGCGATGGAGAAGCAGATGCGAGCCGAACGCGAGAAGCGCGCAGTCATCCTGACGTCGGAAGGCGTGCGCGATGCGGCGGTGAACACCGCCGAGGGCCAGAAGCAGCAGGTCATCAAGGCTTCGGAAGCGAACCGGGTGCAGCAAGTGAACGAGGCGGACGGTGAGGCCGCAGCTATCCTCTCAGTGGCCAGCGCCACGGCGGAGGGCATCCGCAAAGTCGCTGACGCGATCCAGGCGCCGGGAGGTTTTGAGGCAGTGCAACTGCGGGTGGCCGAGCAATATATTGGAGAGTTCGGAAAGTTGGCGAAGGCGAGCAATACGATGATATTGCCGGCAAGCGTGAGCGATGTGGGATCGATGCTGGCGCTGGCGATGAATGTGATCCGGTCGGGGGGCACTACGCCGCCTGCTCCGACGATTCCGCCACCGGTGCCGCGCACCCCACCGGGCGGACCCCGGGCTTAAGCGTTGCATGGGGGAAGGCGGGCTTTGACCCGCCTTTTGCTTGAATACAAGGGTACAAGCAGGATGTGGAAAGAATGGTGACCCCGGGAGGAGTCGAACCTCCGACCAACAGTTTAGGAAACTGCTGCTCTATCCATCTGAGCTACGGGGCCATCTGAGTTACGGACCAATGGGTCAAGTTTACAACAGCAGTGCGGTAGGTTTGACGTGGTGTCGCGCTTTTGACTTGCTCTGGCGCAGCCCTTATCATTCCTGCCGTTCCCGCAAAAAATAGTTTTGCTACTTCTTGCTCCCATTGAGGTTTCTACGCATGCGAAAAACTGCCCTCCTGCTCGTCCTAGCACTGATCGTCACCAGCGCGCTCCACTCCATCGCCCAGCAAAAGCCGTCGGAAACGAAGAAGAGCGACAAGAAAGCCAAGGCCACCAAAAGCCAGGCGGCCGTGCCGAAAGCGGAAACACCGGCGGCGGCGCCCAGTGTTCCCGCCATCGATGGCGCGATGTTGAAGTCCTTGCGGGCGCGCAGCATCGGCCCGGCGGTGATGAGCGGGCGGGTGTCGGAAGTCGCCTACGATCCTAAAGATGATGGCACCTTTTATCTGGCGCTGGGGACGGGCGGCGTGATGAAGACCACCAACAATGGCGCAACCTTCAGCGACATCTTCGCCAAGGAGGCGGTGGCGGCGGTGGGTGCGGTGGCGGTGGCTCCATCCGACAACAAGGTTTTGTACGTGGGCACGGGGGAGGCGAATGACCGCAATAGCTCGAGTTGGGGCAACGGCGTTTATCGGTCGGCGGATGCCGGAGAGACGTGGGCGCACATTGGCTTGAAAGACAGCCGGACGGTGGCGCGCATCGTGGTGCATCCGACGGACGCGAACACCGTATGGGTGGCGGCGACGGGCGACCTCTGGCAGCCGGGCGGGGAGCGCGGCATCTACAAGACGACCGACGCGGGTAAGACGTGGAAGCTGGTGCTGGCGGCCAACGCGCCCCATGACAAGAAGGTAGGGGGCGGAGAGCTTGCCATCGATCCCGCGGACCCGAATGTGCTGTACGCGGCCCTGTATGCGCGGCAGCGCACGCCGTGGTCGTTCACCGCGGGTCCGGTGTACACCGATGGCAAAGACGCGGGCGGCATCTTCAAGAGCACCGACGGCGGCACTACGTGGCGCAAGCTGACGAACGGCTTGCCGGTGAATACGGGGCGGATCGGGCTGTCGGTGTATGCGAAGGATCCGAAGGTCGTATATGCGATCGTCTACAGCGTGGACGGAGGCGGCAACCGCGGCCTGATGGAAGTGAAGAACAAGACGGGCGGGATCTTTCGTTCAGAAGATGCAGGCGAGACTTGGAAGCGGGTGAACGATCTGAATCCGCGTCCGTTTTATTTCAGTCAGATCCGCGTGGCGCCGGAAAACGACAAGAAGATCTACGTGCTCGGATTTGCGCTGCACGTTTCCGAAGATGGCGGCCAGAGCTTCCGCGAAGACCTGTTTGAGAAAGTGCATCCTGACTTGCACGCATTGGCCATCGATCCGCGTAATCCCAAACGTCTGCTACTGGGAACGGACGGCGGCGCGTACCAGACGTACGACAGCGGCAGCTCCTGGGACCACTTGAACCGCTTTGCCGGCGGCGAGTTCTACCGCATCAATTACGACATGAGTACGCCGTACCGCATCTGCGGCGGCCTGCAAGACAATTTGAATTGGGTAGGACCATCGCGGACGTACACCAAGGAAGGCATCTTGAACCAGGATTGGACGAGCCTGGGCGGCGGTGACGGCTTCTATTGCGTGTTCGATGCGGACGAGCCGTACCTGATCTTTACCGAGTCGCAGGAAGGTTACGTCCACCGCTATGACTTGCGGAATGCGCAGACGAAAGACCTGCGTCCGCAGCCGGAAGAGGGACAGAAGTTCTACCGCTTTCACTGGAATAGTCCGTTGATCGGCAGCCGGCATAAGAAGGACACGATGTTTCTGGCGGGCAACCGCGTGTTCCGGCTGACCAAAAAAGGCGAGCACTACGAGGTGATCAGCCCTGACCTCTCGCGGCAGGACCCGGAAAAGATTGTGACCGCAGGCAGTGGGGCGGAGAATTACGGCACCGTGTACAGCCTGGCGGAGTCGCCCATCAAGGCGGGTCTGCTGTGGGCGGCGACCGATGACGGCAAAGTCTGGGTGACGCAGGACGAAGGCAGCAACTGGACGGACCTAACCGCGAATCTTCCGGCGGCGGTGAAGGACCAGTGGATCAGCCGCATCGAGCCGGGTTGGAAGGACCCGAACGTCGCGTACCTGGCGGTACCGGCGTATCGCAGCGGCAATTTCGCGCCGCTGGCGTATCGCACCGGCGACGGCGGCAAGACGTGGCAGAGCATCGCCGGGAACCTGCCGCCGGATGGTCCGGTGAAAGTAGTGCGTGAGGACCCCGCGAATCCCGACCTGCTGTTTGCGGGCACGGAATTTGGTTTGTTTGCCAGTATCAACCGCGGGGGAAGCTGGGTGAAGTTCGGCGATTTGCCCACGGTGGCGGTGGACGACATCCTTATCCATCCGCGCGATCGCGATCTGCTGATCGCCACCCATGGCCGCAGCTTGTACATCAGCGATGACATTCGTCCATTAGAGGAGATGACGGCGGAGACGCTGGCGAAAGACCTTGTCCTCTTTCAGCCGAAAGACGGCGTAGCCATGCCCCTGGCTGATGGCTTTGCCGATTGGAACGGGAAGGGAATCTATCGTGGGGCGAATCCACCGCCAGGGATACTGCTGACCGTGTATGTGAAGTCGTTTTCCGGAGATCCGGTACGAGTCACGGTGAAGAACGCGCAGGACCAGCCGGTAGCGAAGTTGAGCCTACCCGGCACACCGGGGTTGAACCGAATCGCGTGGGACATGAAGCCCACGAAGGACATGCTCACCGAATACGGGGGTGAGGGAGCGAAGTTCCTTCGCGCCGGGGAGTACACCATCACCGTGACCCAAGGGAAGCATAAGGACACAAAGAAGGTGAAGATCGTGGTGCCGCCGGGAGTAGAGACGCGGTAGGGCAGTTGGTAGCGCGACATCGAAAAGCCTGGCCCCGAAAATAGGGCCAGGCTTTTTTGCGTTGGAGCTGGTTACGTGCCGTCTTTTCCATCTTTACAGGCACGTGGTCTGCCAATGTGGGAATGGTGCAAGTAAAGGTAAAGGTCAGGGAAGCAAGCAGCCGAAGGTCCGGCTTGAGAGGCGATTGTGGGGCAAAAAAGAAGGTGGGAATGCCAAGCCCCAAGAATCAGGCCCAAAACAGGCATTTTCGCCTGGGTGGCGACCAAAAATGTCCTTAAAAGCCACCGTTTGTGTTTCTAAGCGAATTCTTGGATTGACCGGGATTACCTCGGCATAAGATACTCTCAAACAATGGCTCGTAAACGACTTGGCGACGTGCTCCGTGAGCGCAAACAGATTACGGTGGAGGACCTCGACAAGGTCCTTTCCGAACAGCAGGAGAGCACCCGGCTGCTGGGTGAACTGCTGCTGGAAAAGGGCTTAGTGTCGAAAGACGACCTGGTGGCGGCCCTCGAAGAAGCCGCCCGCTTCCGCTATGTAGATGCGCGGTTCGCCACGGTGGAGCGCGCGGCGCTGGAGCTGATACCGCGCGCCGCGGCGGAAAAGTACACTGTGCTGCCCCTGATCCGCGAAGGCAAGCGGATGGTCACGATCATGGCCGAACCGCAGAACCTGCGCGTGCTGGACGAACTTCGTTTTCTTACCGGGATGGAGATCGTCCCCCGGCTGGGCTTCCCCCTGGAGATCCGCGAGGCCATCGAACGCTGTTACGGTGACGCCGAAAAAGAGCTTGCGGACCAGAAAGCCAAGATCCCGTTCATCGAACAGGTAGACGTCGCCGACATGCAGTTCGTCACCGCCAGTTCCAGCGATCGCAATAAGGCGGCGATGGAAGAATTCGAAACGGAAATGCGGAACGAACTGCGGAACGATCGCACGCCGGCGGTGCGGCTACTGTCTTCGATCGTGGCCGCCGCGGCGCACAAGAAGGCCAGCGATATCCACATTGAGCCCCATTCCCTGGGTACGGTAGTGCGCATCCGCGTAGACGGTGTGCTGCGCGACCTCACCCATATCCCGGCGGAGTTTACTTCGGCACTGGTCTCGCGGATCAAGATCCTTTCAGACATGGACATTGCCGAACGCCGGGTGCCGCAGGATGGAAGGTTCCTGGTACAGATCGGGGGCAAGAGCCTGGACTTGCGCATCTCCACGGTGCCGACGCATGAGGGCACGGAAAAAGTGGCCATGCGACTGCTCGACCCGAACGCCACCAAGGTGGGATTTTCGGAGTTGGGGCTATCGGACGAGAATGCGGCGTTGCTCCAGGGGATCCTGGCAATGCCGCAGGGCATGCTGTTGGTCACTGGCCCCACCGGTTCGGGCAAGAGCACCACGCTCTATAGCGCCCTCAATGTAGTGAAGTCCCTGGCGGTGCATATCATCACGGTGGAAGATCCCGTGGAGTACCGGATCCCGGAGATCAATCAGATCCAGGTGAACGTCAAGCAGGGGCTGACCTTCGCCGGGTGTTTACGTTCCATCCTGCGCCAAGACCCTAACATCATCATGGTGGGTGAGATCCGCGACCTGGAAACGGCGGAGATCGCGATGCAGGCGGCGCAGACGGGTCATCTTGTGCTTTCGACCTTGCACACCAATGACAGTATTGCGGCCATCACCCGGCTGTTGGACCTGAACGTCCCGGGCTTTGTGCTCGCATCGTCGATCACGGGAGTGGTGGCCCAGCGGCTGGTGCGCAAACTTTGCGAGTGCCGCACCCAAGTGGACATCTCGCCGGATTATGCCACGCGCCTGATGGGGGCCGGGATCACAGATTTTGACAACAAGATGTATTCTCCAGCGGGCTGCAGCCTGTGTGACAACTTAGGTTTCAGGGGCCGCGTGGGCATCTACGAAGTGCTGATGTTTGACGAGCAGATCCGCAGCGCTTTGCGCACGGAATTCCGGGATGACGAGATCCGCAACTTGGCGCGCAGCGCGGGCATGAAGCTGATGCAGGAAGACGCGCTGGAGAAGGTGAAGCAGGGTATAACGACTCTGGAGGAAGTGCTCCGGGTAGTCCCCTTCGAACAGGCATCGATCGGCCGCTGCCTTAATTGCAACAAGGGGCTGGCCCCGACGTTCTTGTTCTGTCCTTATTGCGGTGCTGGCACGCGGAAGGTGGCTACGGCCTCGCGGTACTCCAAAGCCGGCCAAGGAGCGAAGTCATGAGTAGTTCCGCCCCCAAGACAGGCGTATCCACGCGGGACAACAGCCGATACCGTGGCTATACGGACCTGCGCATCACTTTCGAAGGGTCTAACCAGGAGATCCCGGTCAAGGTCCCAGACATCAGCACCCAGGGAATGTTCATCAACACGGCCCGGTATTTTCCCCAAGGAGCGGTGCTTAAGATCAACTTCCGGCTGGTGCGGACCGACGTTCACGTCCACACCCGCGCGGAGGTCCGCTACTGCCTGGAAGGGGTGGGGATCGGCGTGGAATTCGTGGACATCGCCGAGACTGACCAGGACGCGATCGAGGCTGAACTGAAGCGGGATTAGGCGGCCATTCTGCCGATTGGCTTGGTGGTGACGGCGGCGTATTTTCCCGGCTGGAATCCCTCCTCCGACCGTTTATAATGACCAAACTGCATGCTTAAGTATTCCATCGTCGTCCCTTTTCACAACGAAGAGGAAAACGTGACCGCGCTGTATGACCGCCTGAAGGCGGTCATGGAGGCGACGGGTGACAGTTTTGAGCTGGTCTTTGTGGATGATGGCAGCTCTGACCGGACCTTCCCGGTGCTGCGTGAGATCCTGGCGGTGGATAGCCGGGTAGCGGTGGTGAAGCTGCGCCGCAACTTTGGCCAGACTTCAGCGCTAGCTGCGGGCTTTGACCATGCGCAGGGCGAGTACATCATCGCCATGGATGGCGACCTGCAGCACGACCCCGAAGACATCCCGCTGTTCCTGGAAAAGTTAGCGGAAGGTTACGACGTCGTCAGCGGATGGCGTAAGCAGCGCATGGATAACTTTGTGATGCGCCGGATACCTTCACGCATCGCCAACTGGCTGATGGCCAAGTTAAGCGGCGTGGATATCCACGATTTTGGCACGACGTTCAAAGCGTACCGCAGCGATATCCTGCACCAAATCCCGCTCTACGGGGAATTGCACCGCTTCATTCCGGCGCTGGCCAGCTGGCTGGGCGCGAGCATCGTCGAAATCCCTATCAAGAACCGTAACCGCGAGCGGGGCGTCTCGCATTACGGCATCACCCGCACCTTCCGCGTGTTTTTCGACCTCATCACCATCCGCTTCCTGCTGCGCTACCTTTCGCGGCCGCTGCACTTCTTCGGCACGGTAGGCGTGCTGGCGATCGGGCTGGGCTCGATGATCGCGCTATATCTCATGAGCGCGAAGGTCTTCTGGCATGTACATGTCATGACTGAGCATGGTCCGCTGTTGATCGCGTCTGCCGTGCTGCTGCTGGCCGGCGTGCAGTTGCTGGCCCTGGGACTACTGGGTGAGATGCAGGTCCGGCATTATCACGAGCCCACGCAACGCGCGCCTTACGCCATTGACCGCGTACTGCGGACCAAGCCCAGCGAAGAGACCGCCGTCAACGAATAGGCACTTCGCAATGTCGGCGCTTCGCGCCTTCTCACGTTTCAAATCTGATCAGTCGTTCCTAAAGGGACTCATGGATATGCCGCAGACCCAGCACTTCGTGCCGGGCTATTGGCAGTCGCCCTTCGGGCTGAACCCTGAAAGCTTTTCGCACGCGAATTGGCACGGCTGAAGCCGTGCCCTGACTATACGTCTCGACAAAAATCACGCAGCAAGAATCACCGACGACCGCTATAATTATGGGTTTGGAAACCCTATGCCGAACACTACTGTTAGTGAATTAAAGCTTGCCCGCCGCATGCAACGGTTGGGTACGGAGACCGCCTTCGAGGTACTGGTGAAGGCTCGCGCCCTGGAAGCGCAGGGCAAAGATATCGTCCACCTGGAGATTGGCGAGCCTGATTTTGATACGCCCGCGAATGTGATCGACGCCGGCGTAAAAGCGCTTCAGGGTGGCTGGACGCACTACGGCCCCTCGGCGGGGCTGCCGGAGTTGCGGCAGACCATTGCCAACTACGTTGCAGAGACGCGCAAAGTGGAGGTCAAGCCGGAAGAGGTGGTCGTAGTGCCGGGCGGTAAACCAATCATTTTCTTCACGATGCTGGCCATGATTGAAGAAGGGGATGAGGTCATTTATCCGAACCCCGGTTTCCCCATCTATGAATCGATGATCCACTTTCTCGGGGGCACGGCGGTCCCCATCAAGCTGAAGGAGGAGAAAGACTTCAGCTTCGACGTAAGTGAGTTAAAGGCGCTGATCACCGACCGGACGAAACTCATCATCCTGAATTCTCCGCATAATCCGACGGGTGGGGTGATGTCGGAGGCGGATGTGCGCGCGGTGGCGGCGGCCATAGGCGAACGCGACATCATGGTGCTATCCGACGAGATCTACAGCCGCCTGGTGTTTGAGGGCGAGCATTTTTCCATCATGTCAATCCCCGGATTCAAGGACCGAACCATCCTGTTGGACGGATTCTCCAAGACCTATGCGATGACGGGATGGCGCATGGGCTACGGGGTGATGCGGGCGGACCTGGCGCAGCACATCGCGCGGCTGCAGACGAATTCCAACTCCTGCACGGCGAGCTTCACCCAGCAGGCCGGCATTGAGGCGCTGACCGGGGACCAGGCGTCGGTGGAAGAGATGTGCAAGCACTTCCTCCAGCGCCGGGATGTGGTGGTGGAGCGGCTGAATCGCATCAAGGGATTCTCTTGCCGCACGCCCAAGGGCGCTTTCTACGTATTTCCCAACATCACCAAGACCGGCTGGCCGTCGAAGAAACTCGCGGACGCGATCCTGCAAGAGGCCGGCGTCGCCTGTCTTTCCGGCACGGCTTTCGGCGAATATGGTGAGGGCTACATTCGCTTCTCCATCGCGAATTCCATTGTGAACATCAACAAAGCGCTGGACCGGGTAGAAGCGTTCGCGAACAAGAACTTCTGATTCCAAAAAATCCGCAAGACTTCTGATTCGAGAAGACCGGGGAGAATCGAAAATATGGCTGTGGCCACACCCTTGAGACAGACTGCCGTCGAACCATTGGATACGGACTTCGATCGCCAGCGCATGGAAGACGTCGGCTTTCTGACGTGTATGACCCTCACGCTACTGGGGAATTACGCGCAGACCGGACACTTTGGCGGACCGTTGGCGTATACGCCGTACAACGTGGCCGCGCACCTGGCCGGGCCGGAGTTGGGTGGCCTGCGTTACGACTATCGTCGGCCAAAGCATCCTTACACGGACAAATTCATGCTGGCGGGTGGGCACAACATCCCGACCGGCTACGCGCTGTGGATGATCATGGGCCACGCGATGGCGCGTCGCTATGAGGCGACCGGCGACAAGCGATATTTTGTGGATCCGCACACGGCGATCCTGCCCATCGATGCGTTGGGATTCCGCCGCGGTCAGGGCGCGCTGAAGACGCTGCTCAAAGACGCCGGATTGGCGGACCATCCGCTGTTTGCCCAGGCGAAGATTCGCGGTATTCGCGCCTTGCAGGGACACGCTGAATCGACCGATGTAACCAATGACGTGAACGGCGGGCCGTCGGGCGTGGGGCTGGCAACGGCGGCAGGCAAGGCCGCGTTCTGGGACATTGTGGGTGCGTCCACCATGAATTCGCCGAAGGTGGTTGCCTTTGAGGGCGAATTCGCGATGACCGAAGGCCACGCGCAGGAGTTGAAGACGCAGGCGCTGGCGCTGCAGGTGGGCAAGCGGCTGCGGGTTCTCATCTCCTACAACAATGCGGGCATCGATGATTCGCTGATCGGCGGCGTGATCCCGGAGAAATACGGCGCAGGCTATGACATGGCCGCGCAATGGAGTTCGTACGGGTGGAACGTCTTCACCATTGAAAACGGGAACGACTACAGCCAGGTCGTCGGCGTGCTGAAGGCCATGGAAGAGTGGGACCCCGCGGACCGGCGCCCCATGGTCGTCATCGGCAAGACGGTCAAGGGCTACTGGCCGGCTGCGGCGAACGGTAAGATCCCCGGCGATGGCGACCAGCTCGTCAGTTACAAGAGCCATCCCTACGCGATGAAGATGAACTCGGATTACTTCGTGGCCATCGCGCGAACCTTTGAGGAAAAGTTTGGTATCGAGTTTGAGGGCATTCGCAACGGCGCGGTGAAGGAAGAGCGCGAGCGCTTGATCCAGTTCAAGACCAACATCGATAAGGCGATGTCGGTGCTCGATAAGGATGGTCTCGGAGACTGGCTGGCGGACCGCCTGGTGCAGATCGGTGACACGGTGAAGGACGACGTGCCGCTCCGCATCGATGCGAAGCAAGATCCCTTCCTCGATGAGCGTCTTCGGGTGGCCAATCTTCCCACCGAGCCCCAGAAGGTTACGGTCAAGAACAGCGTCTCCGGCGCGGAGAAGCAGGTGGAGATCACCCTCTTCCGCAAGGCCGGCGAGGCTGCCGGCGCTCGCCGCGGTATCTCGGAATTCATCAAGTGGCTGAACTATGTCACCGGGAACCGCTTCATTACGGCCGCGGCTGACCTGTCCGAGTCCATCAACGTGGAGCACGGCGCGCTTTGGGGACATTACGACCCGGAACAGAACCCCCTGGGTACGCGCCTCAAGGCCGCCATCCAGGAGGCAGGGAATGTCTCTACCGCCATCGGACTGGTGAGCCAGAGCACGAGCGTCGATCCCAAGAAGTTTGCCGGGGTGTGGGCGCTGAGCGGTACGTACGGCGCCTTCACGCCGCTGATGTATCTGCCCGCCCGCGTGTGGAGCCAGCAGAATCAAGATAGTGTCTTCCGTACCGGCGTGCTGCACATCCTGGCCGGCCACTCCGGACCCGAGACCGCGGCCGACGCTCGCACCCACTTTGGCATTTTTGCGCCCCAAGTGTGGAAGCTGTTTCCGCGCGGGCAGACCATCCATCTCAGTTTCTGGGACTACAACGACGTGGCGCCGGGATACTTTGCCGCGGCCGAGATCGCCGCCCGTGAGCAGAAGGTGGGTATCATCAGCATCGAAGTAGCACGCCCGGACTTCAAGGTTGCCGACCGCAGCAAGTTTGCGGACACGGACATCAAAGCCGCGGCCAAGGGGCTGTACGTGATCCGTGATTTCGCGCCGGATAAGCCGAAGCATGGGTACGTCGTCGCGCAGGGCTCCAGCTCTACAAACAATGTGCTTAGCATCATTCCCAAACTCGACGAGGCGGGTATCAACGTAAAAGTAATCTCCGCGATCAGCGAAGAGCTCTTCGACCGGCAACCTGAGTCGTACCGCAACTCCGTGCTACCGCCCGAGGCGCTATATGACCTGATGTTTGTGACTACGGGCACGCGCCGCATGTGGCCCATCCGTGATTCCGGGCCGTTGACGGACGCATACTCGCTCACGTCTGATCAGGACAACGAATGGCTGACCGGCGGCCTGGAGCCGGACGTGATCGCTGAGGCGAAGCTGGATGGCGCTTCAATCTTCAAAGCCGTACAGCGCTTTGCCAAGGAGCGGGAGCAGCGGATGACAAAGCAGCGGAAGCTTGTAGGGGTGTGAGCGGGCGTCCCTGACGGGATTTAGTCGTGTTTGCGCGGTGACCCGGCCCTTTGTGACGGGTCACTGGCGGGTGTCCTTCGGGCTTAAGACGTAGCAAGCTACGTCTCTGCAAGATCTGGAGCAAAAGCAAAGGGAGGGCATAAGCCCTCCCTTTTGCATTCCGGGATGCGAGTGGCGAAGGACTAGCGTTTCGCCGCTTTGATCTCCAGCTTGTTCACGACCTGGGTCACGCCCTTGATCTGGGCGCCTTCTTTTTCCACCAGGGCGCGCTGAGAAGCGGTGTCCACATCACCGGTGAGGGTGAGGACGCCGTTTTTCGCGTCGGAGCGGATGCGCTGGTCCTTGATATTGTTTCTTTCGACCAAAGCATTGAATTCCGCTTCGATGGCGTCGTCGGTGGCGCTGGCGACGTCTTCGGCGCGGTCTTCGCTGATGCCGGTCACCAGGAGTTCATTGGCGACCACGCTGTTGCCGGCGGCCTGACGGGCGATGTCTTCCGCGCGGGACTTATCGTCCTGGCTGCCGACTTTGCCTTTAAGGGTGATGACGCCCTTGTTTTTATCTTCATCGACATTGACTTCGCGGAAGCCGGCCTGTTCGAGCGACTTCGCGACATTGTCTTTGACCGAGGGATTTGTGGCCCTTTGCTGGGAGCAGCCAAGGGTGAGGATGAAAGTCAGCGCTGCTAAAACAGCGATCAATCGCGTTGCACGCATAGTGTATCTCCGTAAGATGTGAGTTCAGAAACGTGGACGGTTTATGTCCAACTTGTTTTCGGATGCAGGTTTTGTGCGGCGAGTGGGCTGCGCTGTGCCCCGCTAACTTCTTGGCGCACAAAGGCATAGAAGCGGAGCAAATGGAGATGCTAGACTTTAGGATATGCGATTCGGCGTGATCATTTTTCCCGGCTCAAATTGCGACCATGACAGTTATTACGCGTTGAACGCCGTCGCCGGACAACCGGCCACGATGCTGTGGCACGAATCGAGCGACCTCGAAGGGGTAGAGGCTGTGATCGTCCCCGGAGGCTTCGCTTATGGCGATTATCTGCGCACCGGAGCCATCGCCAAGTTTGCACCAATCATGCAATCGGTGAAGAAGTTTGCGGAGCAGGGCGGCCTGGTCATCGGCATCTGCAACGGATTTCAGATCCTGTGCGAGGCGGGCCTGTTGCCGGGCGCGTTGATGCGCAACGCCGGGCTCAAATATATCTGCAAGCAAGTCTACCTGCGGGTGGAGAGCACGGCTACGCCGTTCACCCATGACTTGGGGCAGGGCAGTGTTTTGCAGATGCCCATCGGGCACATGGAAGGGAATTACTTTGCCGACGCAGACACGCTGAGTAAGCTGCGTCGGGAAGATCGCGTCGTCTTCCGTTACTGCACTCCTGAGGGCGAGGTCACGACGGAGGCCAATCCCAACGGCGCTCTGGACAACATTGCCGGCATCTGCAACGAAGGGCGTAATGTGCTGGGCATGATGCCGCATCCGGATCGTTCCAGCGAAGCGATGCTGGGGTCAGCGGACGGGCTGAAGGTCTTCGAGGCGATGATCGGGACGGCAGTTCGCAAGTAGAGCGCCTAGTTTAGATTCCGGAAGTATTCCAGGATGGCTTCCGCCTGCTTGCGGTTGACCACCGCGCCCAGAGCGGCCGCGTCGGCTTCGCGCACGGAGCGCTCGCTGCCAAAGTGCGTGACCAAGCGTTGCATCGTCAATCTCCCGATGCCGGGGATTTCCATCAACTCTGACTTACGGTCGCGCATCTGCCGGCGCTTGCGGTGAAAAGTCACAGCGAAGCGGTGGGATTCGTCGCGGATCATCTGCACCAGGTGCAACACCGGCGAATGACGATCGAGCACGATGGGCTCATCCTCCTGCCCGTGAACGTAAATGATCTCTTCCTTCTTAGCGATGGACGCCAGCGGCTGATTGGTGACCGCCACCTCCTCCAGCGCCTGGGCGGCGGCGTGAAGTTGTCCGATGCCACCGTCGATGAGGATCAGGCTGGGTAGCGGGGCTTCCGCATCACGCAGCCGTTTGTAGCGCCGGGTGATGACCTCACGCATGGAGGCAAAGTCATCCACGCCTTCGACGGTGCGGATGATGAACTTGCGGTAGTCAGACTTCTTCATGGCGCCGTTCTCCCACACCACCATGGAAGC
>JBKKBM010000077.1:0-5161 GCA_046714215.1 Terriglobales bacterium | reverse complement strand
GGCCGCAGGCGCCAAGGGCTATGTGGACGAAGCCGCCAGCCCGCAGGAATTCATTCAGGCGATCCGCATCGTGGGCCAGGGCTCGGTCTGGGCCCCGCGCCGGGTGCTCTCCACATTTATTGAGCGGGCCACGACGTCACCTGGCCGGATGTATCCGGCGGGCCGCGTGACCTTTACCGACCGCGAAAAAGAAGTTCTGGAGTTGCTGGTGGCGGGCCGGTCGAACAAGGAGATCGGCGCGGTGCTGACCATTGAAGAGCGCACGGTCAAGGCACACGTGGCCAAGCTGATGCGCAAGGTGGGCGTGCAGAACCGGATCGCGCTTTCCGTCCATGCCATCACCCACTCGCTGGTGACGTCGAAATGATGTCCGAACGGACATTGGCCTAACGCACTCGAATACGGGACTTCCGTCATCTTGCCGCATTTCCCCTTCAGCCGCATACTCGCTTCACCTACCACAGAACCTGGGAGACGGGGCCGGAACTGGAACGAGGGTCGCCAGTCCGGCCCCATTTTTTGTCGGTGTCTTCACCAGGGCTAAGCCCAGTTTTTCTTTTTGAACTTGACGCGCGCCTGAGGCGCCGCTCTCCCACCGGAGACGTAGCAAGCTACGTCTCTACAGGGCTAAAGCCAGTCCGCTTACTTGACTGACTTTTCTTCGCTTTCGCCGGGCGTTCGTCCCGCTTTGTTTGACACCCCTTTTTGGCCGATGCTACCGTCGAAGCCACTGCATGCGCCCAAGACTGGAGTATGTTCCGCTGTGGCTCCTGGTGCGGAGTATCGGCTCGCTGCCCCGGCCACTGGCGCGCGCGTTGGGTATTGGTCTGTCCCGGCTGGTCTATCTCTTGCATGCTAAGTTGCGCCGGGTGGGCATGCGGAACCTGGAGATAGCTTTTCCGGATAAAGACCGCGGAGAACGCGCCCGCCTCTTGCGCGAAGTCTTCACCGGACTGGGGCGGCAGCTGGCGGAGTTCTGCCTGTTTCCTACATACACGCGCGAGAACGTTGCCAGTGTGGCGACGTACGAAGGCTTTGAGAACTTTGAGAAGGCGCGCAGCAGGGGTAAGGGAGTGCTGATCCTCACGGGCCACTTTGGCGGCTGGGAGGTAGGCTCATTCGCCCATTCGTTGTACGGGCATCCCATGAAGATCGTGGTACGCGATCTGGACAACCGGTTAATAGATGGGCTGGTCAAGCGTTACCGCACCCTGCACGGCAATGAGACCATCGACAATCGCGAGTTCGCGCGCGGGCTACTGGCCTCGATGCGCGCGGGGGAGACGGTCGGCATCCTGATGGACACCAACATGACGCCGCCGCAAGGAGTCTTCGTCCCTTATTTTGGCGTGGCCGCGTGCACGGCGAGCGGCTTGGCGCGCATGGCGCTGAAGACCGGAGCCGTGGTGGTGCCGGGCTTTACCTTCTGGGACGAAGAGCGGGGCAAATACAGAGTGGTCTTCGAGCCGGTGCTGAGCCTGGTGCAGACCGGCGACACCGAGGCGGACGTAGTGGCCAATACCGCGTTGTTCAATCTGGCGTTGGAGAAGCAGGCGCGCAAGCATCCGGGACAGTGGTTATGGGTGCATCGGCGGTGGAAGACGCGTCCGGCGGGCGAACCTTCTCTCTATTGAGTCTGATGCCATACAATCCACGCATGAGGCACACGCTGCGCGAGATCGCAGACTACATCGGCGCCGAGCTTTCCGGTCCCTTTGAAAAAGTGGAAGTCAACGGGGTGGCCAGTCTGGGGGCGGCGGGGGCGCAAGATCTCGTCTTCATCGAGGACGCCAAACTGCTGGAGACGGCCATAGCTTCGAAGGCGGGTGCGGTGATCGCGCCGGATTCAGTAGGCAACCATGGGGATTCGCCGAAGGCGATCCTGCTCAGCAAGTCTCCGCGACTGGCATTCGTGCGCGCGGCAGCGATGTTGATGGAGCCGGCCGAGCAACAACTCGGTGTTCATCCCACGGCGATCGTCCACAAGGACGCCAAACTTGGTCTGGGAGTTTCCGTCGGTCCCCATGCCGTGATCCACCGGGGAGCGAACGTGGGTGCGCGGTCGCGCATCGGCGCCAATGTAAATGTAGGTTCGGGTGTGAGCATGGGCGTTGAATGTCAGATCGCCGCTAACGTCACCATCTATCCGCACAGCAAGCTGGGCGAACGAGTGCTCGTGCATGCGGGCGCAGTGCTGGGCAGCGATGGGTTCGGTTTCGTGCGTGACCCGGCAACCGGGAAGTATGAGAAATTTCCGCAGATCGGACGCTTGGAGATAGGCGACGAGGTGGAGATCGGCGCGAACTGCACCATCGATCGCGGGGCGCTGGAAGCGACAGTCATCGGCCGGGGAACGAAACTCGACAATATGGTGCACATCGGGCACAACGTGCGCATCGGTGAGAATGTGGTGATCGCCGCGCAGTCGGGGATATCGGGCAGCACGGTGATCGGCAACAATGTGGTCATCGGCGGGCAGGTCGGCATCGGGGACCATGTAACCATTGAAGATGGTGTGATCCTGGGATCGAAGAGCGGCGTGCTTACGGGTAAGACCGTGCGTGGCCCGGGCGTCGTA
The DNA here is from genome assembly GCA_046714215.1 of Terriglobales bacterium. Classification (GTDB taxonomy): domain Bacteria; phylum Acidobacteriota; class Terriglobia; order Terriglobales; family Acidobacteriaceae; genus DATLCI01. The sequence goes on along the minus strand of JBKKBM010000077.1, from coordinate 2,583 downwards.
TTTTGGGGTGTGCCGGCCAAACCGCTGAAACAGCATCTCAAGGAGCTGGCGACTGTCTCGCAGCTGGCGCGGAAGAGTGACAAATAAATGGCGGTCGTGGTCATCGGCGGACACTCGCGTAATGTGGGGAAAACGAGCGTGGTGGCGGGGATCATTGCGGCGCTGCCCGAGGCGAACTGGACGGCGGCGAAGATCACACAGTTCGGTCATGGCGTGTGCTCGGTGAGCGCGGAGCCGTGCGAATGCGCACTTAACGAGCACGAGCATAGCTGGTCCGTGGATGAGGAGTTCGATCGCGCGGGTAAATCAGATACGTCGCGTTTTCTGGTGGCGGGCGCGCGACGCGTGCTCTGGGTCCGCACGAAGCAAGGCATGCTGGCGGAAGCGATGCCTGCATTGCGCAAGGAATTGGCCGGCGCGGAGAATGTGATACTGGAATCCAACAGTGTGGTCCGCTTCGTGCGTCCCGACGTTTACTTAAGCGTGCTCGACTTCGAGAATCCAGACTTCAAGGATTCCGCGCGCGAATTCCTCGACCGCGCGGATGCGATCATCGCGCACGCCGGAACCACTTCTCCGAAGTGGGATGGCGTGAGTCTTAAGCTGATCGAAGGCAAGCCTGTGTTTTCGATCACGCCGCCGGAGTACGTGACAGCAGAGATCGTGGACTTCGTGCGCGGACGGGTGCGGGCACGAGAAATCAAAAAAACAAACTAGAAGCCTTGGAAAGTGTCCTTGTCGTCTTCGATGTCTGCATCGGAGGCGGAATCAGGGCGGTCCTTGCGCGGACGCTCGCCGAGCGCCGGGGGTGGAGTGGTAGGCGGAAGGAGTGGAGGCTTCGATGCCGGAGCCAGGGAACCGGTCTTGCGTCCTTCGCCCTTTTTCAACGCGCGCAGGATCTCTTCCGGATCGCGCCCGTAGTCGCGGGCGAGGCGGGTGAGCGAGAGAGTAACCAGGTCGGAGTGATGCAAGTCGTCGATCTCGCGCCGCATACGCAGCCAGAGACGATGGACGAGGTGGACATCCTCCGTCTTCATGGTGGGCGTGTGCGGACCGATGCGGAAGGTTTCGACGCGGTCGTCTGGCTTCACTACCTGGAAGACGATCTGCCGCTTGGGCTCGGGCATCGCTTCCCACGCCTGGCCCAGGCGATAGGCCTGCTCCTCAGCGGTCATTTTGCTCGATAGGCCGGCGACGATGGCGGAAGATTCGAGCGTGTTAGCCGTCTGCACGATGGCGGAGAAGGGGTCGCGGGCCGGCACTACCAGCAAAGAGATCTTCTTGCCCACGCTCTCGGCGACGGATACCGCCTTGGTGAAGAGCGTCTGTTCGTAATCGCTGAAGATTTGCTCTTCTGTGAACTCGTACTCGGAGCTTCCGGCGCCGGTAAGGCGAGCGGAGAGGACGACGACGTCTTGCTCGTCGGTATTGGTGGAGTCGAGCGCCCACTTGAGATGTCCCAGGGTGTTGTAATCGCGTACCGTGACCAGCACATTGCCGGGCTGGATGCCGGCCTGCTCGCGGTCCACCTTTTCCTGATGCTCAAGCTGGAAATGTTCCTGCATCTGATGGCCGGCGGCGGAGAGCTTACGCCGGTTGATGCGCTCAGAGACCGCGAATAGGATGAACAATCCCGCGGTGAAGCCGATCCCCGCTTTGGTGGCCAGCGATTTTGTAAACAGGTTGGTAAGCGCAGTGGCCAGCAATACCACGTGCACGGTAAGCAGTCCCACGGGGATCTCGAAGCCGCCAATCGTGATGTTGGGTGGCATCTTCCAGCCGCGCTCGCCCTTAAATTTGAAACGCAGTACGAGCATCGCGATGCTGTTGAAGGTGAAACTCCAGATCACACCGAAGGCGTAGGCTTCACCGAGGACGTATACATCGCCCCGGCTGACGATGATGGTCGTCAATTGCAAGATGACGATCAGGTTCAGGATGCGATAGGTCGTGCCGAACCGCTTATGAGGTTTGCGGAACCAGTCCGTGAGCACCCCGTCTTCTGCGATGCGGTTCAGCACTCCGTTGGAGCCGATCATCGAAGTGTTGATCGCGCCCGAGAGCATGAAGAAACCGACCATTACCACGAAGCCGGAGAAGAGCACGGTCAATATCTGGGGACCGGCGAGATGGAGCGCCAATCCGCTGACCATGTTGTTGTAATACTGCGGGCGGACCGCGTCCGGGATCAGCATCACCGCAAACAGCGAGGAGAGTCCGGTGAAAAGGAAACTGAAGATGCCGATGACGACTGCGGCCTTCTTGAGGTTGGGCAGTTTAGGGTGCTCGATCTCGCGGTTGACCTGGGCCAGCGACTCTTCGCCGCTCATGGCCAACACCGAGTGCCCAAAGGCCATCATGATGCCGAAGAGCCCGATCGTCTTGTGCAGGTCCGTATTCTTCAGCCAGCCGAGAGCGCTCTCACTGAAGTTCAGGTTCTCCGGAGTAGGCCAAGGGGGCAGGTGCAGCGTGCCGGCGGGCGCCCGCAGAATGGTGAAGATGGACCAGAGCAATAGGATCACGACCATGACGGTGGTGATCTTCATCACCTGCATCTGTCTCTTATACACATAACCGAGCCCA
>JBKKBM010000076.1:0-9398 GCA_046714215.1 Terriglobales bacterium | reverse complement strand
TACCGCAGCGTCTTCTCGAAGCACTCGCCCACTTGTCCTTGATACGTCTCCGGCATTGTCGACGTGCCGCCCGAGGTATGAAATGCCGTCAGGGGCGCGAATCCTTCGATGTGAAATTCTTCCGGCTCGGTCAGCGGCTCGATCTCGACGATCTTGCCGTTCTTCAGCACCTTGGCAGGCTCCACGAATTCGTTGATGAGGCCATTCACAGAAAATACGAGCTGATAATAAAAAGGTGGCTGCGGATCTTTCGGCAGTCCGCCTACATAAAGCTTCAGCGCGTCGACCCTCTCCCCATTCGGCGCCACGCGACGCATCAGCTCGCCCGCCAGGATGGACGCCATGCCGGGAGACAAACCGCAATCGGGCGCGAGAGCTACACCCTTCTTCGCGGCCTTCTTCGCCAGTGCGTATGTCTTCCGGACGACGGTGTTGTTACCGCCAAGGTCGGCAAAGTGGCAGCGTGCGTCGATCGCCGCCTTGGCCAAGCCTTCATTGAAGAAATAGGGAACTGCGCTCAAGACTCCCGCGTGGCCCTTCATTAGCTTGGCAGCTTTGCCGTATTTGGCGGCGTCGAGTTCGACCGCTTTCACGCGCTTGACGCCCAGCATCTGGTTGATGCGCGCGGCTTCTCGCTTGGCCAACTTGCCGTCGGCGTCCGCCAGCGTCACCGCCTCTACACCCGCCGATCGCGCCATGTCATAGGCCGCCGCCGATCCCATCATGCCCGCGCCGATCACTAAGAGCTTCATGAAACCTTTCACCGCGGAGACGCGAAGTTGATTGAGGGGAGAGAAGGAAAAACTTCTGCATCCATCCTCCCATTTCTTGTATCATATGTACTAGCCACGGCGGGGTTCGATGGCGGAAGTCGCTTGCAAAAGCTCACTTACCGTAGACCCCGGAACCCGGGGCCTTTTCTTTTGGTATTGGCTCCGGAATCCAAACATCGGAGTAGCAAATGAAAAAGACCGACCTGCTGCACACCCCCGTAGAACATTACGACATCAAGGCCGTCAACGTCGTTCCCATGATCGACATGATGGAGAAGACTGCCTTTCAGGCCCGCAACCTGGCCCGCGCCGCCAAGATCGTGGACGAGATGGTCAGCGATTCCGACTGCGGCATCATCCTCACGCTGGCGGGCAGCCTGATCTCCGCCGGACAAAAGGGCATCATCCTGGACATGATGCGCGCCAACATGGTGGACGCGATCGTCTCCACCGGCGCCAACATCGTTGACCAGGATTTCTTTGAAGCGCTGGGCTATCGCCACTACCAAGGCACGCCTTTCGCGAGCGATAACGATTTGCGGGAGCGCGCGATCGACCGCATCTATGACACCTACATCGATGAAGACGAGCTGCGCGTGTGCGATGACACCATTCGGGTGATCGCCGATTCACTGGCACCGCGTCCGTACTCCAGCCGCGAGTTCATCGTGGAGATGGGCAAATATCTCGAACAGAAATTCCCGCAGGCGGACAGCATCGTGCTGGAAGCGTATCGGCGAGGCATTCCCATCTTTTGCCCGGCGTTCTCGGATTGCTCCGCGGGCTTCGGCCTGGTGTTCCATCAGGTGGCCAACCAGCAGAACGGTAAAGGCTACGCTTCGATCGATTCGGTCGCCGACTTCCGCGAACTGACGCAGATCAAGGTGGAGGCGGGCGTGACCGGGTTGGTGATGCTGGGCGGCGGCGTGCCGAAAAACTTTGTGCAGGACATCGTCGTCTCCGCTGAGTTCCTCGGCTACGACGCGGCCATGCATAAGTACGCGGTGCAACTTACCGTGGCCGACGAACGCGACGGCGCGCTCTCCGGCTCCACGCTGAAGGAAGCCAACTCCTGGGGCAAGGTGGACCTGGCGAAAGAGCAAATGGTCTTCGGCGAAGCGACCGTGACCTTCCCGCTGATCGCCGGCTATGCCTGGCACAAGGGAAGCTGGAAGAACCGCAAGGCGCGCAGCTTCAACGCCATCTTTGCCAAGCCGTTGACCATGGCGAAGGCGGAGGAGTTGGCGGAAGCGAAGTAAGCAGTAAGAATAACGTGGCAGAAACACGCAAGCGGGCCGCGAGGCCCGCTTTTTTTATGTTCGCCAAAAAAAGCCACACACGCGGCATGGTTTGGGTGATTAGAGGCTATTGGATCAATCCGCAAGCGATGCGGTCGCCCGCATTGCCCGAGGGGTCAGTCTTGTTGTCGTCGGGCTTGGCATGCACCATGAGGGACGTTCCGCCATTGGCAAATAGCGCACTGGCTTTCGTGTAAGGGAATGAGGCGTGGATCACCTCTCTGGATTTTCCGTTGGCGGTGACCTTGAAGTTGACCATGTCGCCCATATGGTGGCCATCGGGATTCTGCAATCCATGTTTCTTGCTGTTGGGATTCAAATGCGCGCCGGCGGAGGTGAAGCCTGGCCCTTCGCATTTCGCGTACTGATGGATGTGGATGGCGTGTTCGCCCGGCGGCAGGTTCTTCAAGTTGAGTTTGATCTTTGTGCCTTTGGGCGTCGCGGAGAGAGTAGCGGTGCCCACGACGGCGCCTTTGCCGTCTTTCAGTTCGACCTTCTTTTTAGCCAGCTTGTCCTTGTCGCCGGCGAAGGCCAGCGCCCCCAGGGCAAGGATGGTCAGTGCCAATCCCAAATGATTACGCTTCATCTCTCGAATTCCTCCTAATCAATCTCGACATTATATGCCGCAGCTCCGGTCGCCTTCCAACGAGTGGCTCATCCGGCGCATCCTACTTAAAAGAGCTATACGGAGAACGACATGAGCAAGCACGCCTTCAAGAGAACTTTGATGCAGGGAAACTTCATGCGCAAGATCACCGCCCTCACTCTGGCCATGGTCATGACCGGATGCGCCGCCAAACAGACAGGCCCGCTACAGCCGGGTGACAACGCTTATCCGCAGCCTGGAGGCTTCAACCAGTATTCACCGGAGCAAGAGGTGGAGATCGGCCGGCAGGTGGCGGCCCAGGCCGACGCGCAATTGCCGATGCTGCCCGCGCGCGGCCCGATCCCGGATTACGTGAGCACTCTGGGACACCGCCTGGCGAGCAATCTGCCGCCGAATCCTTATCAGTTTTCGTTCAAAGTGATCAACCAGAAAGAGATCAACGCGTTCGCGCTGCCGGGCGGCCCTATTCGCATTCATGTGGGCACGCTGCAAGCGGCGGACACGGAAGCTGAACTCGCCGGCGTGATGGCGCACGAGATCGCGCACATCTACATGCGGCACGCCACCAAGAATGCCAGCAAGCAAGCAATCGCGCAGATTCCAGCGGCGATTCTGGGAACCGTGTTGGGCGGCGGGGCCGGCGGCCAACTGGCCCGCATCGGACTGGGCTTCGGCTTCGAGTCGCTCTTTTTGAAGTATTCGCGCGATGCGGAGAATGAAGCCGACCGCGTAGGCGCCAAACTGATGTACGAAGCGGGCTACGATCCGCGCGCGATGGCGCGCTTCTTCGAGAAGTTGGAAGCTGAAGGCGGACGCGGCGGCCCGCAGTTCCTCGCGTCGCATCCGAATCCGGGCAACCGCGCCCAGGCCGTGATGGAAGCCATCAGCCAATTGCCGCCGAAGCAATTCAAGACTGCGGGCAGCGACTTCCGCGCGGCCAAGACAGCGGCATCGAAGTTGACGCCGTATACCGCGCAGCAAGTGGCGCAGATGCAGCAGCAAAAAGCGGGACGCATCGAAAACGTGAGCCAGGATTCCGTGGTCCCCAGCGGCAGTTTTCAAACGCTGAATCATGGGGCGTTCCAGATCGCGTATCCGTCGAACTGGAAAGTGTTCGGCTCGGAGGGCTCGCCCATCACGATCGCTCCGCCCGCCGGAGTGAGTGATCAGGCTATCGCCTACGGGGTGATGATCAATGGTTACTCCCCGCAGCAGCAGCAATCGCTTACGCAGTCCGCGTCAGATATTTTCAACGGACTACGGCAGTCGAATCCGGAGTTGCAGGCGGCATCGCAACCGCGTCAGGCGACGGTCGACGGCATGAACGCAGTGGTGGTCGACCTCGTCGGGCCTTCGCCGCTGACTTCAAGCAATGGCCAGCGCGTGGCCGAGCGTGACATCCTGGTCACGGTGCAGCGCCGGGATGGCAGCATTCTGTGGCTGCTGTTCATCGCACCGGAGCCGCATGCGCAGGCGCTGAGTCCAACGTATCAACGGATGATCGAGAGCTTGCGCATCGGATAGGGTAATTGAAAATCAGATCACCGGACAATTGTGAAAACCCTGACAGTGGGGGTGGGTTTCAAATCATTCGGTTATCCGGTTATTCAATTTCCGATGAGACTTCCAGTACAGATATCCGGGAATGCCCAGCAGCACCAGTCCCAACCCAGCCAATGACTCCAGCGGACGCGCCCAGATGGTGTTCAGCGTCCACGCCCCCGCCAGCACTAGGTAAAGGAGCGGCACCACCGGATATCCGGTGCAGCGATACGGCCGCGGATGGTCCGGCTTCGTGCGCCGCAGCACGAAGAGCGCGCCGACCGTGGCCACGTATCCCACGATCATCATGAAGATGGCGTACGTCAGCAACTGGTCGTAGAGCCCGATCAGCGCCAGCACCGACGCCCAGATCCCCTGCACGACCAGACTGAACGCCGGTGTCCGCCACTTCGGGTGCACTTGCGCCATGCGGGCGAAGAAGACGCCGTCCTTGGCCATGGCGTAGAAGATGCGCGCGGTACAGAGGATGGCCGAACTCATGGCGCCGAAGCAGGAGACGGCGACCATGATGGCCAGACTGTCGCCGATGCGCGGTGAAAACATCGCCGTCGCGGCGGACTGGACCACGGCGTTCGAGCTGATGATCGTCTCCATGGGTAGTGCATAGACGTACATGACATTCATGGAGACGTAGATCACCACTACCGAGCTGACTCCGATGATGAGCGCGCGCGGGACATTGCGGGCGGCGTCTTTCATCTCGCCCGCGACCCAGGTCACATAGATCCATCCGTCGAAGGCAAAGAGCACGGAGATGAGCGCCACGCCAAAGGCCATGAGCAGGGAAGAGGCGGATGGAGCTGCAGTCACGGTCGCAGCGGAGAAGTGTGCCCAATCGCCTTTACCGAAGGCCATTCCCAATATGATCAGCGCGGCCATGGCGGCAAACTTCAGCCACGTGGCGATGTTGACCAGTAGCGAGCCACGGCGGAGTCCCACCATGTTGACGAAGGTGAGCAGCGCGATGCCGCTGACAGCAACGAGTTTCTGTGGCGTCAGCGACCAGGCGACGGGTTTGCCTGCTATGGAGAACGAAAATGCGAAGAAAGGTTCCTGTGGTATGAAAGTTGGGAAGACCGCGCCGAAATATTGGGCAAAGCCCACAGCCAGCGCGGCGATGGTGCCCGTCTGCACCACAGCGAAGATCATCCAGCCATAAAGGAATGCGGGCAATTCGCCATACGCTTCGCGGAGGAAGATGTATTGGCCGCCCGCTTGGGGATACATCCCGCCGAGCTCGGCCACGGCAAAGCAGGCCAGCAACGAGATGGCGCCGCCTGCGATCCAGACCAGTATAAAGAGGTCCGCGGGCTTGAGTTGAGTGGCGATCTGTGCGGCGTTAAGGAAGATGCCGGAGCCGATCACGCCGCCCACCAGAAGTAACACGGCGTCGAGCAGGGAAAGGCCTTTGACCAGGGTGGGGTTGTTGCTTTGAGTGCCCTCGTTCATCCCATCGCCAACTCGTCGGAAGATTCCAGGGGCGAGCCGCACACCCGGCAGATGACGGAGGAGCAATCGCCGCAGACGAGCGGATCCGCCACCTCTGTGGCGCAAGTGGGACAGTAGAGCCGCGCATTGTTTTCTGTTTGATCTGCCATACCATCATGCTGCGACTTCGCCAAGACTAAAGCCCAGGTTATTGTCGCTGTTTCACCCGGCCGAAGCCGGTGCTTCCACCCGTAGCTTGCTACGCCTCAGCCTTTCCGGATTTTTCTTAGACCTGCGTTCATCTGCGGCTGAAGTGTCTGATTGTACCGGATGCCTTTCCATTAGAATCGGGGGCATGCCCTTCGTGAAGATCGCCGCTAAGTCGGAACTGCCCGCGCCGGGTGAAGCCAGGGAGTTTCCCTGCAATGAGAAGATCGTGTGTGTCGCGAATGTCGACGGCACCCTGAGCGCGCTCGACAACGTCTGCCTGCATCGTGGCGGCCCGCTGGGGCAAGGCTATCTTGAAGGCGGCAAGATCACTTGCCCGTGGCACGGCTGGCAATTCGACACGCAGACGGGACAGGTGGGCCACAATCCCGACGCCAAGACGAAGATCTATCCCATTAAGGTTGAGGGTGAGGACGTGCTGGTGGAGATGGACCAGCAAGCCTAAGACAATCGTCTGCCATTCGTTTACATTACTCTCATGTCTTCTGGAGAAAAGTCTACGGGAGAGAAGTTCGAACGCGCCGTCTCCATCATGGCGCGGCTGCGCGCGCCCGGCGGGTGTCCGTGGGACCGCGAACAGACCTTTGACACCATCAAGCCCTACACGCTGGAAGAGACTTACGAAGTCCTCGAAGCCATCGACAATCGCGACTGGCAGGAGCTTCCCGGCGAACTCGGCGACTTGCTCCTCCAAGTCCTCTTCTACGCGGAGATGGCGAAGGAAGATGGCAAGTTTTCCGTTGACGACGTGCTCGACCGCCTCTCTGACAAGCTGATCTCGCGCCATCCGCATGTGTTCGGCGACGCGACGGCGGAAACGTCGAAGGATGTTTTGCGCAACTGGGAGGCGCTCAAGGCCAAGGAAAAGAGCGAGAAGGATGGAGATGGCGACAAACGTAAGTCGGTGCTCACTGGCATCTCTACTTCCATGCCCGCGCTCATGGAGGCCTACAAGATCAGCACCCGCGCGGCGAATGTCGGCTTCGATTGGCCGAACATCGAAGGCCTCTTCGACAAACTCACCGAAGAGACCAATGAGTTGCGCCATGAAGTTGCGCAGTATCCTGCACCGGGACCGAATCCGCATGCGCGGGGCGTGGCGGACGCCAGGGGCGAGCAAGTGCCGGATGAATTGCGGGCGCGGTTGGAAGATGAAGTGGGCGACCTGCTGTTTGTGTTGGTGAACATTGCGCGCTATCTTTCGCTCGACCCCGAATCCGCGCTGCGCAAGACGAATCGCAAGTTCAAGCGGCGTTTTCAGCACGTAGAAGAGGAGTTGCATCGCGCCGGACGCACCCTACCGGATGCTACATTGGAGGAGATGGAGAAGCTGTGGCAAGAGGCCAAAAATAGTGAATAGCGGCGGCCAAGTAACGCCTGTGGCGGCCGACCAGGTAACGATCCGCAAATGCTCGGAGATCGCGGAGTTCAATGCCTGCGTCGAACTGCAAAAAGAAGTCTGGAAGTTCGATGACATTGACGTCATCCCGCAGCGCATGTTCACGGTCGCCGACAAGATCGGCGGGCAGGTCATTGGCTCGTTCGCCGGTGTTGACAAGGGCGCCAAGCTCATCGGCTTCGCGCTCGCCATCCCGGGAAACCGCAACGGCCACCTGTATCTGCATAGCCACATGCTGGCGGTGAGTGAGGAATATCGCAACTCCGGCCTGGGCCGCCGGATGAAACTCGCGCAGCGCGACGACGCCCTCGCCCGCGGCTTCGACCTGATGGAATGGACTTTTGATCCCCTGGAGATCAAGAACGCCTATCTCAACATCGACCGGCTGGGCGCGATTGCCCGCCGCTACAACATCAATCAATACGGATTCTCATCGTCACCGTTGCAGGGGGGATTGCCCACGGACCGCCTGGTCGCCGAGTGGTGGTTGAAATCGAAGCGGGTGACAACGAAGATGGAAACGGGTCGGGTGCCGGCGTTCAGCACCGCGGTCACCATCGATGTCCCGGCGGAGATCTATGCCTGGAAGGCGACCCCGGCGGACCGTGATCAAGCCAAGGCGGTGCAACTGCGGAATCGCGAGGCGTTCCTGGCCGCGTTCGACCGCGACTTATCCGTACTGGGCTATGAGCGCGATGAAAAAGATAATGGCAAGTTTTTGTTAGGGAAATGGGATGAAACGTGGTCATACGCGACCGAATAAGGTGGGTTTTGCATGAAGGTTGATTCCATCACGCTGCGCGAGATCCGCATGCCGCTAGTGCATTTTTTTGAGACCAGCTTCAGCCGCACTACCGAGCGTCGCATCCTGCTGGTCACGCTGCACGCGCAGGGGCTCGACGTATGGGGCGAGTGCGTGGCGGGCGAACATCCGTATTACAACGAAGAGTCGATCGACACCGCGTGGTACGCCATCACCGCGGAGTTGAGCCCCGCCATCCTGGGCAAGAGTTTCGAACGGGGCGGCGACTGCGTTCCGTTGTTTGAGCGCGTCCGCGGGCATCGCATGGCGAAGTCGGCGCTGGAGAATGCCCTGTGGCACGCGGAGGCCATCGAGAAGCAAATACCCCTATGGAAGCTGCTGGGTGGGACGCGCGACGAGATCGCGTGCGGGGTATCCATCGGTATTCAGGATTCACCCGAGCAGTTAGAAGAAAAAGTTGCTGTCGAGGTCGATGCCGGTTACCAGCGTATTAAGTTGAAGTGCAAGCCGGGCTGGGACGTGAAGATCTTCGAACGCATCCGCAAGCGCTGGCCGAACATCCTGCTGAGTTGCGACGCCAACTCCGCGTACACCCTGGAACACGCCGAGCACCTGCGTCAGTTCGACCAGTTCAACCTGCTGATGATCGAACAGCCGCTGTGGCATGACGACGTCTATTTTCACTCCAAGCTGCAAAAGCAGATCAAGACGCGGATCTGCCTGGACGAAGCCATCCGCAACGCGCGCGACGCCAAGACGGCCATCGAAGTCGGTGCCTGCGGCATCATCAATGTGAAGGTGGGACGCGTGGGCGGCTTCACCGAAGCCATCAAAGTGCATGACATCTGCAAGCTGGCCGGAACCCCCGTGTGGTGTGGAGGAATGCTGGAGGCAGGCATCGGCCGCGCGCAGAATATCGCTCTCTCTACCCTCGACAACTTCACCTTACCCGGCGACGTGAGCGCTTCGCAGCGTTATTGGAAAGAAGATATCGTGGAGCCGGAGATCACGGTTTCCCGCCAGGGGACCATCCGGATATCCGATGAAGTGGGAACCGGATACCGGGTGCGGGAAGATCTCATTGAAAAGCTGACGGTAAGGAAACAGACGGTGCGCGCGGGATCGGCTAGCGCGTAAGGGCGCGTTGCGCGGAGACTGATGGCTGTTTCAATGCGGCCACCGCTTGCGCAATGGTGAAGTCGTTGGGCAGGGGCCGGTAGTCCCAGCCGGATTGGCGCTGCTTGATGCGGATGGTCTTGAAGAAGAATGCCTTGCCCGTGGCCTCGATATTCAATTTCGTGATGCGCCACGCGTTGCCCGGGAGCAAGCTCTGTTCCAG
>JBKKBM010000075.1:0-13250 GCA_046714215.1 Terriglobales bacterium | reverse complement strand
GCGCCATAGCGCTTGGCCATCGGCAGCACCTTCGACGTGCGCTTTTCGCCATCCTCGAGGTTGATGGAGTTGATGATGGCCTTGCCGGGGATACGCTTCAGCGCCTCTTCAATGACTTCTGCTTCTGTCGAGTCAACAAGAATGGGCTCGGGCACGCGCGTGGCAATCTTCTCCAGCACCGAGGTCATGTAGCCGATCTCGTCCTCGCCCACGATGGCGCAGCACAGATCCAGCATGTGCGAGCCTTCGGCGACCAGCTTCTTCGACATCGCCAGGATGTCGTCGTATTTCCCCTGCTGCACTAGGTCGCGGAACTCTTTCTTCTGCGTCGTGGTGTTCATCTCCTCGGCGACGACGACCGGCTGCCCATCGATCTCGAGGGGGATAGACGTATACGCGCTCGCCGCCGCGCCCACCGGCTTGCCCTCGCGTGGCAACGGCTTCATGTCCTTCACTGCGGCTGCGAGTACTTCAATGTGCTGGGGCGTGGTGCCGCAGCATCCGCCAACGATGTTTACGCCGTACTCAGCGACAAATCGATGCTGATAGTCCGCCAGCTCCGCCGGCGTCAATTTGTAAACTGCGCGCCCCCCTTCGTTCTGCGGCAAACCAGCATTCGGCAAGATAGAGATATATTTCGTCGCGTTGTGCCCCAGGTAGCGGACCGCGTCGTTCATCTCATTCGGTCCGGTAGCGCAATTATGACCGACGATATCGATGTCATAGGGTTCGAGCGTGGTCAGCGCCGCGCCGATCTCCGTCCCCAGTAGCATGGTGCCCGTGGCTTCGAGGGTGACTTGCACTTGCAGCGGCACACGCTTCCCTGCTGCGCGCATCGCATCTTCCGCGGCGGCAACCGCGGCCTTCACCTGGAGAATGTCCTGACAGGTCTCGATGAGCAGAACATCCGCGCCCGCCTCGATCAGCGCGGCGATCTGCTCGTAGTACGCCGCGACCATATCGTCGAAGCTGATGTGGCCCAGCGACGGCAGCTTGGTTGAAGGCCCAATCGATCCGGCAACAAAGCGCGGCTTGCCATTGCCGCTGAATCCGGCTGCAGCCTCGCGCGCCAGCTTCACGGCCTGGATATTGATCTCGCGGACTTGGTCTTGCAGGTCGTACTCGGCAAGGACAATACGTGTGGCGCCAAAGGTATTGGTCTCGACGATGTCCGCGCCCGCGGCAAAGTATCCCGCGTGGATCTCGCGGATGACGTCGGGTCGGCTCTGCACCAGGATCTCGCTGCAGCCCTCCTTCCCCCAATAATCGTCGAGGGAGAGGTGGCGGTCCTGGATCTGCGTGCCCATGGCGCCGTCATAGACGATCACCCGGTCGCGCAACTGATTGAGGAAGGTGTTATTCATTTGGCTATGGTCAGGACCCTACGTGCGTGGGTTCCTGCTTTCTTGGGGCTAGTCCCCACCCGCAGACCCTCGGGTTCACTACATAAATAAAGTTGGATTGCAATCACTTCGACTGCATGGCCGCCGTCAGCGGCACCAGCAACTGCTCCTTGCGATACACCAGGTTGCTGGCGTTATACGTCGCTAACTCAAAACCGTGGCCATGCGTGATGGCGTCCGTCGGGCAGGCTTCCACGCAATATCCGCAAAAGATGCAGCGGTTGTAATCGATGTTATAGACCGTGGCATAACGCTCGGCACCACTGATGCGGCTCTCCGCCGTGTTCTCCGCTGCCTCGATGTAAATGCAATTCGACGGGCAAGCCGCCGCGCACAGAAAACACGCCACACATTTCTCCAGCCCATTCTCATCGCGCTGCAGCGCGTGCAATCCGCGGAAGCGCTCCTGAAAGACCGCACCCTTCATTGGACCAGCGCCGTCAGGATAGTTCTCCACTACCGTCGGCGCGAACATCTGCCGGAAGGTGATGGACATACCTTTAACCAGAGCCCCTAGGCCGCTGAAGAAGGACATATAGGGAGTATAAACCCAGGCTTTGGCTTTTGTGGAGAGGTATGCACGAGACGTAGCCTGCATTCCTGCCTATGCGGCCCCGCTCACGCTCTCGGGTTGTCATCCTGAGGCCACTTTGGCCGAAGGATCCCCGAGCTGCTCGGTCATGCCGGAGTGCTGTCGCCGCTGCAATCTCTATCTGGGAAGGATATGGCTTCAGCCATATCGCCCGCCGCACTCATACATTCGGCTTTAGCCGCTGAGGTTAGGGTTGTTCCCTGGGTGGCGCAGGCGTGTGTGCCGCACGTAACCTTGATACACAGCACACGGTTTACACTGGCACATCGCTTGCGCGCATGTGCTTTGGTGTGAGGGTTAGCCTGACTCTAGAGCAGTACGTCACCGAAGTCGCCGCAGCGCCGTAGGCGCGGAAGCGGAGACGGCGTAGCCGTCGTAGCTTAGCCCACCACGGAAGTGGTGGGCGGAGTAAGAAAATGCGGTGAGCCCCAGAGGGGCGACAGATCTACGCTGTAGCGTCAACCGCCGGCGGCGCCACTACCGGCTGGCAAGGCTCGTCGATGATCACTTCATCGATGGGAACTTCTCCCGTGCCTTCGCACGTAGGACACTTGTCGCCCTCGTTGCAATAGCCGTGGCCAATACAAGTGGGACACTTTTGCAGACGCGTTACAGCCATGATTCATTTTAGCCTGGATATGCCACGCGTGCCGCGGAAAGGACGCCTAATCCTGCCTAATCCCTCTTGAGCCGCTCGCCGATGCAGATCAAACCGGGCCCAGCAGGATAAGCGCAGCCAGCAGCGAACCCGGGCTCATCCGCGGTGAACATTACTCTATCCCCAGCTCCTTCCACATCCTATCCACGCGGGCTTTGGTCGCCTCGTCCATCATGATCTCATCCGGCCACGGCCGATCAAATCCTTCCGTCTTCCATTTGCGCGGTGCGTCCACGCCCATCTTCGACCCGTAATTTGGCATCCGCGACGCATGGTCCAGCGAATCGACCGGCCCCATCGTGAACTGGATGTCGCGCTCCGGATCGATATGGTTCAGCGCCTTCAACGTCACTTCGCCGATGTCCTGCACGTTCACGTCTTCATCCACCACGATGATGCATTTCGTGAACATCGCCTGCCCCAGTGCCCAGATGCCGCTCATGACCTTGCGCGCGTGTCCGGGATAAGACTTCTTGATCGACACGATCATCAGATTGTGGAACACGCCCTCGATGGGCAGGTTCACGTCCACGATCTCCGGCAGCGTAAGCCGCATCAGCGGCAGAAAGATGCGCTCCACCGCCTTGCCCATATACGCGTCTTCCATCGGAGGTTTGCCCACGATGGTCGTCGAGTACACCGGATTCTTCCGGTGCGTGATGCAAGTGAGATGGAATACGGGATACTCATCCGCCAGTGAATAGAATCCGGTGTGATCCCCGAACGGCCCTTCCGTACGCAGCTCATCCAGATTCACATATCCCTCGAGGATGATCTCCGCCGTGGCCGGCACTTCCAGGTCGACGGTCTCGCACTTTACCAACTCGATAGGCTTCTGCCGCAGGAAGCCGGCGATGATGAACTCTTCAATGTCCGGAGGCGCGGGTACGATCGCCGAAAATGTCAGCGCCGGATCCGTTCCGATGGCGACCGCAACCTCCAGTTTGCCGCTCGGGCGCTCGCCTTCCGCCAGTATCGCGCCCCCCAACGATCGCGCCATGATGTCCACGGCGGCCGACTTGCTTGACGCAGCCCCGGCGGCTTTGGCCGCGCCCGCGCGCAGCAACTCGCGATAATGTTCCGCCGCAACTTTCTGCCGTTGCCAATGCATTCCCGCGGAGCTCGCATCGTAGATCTGCATCCGATACATGCCCATGTTGCGCTTGCCCGTCCGCGGATCGCGCGTGATCACACAGGGAAATGTGATGAACCGCCCCGCATCCAGCGGCCAGCACTTCAGCGCCGGCAACTCCAGCAGCGACGCCTCCGCCCCTTGCTTGATCACTTCCTTGCACGGCCCCGTCGCGACGGTTTTCGGAAAGAATTTCCCAAACTCCGCCAGCATGGGCAGCATCTTCACTTTTTCCAGGAAGCCCTCGGGCGACTTCATATTCATCAACTGGATGATCCGTCCCGATATCTCATCCAGCGCCTTTACATCCAGCGCCAGCTTCATCCGGTCTTCTGACCCGAATTGGTTGATCAGCACTTGCGCTCCCGGATGTCCTTTCACGTTCTCGAAGAGCAGCGCCGGACCGCCGGCCTTCATTTTCGGCAGATTACCCGCCTTGCCCGCTTTCGACACCCGGTCCGCGATCTCCGTGATCTCCAGCATCGGATCTACTTCCGCGCGGATCCGCTTCAACTCTCCGGCCCGGTCCAGCGCCGCAATCCATTCTCTAAGGTCGTTGTAGGCCAATCGCTAGTCTCCAGCTTCTTGCAGCGCAGGGATGTGGGGCGTTTGAACCGTGATTATAAGACAATGCCTCATTGCGCCGAACCAAACCGTGCCCCCCTGCCAACTCCCGCACATAAATCTGAATCTCACTACCCGGACGCTAACACCACCCCTGGAGTACCCATGCCCCCGTTTGAAGCCATCCGCGAGAAGGAGCTTCTCAGTTGCCTTTGCGGACTGACCCTCAGCCCAACCCCGGGTGAAGATTGTCTGCAAATGGTGCGCACGCTCGACGAACTCGGCCGCGAGCAGTTGCTGTCACTCTCCCATTCCCATCACGTGGTCATACGCGGGATGGAAGCCATCCGCCACGACGCACTCGCCCGCGGCGACGCCAGCACTCTCGCCTGGGCAGATGCCGCTTTGGCCACCGAGCGCGATCGCATCGCCAATGCACTCGCCCACCTCGAAGCGGTCTGCAAGGAGCTCGAAGCGGCCGGATGTCAGACCACCGTCATCAAATCGCTCGACCACTGGCCGGACATCGGCAACGACCTCGATCTCTACACCACCGGCAACGAAAAAGACGTCATCCGGGTGATGCAGGAGAAGTTCGGCGCCAAGATCGAACCCCAGAGCTGGGGTGACCGCATGGCGCAAAAGTGGAATTTCAGTATCGTCGGTCTGGCTGAGCCGGTCGAGATCCACATCCAGCGCCTGGGTCAAATGGGTGAGCACACCGCGCTGGCGCGCCGTTTCGTCACTCGCCGCGTGCAAAAAGAGATTGCCGGCCGGACTTTCTTCGTGCCCGCGCCGGAGGAGCGCATCATCGTGGCCACGCTCCAGCGCATGTATCGTCACTTCTATTTCCGCGTGTGCGACCTCATCAACACCACCGCGCTAGTGGATGCGGGCGAAGTTGACTTCGCCGAACTGAAAAAAGCCACGGAGGGCTCGGGCATCTGGCGCGGCGTCGCCACGTATCTCGCCATCGTCTCTGATTTCGCGGAAAAGTATCGCGGCAACGGTTTGAAGCTACCTGCGACCATCACTAAGGCGGCCATCTGCGGCGGCGACAAGGTGCATGCCCGTCAGCGCTTCCTGCGTGTCCCTATCATGCCGCAGGGCGCGGCGCTTTATTCCGAGCAGGTCACCCGCACGGCCTTCAATGGCGACGTGCCCGCCACTTTCCGCCTGAGCATGCTGCCCTACTTAGCGTCCGCCGCCGCCATCAGCTACAAGATCACCGGCAGCGATAAGGGCGTTTGGTAGCGGCTTCGTCGGTTTTGGGTCGCTTCTTTCCTTCACCCCGACAGAGGTGCTAACCGCAGGTGAGCACCGACGAGGGATCCCTACCCCCCGCGCGGCAGCCCACTGTCTTACCACCGAGGGTGAGGTTTGGAGCGGGAGACGGGGATCGAACCCGCGACATCCGGCTTGGGAAGCCGACGTTCTACCGCTGAACTACTCCCGCTCAGGTCTGCTGAAAACCGGTAGATGTCCCGAGCATATCACCCGCAAAGTCGCCACCGCAATTTCCTGTACCTGGGTCTACGATCCGCCCACCCTGACGGTTTGCTCCTTTTGAGTCCTTGTCTTCCATCTTAGTTCACTGATTTCTGTTTCTTCCCTTCCATGTTTTGGTTTCTTTGTGTGACTTTGTGTCCTTTGTGGCTTTGTGGTTCACGGACTTCCCGGCCACAAAGTCCAGCGCGATCCACCCCCTTTGGGTCTATAATCCGCCCGCTGTGCTCACCATGTTCCTCAGCATCGTGCTGTCGCTCTTCCCCGCCCGCTATCGCGGACGCCTCTTCCACGCCTCCAGCTTCGACGTCCAACGTGGCGCTCTGGCCTCCAGCATTATCCAGATCGTCGCGCCCGCTCTTTTCCTGTGGCTCCGCTATCCCGCCTGGTATCAGGCATACGTGGAACGCATTGTTACCCAGGTCGCAGCCAAGGGCGGCGACAAGATCTCCCAAGCTTCCGCCAGTTTAGGCGCCGGCACTTTTTCCCTGTTTGAATACCTCATACAGCCGCTCACGCTGCTGCTGGTCTATTTCATGTTCGAAGGCGTAGTCCGCCTCTCCGCCTTCGTTGCCAGTAAAGAAGTCCTGCCCAGCCTGCCGCTACAGATCGTCGCGTGGATCCACACATGGGCTGCGGGCTCCGCCAAAGAGCGCGCCCTTGGGCCGCGCATCGTGGACCTCGTCAAGCCCGGCCCGACTCCGGAATTACTCATCATCGAGAGTTGCCGACCCAAGTCCTGGGACACGCTCCTGACCATCTCCTATATGGACAAGATGTACGAGATCGAATCGACGGCAGAGCAAGCGCCCCCCCGACGCTTCGTCTACCGTCTGCGTATCATCCCACCCAGTAAGCTGATCCGCGGCATCCACGCCTACCAACCCGACGAAACCTGACTCCGTAGCCTTATAATGAACCCATCTTGCGGCTCTTCTTATCACTCCTACTCGTTCTCCTGCTCACGCTGCCCGCCTCTGCCCAGCATGGCGGCAGCAAGTTAGTCGTCGTCATGCCCTTTGAGAACGCATCCGACGCCCCCGGCATTGACTGGATCGGCGAAAGCTTCCCTGAAGTCCTGGGCAACCGCCTCGGCGGGCCCGGCCGCTACATCATCGCCCGCGCCGATCGCCTCTACGCCTTCGACCGCATGGGTATTCCCGCCACCAGCCGTCCCTCGCGCGCCACCCTTTTCCAGATCGCCGATCAGATGGATGTCGACTACGTCATCAGTGGAAGATATCTCTTTGACGGCACCACCTTCACCGTCCGCGCCCAGGTGATGGACGTCCGCCGCAAGCGGCTTTCTCCCGAGGCGGTTGAGGCCGGCGCCCTAACCCAGTTGCTCGACATCCAACATGCCTTGGCGTGGGACCTCTTGCGGACGCTCCAGGCGGCGCCCTTGATCGATTCGAAAGATTCGTTTGTGCGCGCCGCCGCTCCCGTCCGCCTCGACGCGCTGGAAAATTACATTCGCGGCATCGCCGCCACCGATGGGAACGACAAACTTCGCTTTCTCAAGCAAGCCGTCAAGATCGACCCCCAATATGCCGAAGCCCAATTCGTTCTCGGCCGGACCTACTTCGAGGCGCGCGACTATGCCACCGCCATGCAAGCGCTGAGCAAGGTGTCCCCCACCAGCGCCGTAGCTAACGAAGCTAACTTCTATCTCGGACTGGCTGCCCACTACACCGGCAACTATGAACGGGCAGAGCAGGCTTTCGCCTTCACTGCACGCCAGGTGCCGCTCATCGAGGTCTACAACAATCTGGGCGTGGCTATGGCGCGCCGCGGCAAGAAGTCCGCCACTGACTATTTCCAGCGCGCCGCCGCCGCTGATCCGCGTGACCCTGACTATCGCTTCAACCTCGCCGTAGCCCTCTATCGTAATGGCGACACCGCCGGAGCCCAGCGCCAGTTGCTTGATTCCCTGGGACTGCGTCCCCAGGATGCCGAGGCTAAGGCTTTTCTCGACCAGATCGCTAGTCCAACCGCCGCTGCGGCGCCGGTGAAGGCCCCGCTCGAGCGCATCAAGCGCAACTACGATGAGACTTCCTATCGCCAGGTGGCAATGGAGATCCAGAATGTGCGCGAGCAGCGTTTTTCCGGCATGACGCGCCCCGCCCATGCGGCTGCGCACGTCACCCGCGGCGAAGACTTGCAGACCCAGGACCTCAATGACGAAGCCGAGACCGAATTCCGCGAGGCCGTCTTGCTGGATCCCACCAATGCAAACGCCCATGTGGGAATGGCGAAGATACTGGATGCACGCAATGAGATAAGCGCCGCGCGGGCAGAGGCGCAAGCGGCGCTCCGCTTGAAAGCGGCGGGCGCAGCCGGCACCGCCGATATCTATCTTCTATTAGCCAATCTTGACGTCAAGCAGAACCGCTTGGATGCGGCGCGTGAGAATCTTCAGCGCGCGGAGCGTATCGAGCCCGCCCATTCCGCCATCGCCGTGCTCCGCCGCGCCATCGCCGCTCGCCAGGCTCAGGGCCCCGGCGTAAAGTCATCAGAACCACCCCCGCCATCGCCTCCGGAGGACCGACTATGAAACGCATTTTCATCGCCTCTCTGCTACTCGTCCTGAGCTGCAGCCCGCTCGCCGCCGCCGATGTGTTGAAGCTCGTCATCAATGACACCATTCACCCCATCACCGAGGAATACATCGGCCGCGCGTTGGAGCAGGCCAAGCTCGAGAAAGCCGACGCCGTCATCATTGAATTGCGTACGCCCGGCGGCCTGGTCACCTCCACGCGCGGCATCGTGGAGAAGATCCTCGCGTCGGAAGTCCCGGTCATCGTCTACGTCACGCCTAGCGGCGGGTATGCCGCCTCTGCCGGGTTCTTCATCCTCCAAGCCGCCGACGTCGCCGTCATGGCGCCCGGAACCAACACCGGCGCCGCCCACCCCGTGCTCGGCGGTGGTCAGAAGATGGACGACGTCCTCAAAGGCAAGATGGAGAACGATGCCGCCGCCTTCATGCGCTCCTTCGTCAGCAAGCGCGGACGCAATGTCGAAGTAGCGGAAAGCGCCGTGCTGCTATCGAAGTCTTTCACCGACAAAGAGGCATTGGACAAGAAGGTCATCGACTTCGTCGCCAAAGACCAGGCCGACCTTCTCACCCAGCTCGATGGACGGACCGTCCAGCGCTTCAACGGCAGCAGCGTCACGCTGCGCGTGGCCGGCAAGGCTGTCCGTCCGTTTGAGATGACCCTGAAGCAGCAGATCATGGCCTTCCTCATGGACCCGAACGTCGCCTACATCCTCTTTTCCATCGGGATGCTGGCCCTTTATGCAGAGTTCAACAACCCCGGCGCGGTGCTGCCCGGCGTCGTCGGACTCATCTGCGTGCTGCTCGGGGTCTTTGCCTTCAACCTTCTGCCGGTGCGCTTTGCCGCGGTCGCCATGATCATCGGCGCCTTCATCCTCTTTGCTCTGGAGGTGAAGTTCACCAGCCATGGCATCCTTGGCATCGGCGGCACCGTCATGATGGTGCTGGGCGCGCTGCTCTTAGTCGACGCTCCTATCCCCGAGATGCGCATCAAGATCTGGACGGCCCTCGCCGTCAGCATTCCCATCGCGGTCATCTCCGTCTTTCTCATGAGTATCGGTCTGCGCGCCCACCAGAATAAGGTCGTGACCGGCATGGAAGGCATGATCGGTCAGGTCGGCACGGTGCAGACCGCGTTGAATCCCAGCGGTAAGGTCTTCGTCTTTGGTGAGACCTGGAACGCCGTCGCGGCCACTCCCGTCGACGCCGGGGCCCGTGTGGTAGTCCGCAAAGTCCAGGGCCTGGAACTGGAAGTGGAACCAGTGAACGACGCAGCTCCTAGCTCAACACTGTCATCCTGAGCGAAGCTGCGACCGTAAGGGAGCGCGCAGTCGGAAGGACCCCTACCCTCGGCGATAGCTTTGCTCTCTTGACCTCACACTGACTCCGCCTTCGTGGCACAGGCATTCCTCGCCTGTGCATCCCACGCACTCACTCTCGGCCTTGTCATCCTGAGGCCGGCCCTTTGGCCGAAGGACCTTGCGTTTGATTTTTGTGGCACAGGCTCTTAGCCTGTGCGTTTCAGTTCTTTCCCCTTCATGGCCTTGCTTCCTTTGTGTCTCTTTGCGTGCTTTGTCCCTTCGTGGTTCACGAACTTCCTCACCCATCCTGATTCCTGGTTAACCACCCCGCGTCTAGGGTGTAAATACGGATATCTACCCGCGAAAGTTAATGCTACAATCCGCGCAGAAAATCCTTTTTACGCGAACGGAGTACGCCTGTGCCTGGATTAGCGGTTGTAGTGGCAGTCATCGTGGGCCTCTATCTGCTCAGCTCCATCAAGATCCTGGCCGAGTATGAGCGCGGCGTCATCTTTCGCCTGGGCCGCCTCCTCGACAAAGCCAAGGGCCCCGGCATCATCTTCGTCTTTGCCCCGATCGACCGCATGGTGCGCATCTCCCAGCGCCAGGACGCCCATGAGGTCCCGCCACAGGACATCATTACCCGCGACAACGTCACCCTGAAGGTCAACGCCGTCATCTTCCTGCGGGTCGTCGATCCGCGTAACGCCGTGGTGAATGTCTCCAACTATCTCTACCAGACCTTGCAATTCGCCCAGACCACCTTGCGCTCCGTGCTCGGCGAGGTCGAACTCGACGAACTTCTTTCCCAACGCGAGAAGCTCAACGCCCGCATCCAGGAGATCCTTGACCTGCACACCGCCTCCTGGGGCGTGAAGATCGTCAACGTCGAAGTGAAGCAGGTGGACCTACCGGAGTCCATGCTCCGCGCTATGGCCAAACAAGCGGAAGCCGAACGCGAAAAGCGTTCGAAGATCATTCACGCAGAGGGCGAATTCTCCGCCGCCCAGCGCCTTGCCGACGCCGCCAAGGTCCTCGCCAGCGAGCCCACAGCCATCCAGTTGCGCTATTTGCAGACGCTGACCGAGATCGGCGTCGAAAAGAATACGACCATCGTCTTCCCCCTCCCGGTGGATCTGCTCGCCGGTCTACAGAAACTGTTAACCAAAGATTAGCCGGCACGTTTAACCAAGAAAGGGACTCGCACCAGTGGCCAACCAGGACACAGAACTCACCCTCAGCACGGGAAAACTATTAGGCATATTCTTCGGCATGGTCGCCATCTGCGCCGTGTTCTTCAGCCTCGGCTACGCCGTGGGCAAGGGCTCCAGCACGGCCAACGCGCAGGTCATTACGGACAGCTCTGAGCTCTCGGCCATCAGCTCCTCCGGCGGCGCCAAGCCGACCCCGGCCAGGACTCCGCCTGCCAGCGAAACTCCCGCCGAGCCCGCCGCCGACGCGTCCGAAGCCAAGGCCGACGCGAAATCTGACGCCAAAGCCGACTCCTCTTCTACCCCAGCGGAATCCACGTCGAAAACCGCTACGCCCGAGTTGAACAACACCCCCGGCACCGGATTCATGGTTCAGGTCGCCGCCGTCAGCAAGAAAGAAGACGCGGAAGCCCTCGTCGCCGCGCTGCGCAAGAAACAATATCCCGTGTTGGTCGTAAATAACGTTCCCAACAGCCCCTACTTCCACGTGCAGGTCGGGCCGTTCTCCCAGCAGAAAGACGCGGAAGCCATGCGCACCAAGCTCGCCTCTGACGGCTACAACGCCATCCTCAAGAAATAGACGCCTTGATCGGGTAATATCTCGGGCGAAGACTTTTCGCCCGATTTTTTACGCTTATGAACCATAGCTTAACCTTGATGCCGAACTAGCTTCTACACCCTCACCCCTGTCATTCAGAGCGCCGCAGGCGCATCGGGGTCAGCGCCCCCAGACATCCAAGGCCGTAGGCCCGGCACCCCCGGCAAGCATCTTTGCAGTTTCCATATTGACAATCATCAATGTATTAGGATATAGATAGTAGTCGATATGACCACCCTCGTGAAGATCGGTACCGCCAAACTCAACCCGGAAAAGCTCGCCCTCATCTTCAAGGCGCTCGCCGATGAAAACCGCCTCCGTATCTTGACCATGCTGAAGCAGTCCGGCTGCTGCTCCATCGCCAACAGCTCTCGCGATAAAGGGATGTGCGCATGCGACATCGAATCCCAGCTTGACCTATCTCAGCCCACCATCTCGCACCACATGAAGGTGCTGCGCGAGGCCGGGCTCGTATCGGCGGAGAAAGTCGGCCCCTGGATGTGGTATCGCCGTAACGAAGAACTTTTGCGCCAGATCGGCCAAGCCGTCAGTACCGGAGTCTGAATCGGGCCCTTTTTTAACTACTGATATTGATAGATATCAATATACTTAAAGGAGAATCACTCAAATGTCTAATCAACCAACGCCCAGCAAAGTGCACGTATCCCTCGACACCAAAGACATCCACGAATCCGTCCGTTACTACGCGACGCTCTTCAACATTCAGCCCACCAAGGTGAAGCCCGGCTACGCCAAGTTCGACGTCGCCGATCCGGCCATCAACCTCACCCTGGGCCAGACCAGTGCCGCCGTTGTGACCGGGCCCAACCACATGGGCATCCGCGTCAATTTCATTGACGAAGTCATCGCCGCGAAAGACCGTCTGGAAAAGGCCGGCTTCACAACCATGGACGAGATGGGAACCACCTGTTGCTACGCCGTCCAGGACAAGATCTGGTCCAGCGATCCCAGCGGCAATCGCTGGGAGGTTTACATCTTCAAGGGCGATGCTGAATCGTTCGGCGCTGCGCCGAAGCAGAATAGCGCTGCGGCTCAGACGACTGACTGCGCTCCCGGCGGCGCTTGTTGCTCTGACGTCATCGCGGCGGACAACCAAGCTGCCGCGGCGAAGCAAACTAATGCTCCGAGAGAAAGTCCGGCAAAGGCTAGCAAAGCGCAGCTGAGCGTTGCTCCCAAGGCAGAGAAAATTACCGGCGTCGGCGCGGCGTGTTGCGCTTCCGACTCCAGAACTCCGGCAGAACAAAAGACTGCGTGTTGCTAACAACGAAAGCAACGCGAGCCCCTTTAGGGCGGCACAAATACGAAGGCACGGGAGTGATCCCGTGCCTTTTTTCCTGTTTTCGCATTTCGCCTTAAATGGCAGCAAGCACCTGCCGCTTTTGCTTACTGTACTGAACTCCTTGTTGGCTAAATGCTAAGTGCTAACTGCTAACCGCTGCAGCTGCCCTACCGCGATACCGCCGCAAATAGGTCAGAATTCAGCAGTCCCATTACTTTGTTGTCGTCGGCTTTGAAGGTGAGGCGCAGGTTGCGACTGTCGGCGCGCACATCCACGCTCTCGAGCGCCAGCTTTTCGTTTTCCGTACCGTTGGCCTTGCGGAAGAGCACGCCCGCCTTGATCAGCGATGACAGCGACGCCGCCGTGATGTTGTCGGACGTCAGCACGTTGAGATCGAAATCCAATCCGCGATCGAACTTGATGGAATAGCG
>JBKKBM010000074.1:0-4140 GCA_046714215.1 Terriglobales bacterium | reverse complement strand
CTATCTGAGTTCCGCCGATTCCCGCACCGGAAGCAATCTGAACACGATCATTTCGGCCTTTAGCGGCGGCGTGGTCGCCTCCTGTTCCATCCTTGCGCTGGGGATCATGCCTTACATCAGCGCCTCTATCATGGTGCAACTGCTCACCGCCGTGGTGCCAAAGCTGAGCAAGCTGGCCCGCGAAACCGGCGGACGTCAAAAAATCACGCAGTACACCCGTTACGTGACGATCGTCCTCTGTCTCATTCAGGGATATTTGATGGCGAAGGGCCTTTGCTTCCCGGACAACAATTTCCTGCTTCAGGGGATGAAGGAGTACCTCGCAAAGTCCGGCGGCTCCCTCGTGCCGCCCAGTATTAATGACACCGCAGGCTTTTACTTTATGGCGGTGACCACCATGACCGCCGGCACAATGTTTCTCATGTGGCTGGGCGAACAGATCACGGAGCGCGGGATCGGCAACGGTATGTCACTGCTGATCTTTGCCGGCATCGTCGTCGGACTGCCGCGCGCCGGTATGGACCTCTGGGAGAAGGCCAACACCTCGGCATGGGGAAACTTTACCGTCCCCGCCATCGTGCTGCTTATCGTCATCATGCTCTCGGTGGTGGCCCTGGTCGTCTTTGTGGAACGCAGTGAGCGCCGCGTGCCCATGCAGTTCGCCAAGCGCATGGTCGGACGCCGCATGGTCGGCGGACAATCCAGCTACATCCCGTTGCGCGTGAATGCGGGCGGCGTGATGCCGGTCATCTTCGCCTCGTCCATCCTTTCTATCCCGCAATTCTTCGCCAACTTCGCTTTCTTTAAGGAGAGCAAGTTCTTTTCCGACTTCTTTGGCTACCTCGCGTGGAACGAGCCGCTCTACATCCTGCTCTACGCTTCGGCCATCATCTTCTTCGCCTACTTCTACATTTCTATCGTCTTCAACCCGAAGGAAGTGGCAGACAACATCCGCAAGGGCGGCGGCTTCGTGCCGGGTATCCGCCCCGGCGCGCGCACCGAGGCCCACATCAACGACATCCTCACCCGCATCACACTGGTCGGCGCCGCTTACCTGATCCTCATCTCGCTCATTCCGGAGTTCATGATCGCGGGCATCCGTCTCAACCATCTGCCCCTGGTCGGCGACTTCTTTGAGCGCGTGCTACCCGCCTGGGTCACCAGCGGTCTGGGCATCAACTTTTTCTTTGGCGGAACTTCACTGCTCATCGTCGTTGGCGTGGCCATGGATACGGTCAACCAGATCGAGTCGCAGATGATCATGCGCCACTATGAAGGCTTTACCCCGCGTAGCGGACGTATCCGCGGACGTCGGGCCTGGTAAGGGAACGAATTATGGACACTGCCAGCAAATCCGCTGCGAGCACGAAGACTGTCGGTCCCATCATCTTGCTCGGCGCCCCCGGCGTCGGCAAAGGGACCCAGGCCAAACGGGTGGCGGAGCGCTACGGCATCCCGCAGATCTCTACCGGCGACATCCTGCGCGACCATCGCGACCACGGTACCGCCCTGGGCAAGCAGGCGGACGCCATCATGGCTCGCGGAGAACTGGTCTCAGACAAGATCGTTTGTGGCATGGTCGAGACCCGTTTGCGGCAGCCCGATTGTGACCGTGGCTTCATCCTGGACGGCTTTCCCCGCACCCTGGAACAGGCCCAATGGCTGGATGGCATGCTGGAGGTCAAAGAGTATGCCGGTCACAAGATGACCCCGGTTGTGATCGATTACCAGGTGGGATATAATCAATTGTTGCAACGGCTTACCGGACGTCGAACTTGTCCCACCTGCGGGCGGATCTACAATGTTTACTCCCAGCCGCCGCGCGTTCCAGACACCTGTGATGTGGATGGCGCTAAGCTCCTTACGCGTAAGGACGATACCGAAGAGGCTATCTCCGTGCGCTTGAAGAGTTATGAACAGCAGACTAAGCCCTTGGCCGAGTATTACAAGACCAAGGGCCGGTTGCACGTGATCAATGGCGAGCAAACGTCCGATCAAGTCACCGCGCAAACGGTGGCTGAATTGGAAAAGGTGGCGTTCTAACCCATGGCGGTGGTCTGCAAGTCGGCGACAGAGATCGAAAAGATGCGCCGCAGCGGACGGATCGTGCGCCAGGTATTGAATACGGTGAAAGCCGCGGTCGCGCCCGGAGTCAGCACCATGGACCTGGAGCGCATCGCGGAGAAAAAGATCCAGGCCCTGGGGGCCAAGCCAGCGTTCAAGGGATATTTTGATTATCCCTGCGTGCTTTGTACTTCGGTGAATGAGCAGATCGTGCACGGCATCCCGTCGGATAAACGGGTGCTGCAAGACGGAGACATCGTCTCCATCGACTGCGGAGTGGTACTGGATGGGTTTTATGGCGATGCCGCCATCACCGTTCCTGTAGGAACGGTGAAGCCGGAAGTCACCAAGTTGTTGGAAGTGACGGAAGCGTCGCTGCAGCGGGCCATCGATGCCACCGTCGTCGGCAATACGGTAGGCGATATCGGCGCAGCTGTACAGTCGATCGTCGAAGAGAATGGATTCAGCGTGGTCCGCGATTTTGTCGGCCACGGTATTGGGACGCGGTTGCATGAAGATCCGCAAGTCCCGAATTACGGCGTCAAAGGCTATGGCACCAAGCTGAAAGAAGGCATGGTGCTGGCCATCGAGCCGATGGTGAATGCCGGGAAACCGGGTGCGCGCGTCCTCGACGATAAGTGGACCGCCGTCACCGAAGATGGCAGCTTCAGCGCCCACTTCGAACACTGTATCGCGGTGACGAAAGATGGACCGCTAGTACTGACTGCGGATTAGGTTTTGCGTGGGTTTTGTAGAGACGTAGCTCGCTACGTCTCCGCTGGATGGAAGAAGATGGAAGAAGAGATAGGCCAAGAAAAAACCGGGGCTTTAGCCCCCGCTTTAGAAAAACGGAGAGCATGTCAAAAGAAGACGCGATTGAAGTAATGGCAACGGTCGTTGAACCCTTGCCCAATGCGATGTTCAAGGTGGAACTGGAGAACAAGCACCAGGTATTGGCGCACGTCTCCGGCCGCATGCGTAAGAACTTTATCCGCATCCTGGCGGGCGACAAGGTCGCAGTGGAGCTCTCTCCCTATGACCTCACCCGTGGCCGCATCGTGTACCGCTACAAATGATCTTGATGTTGGTTCGCTCGATAACGAGAAACCAGAAACTAGAAACTAGAAACGGGATTTTGATATGAAAGTACGGGCATCAGTAAAAAAGATCTGTGACAAGTGCAAGGTCATCAACCGCCGCGGCGTGGTGCGGGTGATCTGCGAGAACGCGAAACATAAGCAGCGTCAAGGTTAAGAAGGGAACTTTTCTTTATGGCACGTATTGCAGGCGTCGATCTACCGCGTAACAAACACGTGGACATCGCGCTCACTTATATTTTCGGCATCGGGAACGCGCGCGCCAAGAAGATCCTCGAGGCCGCGAAGGTGAACGCCTCGACCAAGGTGCAGGACCTCAATGAAGAAGAGGTCAACCACATCCGCCAGGTCATCGAAGCGGAAGGCAACGTCGAAGGTGACCTGCGCAAAGACGTTTCCATGCACATCAAGCGGCTGATCGAGATTGGGTCCTACCGCGGCTATCGTCACCGCCGCGGCCTGCCCGTTCGCGGACAACGCACCCACACCAACGCTCGCACCCGTAAGGGTCCGCGCAAGGGCACCGTGGCCAACAAGAAGAAGACGGCGGCCAAGTAACGATTTTCCGGCACAGGCTCTAGCCTGTGGGGCATCAGAAGTAGTCTTAATTTTGTGGCACAGACATTCTTGTCTGTGCGTTGAAGAATAGGGTGAGCCGAACGGTGAGCGCTAGATTGCGCGAACCTGAGGCGAGGGCAAAGCAGCTTGCGGCGGAGCCCTTAGAAAAAGAAGGAATACATGGCGAAACCAGCAGCAGCAGCGGGCGCAACCGGAACACCGGATAAAAAAGGCAAGAAGGGTAAAACCTTCAAGCGCAAAGAGAAGAAGAACGTTCCGTTTGGCATCGTGCACATCCAGGCGACGTTCAACAACACCATCGTGACCATTGCGCACCCGCATGGCAACACCGTGAGCTGGAAGAGCTCCGGTTCGCTCGGCTTCCGTGGGTCGCGTAAGGGCACGCCGTTTGCGGCGCAGC
>JBKKBM010000073.1:0-21455 GCA_046714215.1 Terriglobales bacterium | reverse complement strand
ATGTTTGATCAGTTGATGCCACAGCCGGTTCGACTTTTTGTAGAGGTAAGACATCGCCAGATAGGGAGCCACCGCTTTCCAGTCTTCGGGGCGCCTCTGCCATATCGAAGCGTGGGAAAACAGGCGCTGGTAGATCCACGCGTAGCCATGTTCCAGCTCTTCCGGTGTCATGTGTTTGGGGCGAAAGACGCAATGCGATGTGTCGTAGAGCGACCAGTCCTGGTGCAGCAGCCGCCCTTCCGCCTCCATCTGCCGGTAGAGCGGCGTCGCAGGATAGGGAGTGAGGATGTGAAAGGTGGCGCACTCCAGGCGATTCTCCTCGATCCAGTCGGCGGTGCGAGCGAAAACGGACTTGTCGTCATGGTCGAAGCCCAGCACGAACGAGCCGTTCACCTGGATACCGTAGTCGTGTAGTAGACGCACGCGCCGGGCATAGTCTGCCGTCTGCGGGGTCTTCTTGCGCGCGTCACTCAAGTTCTGATCTGTAAGTGACTCGAAGCCGACGAAAACACCGGTGCAACCAGCGGCGGCCATATCGCGGACCAGTGCGGAGTCGTCCGTGACATCGATCGAGACTGCGGCGCTCCAGATCTTGTCCAGCGGACGCAATGCCGCGCAGAGTGAGCGCAGGTAATCGCGGCGTGAGCCAAGATTGTTATCAATGAATACGGCATAGGGCTGGTCGTCCGCTGCAAACTCGGCGATGACTTGTTCGGGGCGTCGCATCCGGTAGGGCATGCGCAGTCCCTCAGTCGAGAGGTAACAGAAGCCGCAACGATTGTGACAGCCGCGCGTGGCGATCAAGCTGGTGGTGGTGAGAAAGCGGTTGCGGGGAAGGAGCGCGCGACGCGGTGGGGGATCCTCGCAATAATCGCTTTCATACGTCGCCAAGTAGCGTGGTTGCAAGGTGCCATCTTCCACATCGGCGAGGATCTTCGGCCAAAGTTGGACGCCGTCGCCCAGGGCCAAAGAGTCCGCATGCAGGGCGCATTCCTCCGGGCAAGAGAGAACGTGCAGTCCGCCGAAAACAATTTTTGACCCGCGGGAGCGATACCACCGGGCCAGTTCATAGGCGCGCTGGGAGAACGTGAGGTGCACGGAGATGCCGACCAATTCAGGTAAGGGGTCGCATGGTGGGCGACCGTGCAGCAGGTTTTCATCGAAGTAGCCGATCCGCCAGTGAGCCGGAGTGGTCGCCGCAAAACTGGTCAAGGCGAGGGTCGGCGTGAGTACATGCTTGCCAAAGCTGGCATTCGGATCCTTGGGATAAAAAGGATTGATCAAGAGCGCATAGCGTGGCTCTATCCGGCTGGCCGAGGCGGAATGATCCAGCACGGGCGCATGCAGCATGTCGGGGGGGATCCAAGGTTTGGCGAGTTGGCAAGAAAAGGGGTCGGTGGATTTCATGTCGCGGAGTACTTTGCAGTATAAAGTAAAATATGTCAAGCGTGGAGTGGCGAAACTACCCCAGCTGGCCAAAACTGGCCAGGCAGAGCTGGTCGGCGCATGGAATAGGGGGCTCAAATTCCGGATTCCGTAACAAGAAACAAATTTGGGCCCGGAGAAGGGTTTTCGTTCGACAATCCTGCTATGACTGCACCTAAAAAGGCCCTTGATCCTGCGTCCCGCTCGCGCGGGGCTCGCGAGCGTCAACCGGAGTTTCAGTTGCCGCCGGTCCCGGAGTTCAAAGATCCGAATGACCCGCGGCTGTCTTTCCATTTCAACGAGAGCGAGTTGGGGGTGGAGGGGGCAGACGCGCGGGTGAAGGCCAACGCCCGCTACCTATGCGAGAAGCTGCTGGAGCCTATCCGCGCCAAGTACGGGCTGCCCGTGTTTGTGACATCGGGCTACCGGAACACGGAACACAATCAACGCGTGGGTGGAAAAAGTAAATCGTTCCATCTGTATGACGGCGACCGCTGTGCTGCCGATTTCAAGGTGATCGGGATCGGGGTGGCGGAGACATTTGACTGGCTGCGGCTGGAGTCGGGATTGCCGTTCGACAAGGTGATCCTGGAATCCAAAGACGGCACGCCGACCATCATCCACATCCAGGCGATGGCGAAGGCGGAGCCGCGGCGGCTGGCGTATGTGGGCGAGACGGGCGCGGGGAAGGATTATCGTCCGGTGGAAGTGGGGTAGAGCAGTTTCTGGTTACTCGTAGACCGAGGATTTACCACAGAGGCACGGAGAAAACCTTTGGGATGAAGAGCAATAAGGATACGCTCAACGCGGAGACGCGGAGGGGTAAGGTCCACACGAAGGGCACGAAGTTCACACGAAGTGAAGAGCGATGAGGAGGGAGCTTCAAGCCAGGAGCCCGAGGGCTGAGAGCCGGGAGCAAAAAGCGAGAGCGCCCGTTGACCCGATCGGGGAGCAAATGAGCCGGGTCTAGTAGTCCTTATTCGCGCATCAGGCATTTTTCCGTACCGTTTGCATCACTACCACTATCCCTTGTGGTTTCGAGTGGAATGCAACCCTTAATATTGGGGAAATGGGCAGAGGTACACGTCCCAAAAGCGTAGGGAAAACCCCAAGAAACCGGAAGATAACGGCAAACTTCCTTGACACTGCCCGTAGTTACTAGCTATAAACCGCACGCAAGGTTTTTTCCCCCGAGAAAACAAGAGGATTCCTCCTCAGCGTCAGGTTCCAAGGTCCTGCGGTGCAGGATCGGGCCATTCGTAATCTTTGGCTACCACTGTGGAAGGGGCTATGGTCTATGGCCGACTCGCGTGAAGTGATGAACATCCGGCAAGCGTCGCAGTATCTGGGCGTAAGCACGGACACCCTTTATAAGTATGTTTACGAGGAAAAGATCCCGGCATTTAAACTCGGGAACCGATGGAAGTTCAAGAAGACCATCCTGGATTCATGGATGGAGCGGAAGAGTATGGTGGGAGAAGGCAAAGGCAAGAAGCGACCGAAGGCGGCGCGCGCCGCGACGGCCGCACAACGGCAAAGCATTTAGCCTGAAAGTTCAGCTAGAGAAACAGCAAGCGAGGCGCATGTTATGGGTTTATTCGGCGGGGCAAAGTCGATCGTGGGACTGGACATCGGCTCCAGTTGCATCAAGGCGGTGGAGCTGAAGAAGTCCAAGGGTGAGATCCAGGTACAGAGCCTGGGGGTTGAGCCGCTGGCCAGCGACATCGTTGTGGACTCGATGATCGTGGACTCGGGCAGCGTGTCGAGCGCGATCGCGAAAATCTTCAGCGATCACAAGATCAAGGCAAAGTCGGTGGCCACGTCCGTAAGCGGGCATTCGGTGATCGTGAAGAAGATCAGCATGCAGACGATGACGGATGCGGAGCTTTCCGAGACCATCAACACGGAAGCGGCGCAGCACATTCCGTTCGACATCGGGGACGTGCACATTGACTATCAGATCCTGAGCGAAGACGATGGGTCGCCGCAGATGGACGTGTTGCTGGTGGCGGTGAAGAAAGACAAGATCCTGAACTACACGAACGTGCTGTCGCTGGCGGGCAAGAGCGCCGCCATCGTGGACATTGACGCGTTCGCCCTGCAGAACTGCTACGAGTACAACTACGAGCCGGCCCCGGGGACGACGGTGGCGTTGCTGAACCTGGGCGCGAGCGTGATGAACATCAACATCGTGAAAGGGACGACGCCGCTGTTCACCCGTGACGTGAGCGTAGGCGGCAACCAGTACACGGACTCGCTGCAGAAGGAACTCGACCTGGGCTTCGACGACGCCGAGCAGCTTAAGCTGGGCCAGAAGGTGGGCACGGTCAGCGAAGATGCGAAGCTGCCCATTCTGCAGCAGGTGACGGAGATCATCGTGTTGGAGATCCAGAAGACGTTTGACTTCTTCCGCGCGACCGCGGCCGGGGAGCACATTGAACGTGTGTACCTGGCGGGCGGGTCGTCCAAGGTGCCGGGTCTGATCGAGGCGCTGCGGCAGGAATTCTCGCTGCCGGTGGAAGTGCTGAACCCGTTCCAGAGGATCAACTCTGCGAGCGTGGGCGGCGTAGAAGCGGAGATCATCGACCAGAACGCGGGACAACTCGCGGTAGCAGTGGGATTGGCCCTTAGGAGCTTTGAAGAATTATGATCCGGATCAATCTATCAGGCGTACCAAGACAGAAGAAGGGTAAGCGCGGCGGGGGTGGTGGTGGCGGCGCGATGCCCGCGATGTCCGGCGAAGGGCCGGGCGCGATCGTTTTCCTCGTGCTGGGACTGGCGCTGGGCATAGGTGTGGCCGGCTACCTGGCGTACGCGGAGAGCCGCAAGGCGACCCAGTTGGCGACCGAGATGGATGCCGCTACCCGCGAAGGCCAGCGCCTGCTGACGGTCAAGCAGCGATACGAGCAGCGCAAGAAAGAAGCGGAATCGTTCGAGCGCCGGGTGAAGGTGATCGACGAGCTCCGCGCTCAGCAATCGGGTCCGGTCAACCTGTTGACCACGGTGGGCGAGATGGTGAACAACACCGACGCGGTATGGCTGAACGACATGAACGAATCGGGCAACAACCTGAACATCAACGGGGTGGCGTTGACGACCAATGCCGTGGCCAACCTGATGACGAACTTGAAGCGCTCCGGATATTTCAAGACCGTGGAGATCCGGGTCGCGGCGCAAGACTCGGCGGTGAAGGACATGACCAACTTCAACTTCACGCTGATCTGCGAAAAGATGCCGAAGACGACGTAACGAGGGGCGATCCACATGTTAGAGAAACTGAACGCACAATCTACCGCGATCAAAGCCGTCATCATGCTGGCCATTGCCGGCGCGCTGGTGGCCACGGCGTGGTTCGCGTACCCGGGCGTGGGAGCGATGATCGAAGCGAACCGGCTGGCCGCAGAGCAGTTGGATAAAAAGAACAAAGAGAACGCGGACCTGCGCCAGTATGAGCCCAAACTGAACGACCTGGACCGGCAGATCGTGATGCTGAAGCAGCAGATGGAGCTGCAAAAGCGGATCGTGCCCGAGGAAAAGGACGCGGACAAGTTCATCATCTTGCTGCAGGAGACGGCGTCCAGCGCGGGCATCAACCTGCGCAAGCTGGAAGCCAAGTCAGTGGCGACGAAAGAGTTTTACTCGGAAGTACCGTTTGCCATCGAGATCGACGGTTCGTATTACGCGGTACTGAACTTCTTCGAGCGGCTGGCGGGACAGACGCGGATCGTGAATGTGGATGGTCTGACGATGAAGACGCTGGCCAAGAGCACGAAGTTCGCGTACGGGCCGAATGACAGCGTAGAAGTCTCGGCCACGGCCAAGACATTTTTCAGCCGGGAGCAACCGGCAGGAGCCCCCGCCGGTGCGCCGGAGCCAGCTCCGGCACCCAAGAAGTAAGAGGTGAACTGAGATGCGGAAACTGATGCAGTACGTCCTGATGACTGTAGTGGCGGCGAGTGTGGCGGGCGCGCAAACCAGCGCGACCAAGCCTGCGGACCCGATGACGCCGAAGAAGCCGGCGGCAACCAAACCGGCGCAGTCTGAGCCATCGATGGCGGCCAAGCCGGCGGTGCGATCCAAGTACTCGTCGCGCCGTGACCCGTTCCTCAACCCGGTGAAGATGCGCAATGACGCCATGGCGAAGACCGTGGCCTGCACCACCGGCGCCCGCTGCCTGATGATCGATCAGGTGACGTTGAAGGGCGTGGTGAAGACGGTGCAGGGCATGATCGCGATGGTGGAGAACTCCGCGCGGAAGCAATACAATCTGCGCGAAAAGGACCCGGTCTACAACGGGTTCGTATTGAAGATCACGGGCGACTCTGTCGTATTCAAGGAGAACGCCACTGACCCCTCGGGCCGTCCTATGACCCGGGAGGTAGTCAAGAGAGTAACCGTCCCGGTGGTGTAATTTGCTCGGGGGAACGGCGGAAGTCGGGTAAGGTGATGAGAACCCGGCTTTCAGGAAACGAAGAAGAAGTCTCTGTAGTCGGGCCAAGCAGCAGGTTAAGGGAAGAAATGTCCGGGCGGCCCCGGTGGGGCAGGCCTGGGAATTCTTAAGCGGCAGAGGGTTAAGGGACATGCGGTTCACGCCGCATGAGGCCACCGCCGCACACGAAACGGGTTACCGTGACGTGAGGAGAGACGAAATGAGGCTGAAGCAATCTTTAGGTGTTCTCTTGGCGCTGACCGTGTTGACCACGGCGGCTGCTGCCGGAACGGCGTCGCAACTGACGAACATCGGGGTGAAGGCGCAGGGCAACGCGACTACACTCACGATCCAGGCGAATGGCGCCTTCACACATACCGAATACCGCCCCACAGACAATCTGTTACTGGTGGACCTGGCGGGGGTGTCGGCGGCGAAGCTGGAGAACCAGACGCGGGATCTTAAGGGACAATTCCCGGGTGTGGAATCGTACCGCGTGGTGGGCTATAAGGCCGCCAGCGGCGCCCATATCGCGCGCGTTGAGATCGCACTGGCCCCGAATGCGGTGGTTGGCGTGGCCGATGCCGGTTTCGCGGTAGCGGTGCGGATAAAGGCGGAGACGCCGGCGGCAGCGACGGCGGAAGTGCCTGCGGCCAAAGTGCCGGTGGCGAAAGCGCCCGTGGCCAAGGCCGCGCCCAGCGCACGTCCTGTGCAGATCCGTAATATTTCCGTGGTGCGAGGTAAGACGGGCCTGCAAGTGCAGATCAGCGCCAGCGGCGCGATCGCGCCCACGGCGATGAAGCTCTCGTCTCCGGACCGCATCGTGGTGGACATCCCGAACGCGGTGCCGATGCCGCGCTTGCATGAGATCGCGGTGCGGCATGAAGCGGTGAAGGGGATCCGGGTTGCGCGCTATGCGCTGCAGCCGCCCGCGACCCGCGTCGTGATCGATCTGAACATGCCCCAAGAATTCGAACTGGCGACCAAGGGCGGTCAGTCGATGCTGAAGCTGCACAGCGCGACCCCGGAATTGCCGCTGTTGGCCTCCGGCAAGCCGATGGTTCCGCAAGCAACGCCGCTAGTTGCTGCCACCAATGTTGCGGTGGAGCCTACCTACACCTCGCGTCCGGCGACCCCGGAAGAGATAGCGGAGGTGCGACAGACTCCGTCCGAGCGCGCCAGTGTGGCCGCGTCGCGGTTCGCGACTCCGGTAAGCGACATCCCGCTGAGCAATGCCAACGCGTCCTTCAAGGCGCAACCCGCAATGAACCTGGCGGCGATGCAGCAGCCAGCGCTGCCCGCGCCGGTGCAGCAGATGCGCACAGGCTGTGCCAGTGGTCGCTATAACGGCGAACCCATCTCGGTAAACCTGAAAGACGTGGACCTGCGCGACTTCTTCCGCCTGATCCATGACATCAGCGGCCTGAACGTGGTGCTCGATCCCCAAGTGCGGGGCTCACTCACCATCGTGCTCGATGACGTGCCGTGGGACCAGGCGCTGGCCATCGTGCTGAACAACAACAGTCTGGAATGCCAACTGGACGGCAACGTCCTGCGCATCGCCACCACGGCCACGCTGAAGAAAGAAGCCGACGACCGTCGGGCGCAGCAGGAAGCCCAGGCGCTGGCCGTAGACATGATCACCATCAACCGCTACCTGAGCTATGCGGTGGCGAAAGACGTGGTGCCGACGATCAAAAGCTTCCTCTCGGCGCGCGGCCAGGTCATCGCCGATGAACGCACCAATTCACTCATCATCAGCGACATCCCGAATGTGATGGCGAATGTGGACTTCCAGATCAAGGAACTAGACAAGAAGACCCAGGAAGTAGAGATCGAAGCCCGCGTGGTCTCAGCGAGCCGCAGCTTCGCTCGGGAGTTGGGGGTGCAGCTCGGCTTCGGCTTCGTGAACGCAGCGACGACGGTGACCGGCGCCGGTGGTGGTGGAAGCCCGGCGTCAGGTGGACTTCCCTTCAACGGCGGCAGCATTCCGCTGTTCTCCAACCTGGGAATATTGGGACCCACCAGCGGCATCTCATTCACGAACTCGGGCAGCAACTACCGGCTGGATGCCATCTTGACGATGGCAGAGAGTCGTGGCTTGGCCAAGATCCTGAGCCGTCCGCGAGTCGTGACCCAGAACAACGTGCAGGCGATCGTGAAGCAAGGCCAGCGCATCCCCGTGATCACGGGCGCGCAGTTAGGCGGCCCGCCCACGGTGACCTACTTCGAAGTGTTGCTGCGCTTGACGGTCAAGCCGCAGATCACTCACGAAAATACCATCTTCCTGAACGTGGACGTGGAGAACACGACCCCGGACTTCAGCCGCACTACGGCGTTGCAGCCCAACCCGGTGTTATTCACGGCGCAGGCGACCACCCAAGTGCTGGTGACGGACGGTGGCACGGTCATGATCGGCGGCGTGATCCAAACCACCAGCAACGTATCGGTGTCGCAGGTACCGCTACTGGGGAACATCCCGGTCTTCGGCAACCTGTTCAAACGTCGCACGGTGCGGACTGCATCCGACGAGTTGCTCTTCTTCATCACTCCGAAGATCATACAAACCTAGGCAGAACAACTTTCTACCTCCAGCCCCTGGCCTTGCGCCAGGGGTTTGGTGTTTCTGGGACCGCAAGAACTCCCCGGCATGCAAGCGGAGACATCCTTCAATACAATCGAGCGCTATGGACTTTGCAGGGCGACAGGAGCGGCTGGAGGCGGCGCTGGGGCGGGAGCGCCTGGATGGCGTCTTAGTGAGCCATATGGCGAATGTGCGCTACCTGAGTGGGTTTACGGGTAGCGCAGGCGCATGGGCGGCGGTGGCAGGGAAGCGGGGGCTCCGTTGCGCCTTTTTCACCGACGGCCGGTATACGGAGCAGGCCAAGGCCGAGGTTCGAGGGGCGAGGGTAGCGATAGCCAAAGGGTCCGCGCTGGTGGCGGCCACGGAATGGCTGGCCGGGCAGCGAGCCAAGTGTGTCGGATTTGAAGGGTTCCATATGTCGGTCGCGGTGCGGGCTGCACTCACCCCTGTCTTGGGCAAAACCAAGGGGAAGACCAAGGCGGTGGCCACACGGGAGCTAGTGGAGCGTCTGCGAATGTGCAAGGAGCCGGGCGAGGTCGCACAGATCCGCGCCGCGGTGCGGTTGGCATCGAGCGTTTTCGAGGAAGTCCTCCGCAGCATCAAGCCGGGAGTGCCGGAAAGCCGGGTGGCGGCGGAGCTGGAATACCTGTGCCGCCGCTTGGGGGCGGAGGGAATGTCGTTTGCCACATTGGTGTCTTCCGGGACGCGTTCGGCGCTGCCGCATGGGGTGGCCAGCAGCAACCCAATCTCGGCTAAAGGATTCGTAATCTTAGACTTCGGTGTTATACTCGGCGGTTATTGCTCAGACATGACGCGCACCGTACACATGGGCGCCATCGATGGCAAGTCGCAAAAGATCTACGACGCCGTCCGGGAAGCACAACAGGCGGGAGTTGACGCGGTTAGACCCGGAGTGAAAACCTCTGAGGTGGACCGGGCCGCCCGCAGCGTGCTGGAAAAAGCTGGCTTGGGGCGTTATTTCACCCATTCGACCGGGCACGGAGTGGGACTGGAGATTCATGAGCCCCCAGGATTGCGCCAGGCGGCGAAGGGCGCGGGCGGTAAGAAGCTCAAGAAGCCCATCCCTGGCGACACCACGCTGGAGCCGGGTATGGTGATCACCGTGGAGCCGGGCGCGTATCTTCCCGGGATCGGGGGAGTCCGGATCGAAGATATGGTGGTAGTGACCCCTGGTGGGTGTGAGGTACTTACGCCGACGGGCAAAGATCTGATCGTTTTATAAGTGTTAAAGGCCGACTTATTCGATGAATCAAAAAGAGCTGAAAGAACTGATCGAATTCCTGATCGAGAAGGACATCGCCGAGTTCGAGTTGGAGCGGGGCGATGTGAAAGTCCGGGTGAAGCGGGCGAGCGAAGCGGCGGCACCCGCGGCGGAGGTGCGCTACATGGCTGCGCCCGTCGCCGCACCGGTGCCCGTGGCGCCAGCGGCCGGGTCCGCTGCGCCGGGAGCTCCCACGGGCCCACCGAAGGAACCAACCGCCGCGGACGAGGACCTCTACACGGCGAAGTCGCCCATCGTGGGAACATTCTATGAATCTGGCTCACCCGGAGCGCCCCCGTTCTTCAAGGTGGGCGACACGGTGGAAGCAGGCCAGGTGCTCTGCATCATTGAAGCGATGAAGCTGATGAACGAGATTGAAGCAGAAGTCTCCGGCGAGATCATGAAGCGCTTTGTCAACAATGGCCAGCCGGTGGAATACGGACAAGCGCTGTTCGCGATCCGCGCGCGCAAGTGACGGTGGGCCGTTTCGAGACTCATTCCATGTGTAAATCCCATGTTTAAAAAGATCCTGATCGCCAACCGTGGAGAGATAGCCCTGCGCATCATTTGCGCGTGTAAGGAACTGGGCGTGAAGACGGTGGCGGTCTACAGTGAAGCTGACCGCAACTCACTGCACGTGCGCTTTGCCGATGAGGCCATCTGCATCGGCCCGCCGCGTTCGGCGGAAAGTTATCTGAACATCCCGGCGGTGATCAGCGCGGCGGAGATCGCGAACGTCGAGGCCATCCATCCGGGCTACGGGTTGCTGAGTGAGAATGCGAACTTTGCCGAGGTGTGCCAGGCCTCGCACATCAAGTTCATCGGACCACCGCCGGAGGTGATCCGGCTGATGGGGGAGAAGGAAAAAGCGCGGCAGGCGATGAAAAAAGCCAACGTGCCGATCCTGCCGGGGTCTGACGGAATCATTGCCAGCGAAGAAGAAGCGGTGGAGGCGGCCAAGGAGGTAGGCTTCCCCGTGATCCTGAAAGCCAAGGCCGGAGGTGGGGGCCGGGGCATGCGCGTGGTGCGCAGCGAAGCTGAGCTACCCCGGATGTATCAGCAGGCATCGTCGGAAGCGGCGGGAGCATTCGGCAACGGGGAACTGTACATGGAAAAGTTCATCGAACAGCCCCGGCACATCGAATTCCAGATATTGGCGGACCAGCATGGCAACGTGGTCAGCCTGGGCGAGCGGGAATGCAGCATCCAGCGGCGGCACCAGAAGTTGCTGGAGGAATCACCCTCCCTGCAGATCACACCGGAGTTGCGGAAGTCCATCGGGGACAAGCTGGAAGCGTGTTTGAGTGAGATCGGATACCAGAATGCCGGCACCATCGAATTCCTGATGGATGAGGACAAGAGCCTGCATTTCATCGAGATGAATACGCGCATCCAGGTGGAGCATCCGGTGACGGAGATGGTGACGGGGATCGACCTAGTGAAAAGCCAGATCCTGATCGCGAACGGATCGAAGCTGAAGGACATCCTGCCGGCGAAGATCGAGATGCGGGGCCATGCGATAGAATGCCGCATCAACGCGGAGCATCCGGAGAAGTTCACCCCGTCGGCGGGCAAGATCCATGCGTTCAACATCCCTGGTGGCACTGGCGTTCGGGTAGACACGAACCAATATGCCGAAGGGGTAGTGCCTCCTTATTATGATTCCATGATCGCCAAGCTGATCACCCATGGGAATGACCGGGAAGAAGCGATCAGCCGCATGGCGCGAGCGCTGGATATGT
This sequence comes from Terriglobales bacterium, assembly GCA_046714215.1. Classification (GTDB taxonomy): domain Bacteria; phylum Acidobacteriota; class Terriglobia; order Terriglobales; family Acidobacteriaceae; genus DATLCI01. The sequence goes on along the minus strand of JBKKBM010000073.1, from coordinate 9,993 downwards.
TCATCGTGGAAGGGATCCATACGACCATCCCGCTGCACCGGAAGATCATGCAGGACGAAGACTTCCGCGCGGGCCGGTTTGACACTAAGTTCATGGAACGGTTCCTGGAAAAGCAAAAAGCGGCAAAACAGTAGTAGGCGAACGGCGGGAGGGAGAGACGCATCCATGCCAAGACTGATTGACCAAGCCAAACGCATCGAAGCAGCCGGCAACAAGCCGAAGCTGATTGATGAATTCATAGGACGGGCCAATTCCGCGGAAACGCGGTTGAGCGTGGCCCACATGCACAGCCCGGGAGGATGGATCGAGCCGGGACAGCGCCCGGAGTTCGACGAATTCACGGTCGTATTGCAAGGGACGCTGCGGGTGCAGCATGAAAAAGGCTCGCTCGATGTGCGCGCCGGCCAAGCGGTGGTGACCACTCGGGGCGAGTGGGTCCGCTATTCGACGCCCTTTCCGGAAGGTGCGGAGTACATCGCCGTCTGCGTGCCGGCGTTCTCGATGGAGGGCGTGAACCGGGATGCAGAACACCCCGAAGAGACGCAAGCCATCGACCTCTCAAAGCTTGACCTGGGCGATGAGGGTGAGACCCCCGTCCGCGGCGCGGTTGCGGGCAAGGAGTAGCTGATCCATCTTCTTCCTCTGCTTCTTCTTCCGCGGCTCTATGCCATTGTGGACGCCGGTCGTTTGCCAACCGGGGTGACCGCTGCAGCGTTTGCGGAAGAGCTTTTCCAGGGCGGCGCCACGCTGCTGCAATACCGGAACAAGACGCAACTGGGGAAGATCATCCTGGCGGAAGCGCAGGCGTTGAAGCGCGCGGCCGCGTCCTACCAAACCATCCGATTGATCATGAACGACCGCCCGGATTTTGCGGTGGCGGCGGGCTTTGACGGCGTCCATCTGGGCCAGGATGATCTTTCGCCGCGAGGCGCGCGGGTGCTGTGTAAGCCGCCACGGATCATCGGTGTTTCGACGCACACCAGCGCGCAAGTCAGCGCCGCCGATGCTCAGCCAGTGGATTACATCGCGATCGGGCCGGTGTTCGCGACGGCGTCAAAGACGACTCCCGAGCCCGTGGTCGGGCTGGAAGGAGTGCGACAAGCGCGGGCGCTGACAACCAAGCCGCTGGTTGCGATCGGAGGTATCACGTTGGCGAATTGTACAGACGTGATCGCCGCCGGGGCGGATGCCGTCGCTGTGATCGCCGAACTTTTGCCGACGCCACGGAAGACCGCAGCCGAATTTATCAGGATATTAGGGTGACGACGCTGAGATATTTGGGATAAATCAGATTTTGGGGTAAAAAGGATGGCTTGCAGCGCGCTTGAAGGAACGAACGACCACTGAATCCTCACTTATGACGACAAATCCCGCAGGAACTCAAGATCCTGAACTGGTCAAAGGCCTGGGCCTGACCAGCGCAACCACGCTGGTGATGGGCTCGATGATCGGGTCGGGCATTTTCATTGTGTCGGCGGACATTGCGCGTTTGACCGATTCGCCGGCGCTGCTGATCGCGGCATGGCTGGTCACGGGCTTCATGACCGTGGTTGGGGCGCTGGCCTATGGCGAATTGGCTGCCATGATGCCCAAGGCAGGCGGGCAATACATTTACCTCCGCGAATCGCTCGGCCCCCTCTGGGGCTTCCTCTATGGCTGGACGCTATTCCTGGTGATCCAGACGGGGACGATCGCAGCGGTGGGCGTGGCCTTCGGGAAATTTCTTGGCTACTTCTTTCCCAGCGTCTCGTCGACGAACTGGATCCTGCACCTCGGCAAAGTTCCTCCGATCGAAGTCGGCCCCATGGTGTTGGGCAACATGGATGTGGGCCTGAACACACAGAATCTGGCGGGGATCGTGATCGTCATCCTGCTGACCGCGGTCAACGTATTCGGCGTGAGAACGGGTGCGATGGTGCAGAACATTTTTACCATCGCGAAGACGTCGGCGCTGCTGGGATTGGTGGCCATCGGATTTGTGGTGGGACGGAATGCGGAGGCGGTGGCCGCGAACTTCGGCAACTTCTGGCGGAATTTTTCTTTCAGCGCGCAATTCCCGGTGCAGGTCGGGGTGGACGGACCCACCGCCATGGTCGGGGTGCTGACTATCCTGGCAGTTTCGCAGGTGGGGTCGCTGTTCTCTGCTGACGCCTGGAACAACGTGACCTTCACTGCCGGTGAAGTGAAGGACCCGCAACGGAACCTGCCGCTGTCGCTGGCGATAGGGACCGGAGCCGTCATCCTTTTGTATGTGCTCGCGAATTTTGTGTACTTGAGCGTACTGCCGCTGGATGGCAGCGCGGCGGGGAGCAGCGTCTTCGAGCGGGGCATCAAGTTCGCGGCGGAAGACCGGGTGGGTACGGCGGTGATGCAGCAGATGTTTGGCAGCATCGGGGCAGCGCTGATGGCCATCGCCATCCTCATCTCAACGTTCGGCTGCTGTAACGGACTGATCCTCGCGGGCGCGCGCGTCTACTACGCCATGGCCAAGGACGGGCTCTTCTTCAAGGCGGTGGCCAAACTACACCCGACGCACAAAACGCCAGTGACGTCGCTGGTGGTGCAAGGTGTCTGGACGTGCCTGCTGTGCCTCTCGGGCAGTTACGGGCAATTGCTGGACTACATCATCTTCGCGGTGCTGGTGTTTTACATTCTGACCATCGTGGGCTTGTTTGTCTTGCGGCAAACTCGCCCGGATGCGCCGCGTCCGTACAAAGCGATAGGCTATCCCGTGCTGCCCGCTATCTACATCGTTATGGCATTATTCATCGATGTCGTATTATTGCGGTACAAACCGCAATACACTTGGCCAGGATTGATCATCGTCCTACTGGGTATTCCGGTATACCTACTGTGGCGCCGCAAGCGCACGACCTCGGAAGCGTAAGAGAAGCAATCCTATTCTGAATGGATAAAGGAGAAATAGATGGCCAAGTACCTGGCTACCAAGCCTCTGAACCTGCTGATGGAAGAGGCCAAGGATACCGGCGAACATAGTCTGAAGCGGGTCCTGGGCCCCGTGAATCTGGTAACGTTGGGCATCGGAGCCATTATTGGCGCGGGTATTTTCGTCCTCACCGGACAAGCCGCCGCCCAGCATGCCGGCCCCGCGATCGTCCTGTCCTTCGTGCTGGCCGGATTGGCCTGTGCCTTCGCCGGACTCTGCTACGCGGAGTTCGCGTCACTTATCCCCATCGCCGGCTCCGCCTACACTTACGGTTATGCGACTCTGGGGGAAGTCTTTGCCTGGATCATCGGATGGGACCTGGTGCTGGAATATGCGCTCGGGGCCGCCACCGTCGCCTCTGGCTGGAGCGGATACTTTGTCAGCTTTCTGCAGGACTTCGGCATTCACATCCCGCCGCAATTAACGGCGACGCCGGGAACCCAGCTGGTTTTCTACAACGAACGCTGGATGGCTCTCAGCAGCTTGCCTTCCGGGATAGACCCATCGGGCTTGCAGCAGGCGACCGGCATGTTCAACCTGGTGGCCTTCATCGTCATCCTGCTGGTCACGGCTGTGTTGATCAAGGGCATTCGCGAGTCGGCCAATTTGAACTCGGCGGTCGTGATCATCAAGGTCACCATCGTGCTTATCTTCATCGGCATCGCGCTGGCCTATGTGTTGAAGAACCCCGGAGTCGCGCAAGCGAACTGGACGCCTTTCATTCCTGAATCCACGGGCAAAGGTGAGTTTGGATTTAACGGCATCGCGGCCGCAGCCGCGGTTGTCTTCTTCGCCTACATCGGTTTCGACGCCGTCTCCACTGCGGCGCAAGAGGCCAAGAATCCCCAGCGGGATATGCCCATCGGCATTCTCGGCTCGCTGGTCATCTGCACCATCCTCTATATTGCCGTCTCCGGCTTGCTCACCGGCATGGTCCACTACACCAAGCTGAATGTTCCTGACCCGGTCGCCGTAGGCATCGACGTCGCTAACCCGGCCTGGTTGCGCTTCAACATGGGCGGGCGGGAACTGAATGCGGCGTCGCTGCTGGTCAAGGGTGGAGCCATCTTCGGCCTCGGCACGGTGATGCTGGTCATGTTGCTGGGCCAGTCCCGGGTCTTCTACTCCATGTCGCGTGATGGGCTCTTGCCGAAGTGGGCGAGCGCTGTGCATCCGAAGTTCCGCACCCCATGGATCACCAACATCGTGATCGGATTGCCGGTCGCGATCTTACCGGCCGTCCTTCCCATAAGTGAACTAGGCCATCTGGTCAGCATTGGCACGTTGTTTGCGTTCGTTATCGTCTGCGCCGGTGTTTGGGTACTAAGAGTGCGAAGGCCGGACTTGGAGCGTCCCTTCAAGACGCCTCTGGTGCCGCTCGTGCCCATCCTTGGCATCATCGCATGCACCTACCTGATGCTCAACCTGCCCGCTGTGACCTGGATCCGCCTGGCCATCTGGCTGGCTTTTGGAATGTTGATCTACCTCGCCTACGGAAGAAGCCACAGCTACGTGCAAAAGGCGCTGGCAAAGTAACGGGTGTGTTTTGCTTAGGCCCTCCGGACGCGGAGGGCCTTTATTTTTCCGTGTTGATACAATTCCCGCGAGACCATGAAAGCCTTGCGCCAACAATCCGCGCTACGTCACCTGCAATCCATGCTGGTGGTACTGGTATTCATCGCGCTGATGGGCGTGGTGGGCTTTCGCATCATCGAAGGGTGGAGTTGGTTCGACTCCGTCTACATGGTGGTGATGACGATGGCCACGGTGGGCTATCGCGAAGTGCATGAACTCTCGCAGGCGGGAAGGACCTTCAACCTCTTTCTGATGGTCTTCGGGGTGGGGAGTGTGTTCTTCACCATCGGAACGCTGACCCAGACCCTGCTAGAATTCGAGCTCGAAAAGGTGTTTGGGACAAAAAGAATGCAGCGTGAGATCGAGAAACTCAGCGGGCACTACATCCTGTGTGGAGCGGGCCGGGTGGGGCACAGCGCAGGGCGCGAACTGGCGCGCAAGCCGGTTCCGTTCGTGGTGATAGAAGCAGATCGCAAACGGCTGGAAGAAGAGCCGACCGAGTGGCTGCTGCTGGAGGGCGACGCTACCCAGGAAAAGGTGCTGCGCCAGGCCGGGATCGAGCGCGCGGCAGGGCTGGTGGCCGCCACTACGACCGACGCGACCAACATTTACATCGTGCTCACGGCGCGCGCACTGAATCCCAAACTAAAGATCATTGCCCGGGCCAGCGAGGAAGGCGCGGAAAAGCATTTGAAGACCGCCGGGGCGGATTCGGTGATCTCGCCGTATAAATCCGCGGGACATCGCGTGGCCCAGAGCTTTCTGCGCCCGCATGTGGTCGATTTCCTGGACATTGCCGTAGACCGCGACATCCATGAAGAGATGGTGATCGAAGAGATCCTGGTGGACGCGCGCTCCCGGCTGGCGGGGACCACGGTGGGTTCGTCCTACATTCATCGCGACATGGGGATCATGATCCTGGCGATCAAGCGGGCGGATGGGCGTCCGTGCTTCAATCCTACGGCCAACGAACCCATCGGCGCGGGCGACAACCTGATCGTGATGGGCGAGGCGGTCAAGATGCCGATGCTGGAGGGCGTGGCGTCAGGTAAACCTGCATGAGGATCGTAACGGCGGCGGAGATGCGCGCCATCGACGCAGCAACGGCTGCGGTCGGAGTACCGTTCCTCCAACTTATGGAGAACGCGGGCAAGGCGGTGGCCGACCAGATCCGGACGGACTATCCCTCTGCCGAGCGCATCTGCGTGCTGTGCGGCAAGGGAAACAACGGTGGCGACGGCTTCGTGGTGGCGCGCCGCCTAGCCAAGGAGGGGAAGAAAGTAAAAGCCTTCCTACTGGCGCGGCCGGAAGAGCTGAAGGGCGACGCGGCGGAGACTTTTGCACGCCTGGACGAGCCGCCCGCAGCTGTCTACAAAGAAAAAGAATTGCCCAAGCTCTCGGGCTACGACTTGATCGTGGATGCGCTGCTGGGCACGGGCGCGCGGCTGCCCCTGGAGGGACTCTATGCCGCAGCGGTGGAGCGGATGAATGATTCCGGTCTCCCCATCGTTGCGGTGGACATTCCTTCCGGCGCCGATGCGGATGCGCGCAGCGCGGTAGCGGGAAGTCCCGTGGTGAAGGCGTCGTCGATCGTCACCTTTACCGCGTTGAAGCCGGCGCATGTATTTCAGTTTGGTGAGGTTGCGACCATCGTGCGGGGCATCGGATCCACGGACGAGCTTATCGGCAAGCACTCCCAGCAGGATTTTCATCACATCAGGCCTGCAGATCTGGCACAGGTGCTGGCGCCGCGGAAGCTCGACGCGCATAAGGGCGACTTCGGTCATGTGCTGGTGCTGGGCGGGGCGCCGGGCAAGGCGGGAGCGCCGGCGATGGCGGGTATGGCTGCGCTGCGGTGTGGCGCGGCACTGGTGACCGTGGCCTCGCCCAAGTCCGTGCAGCCGACGATTGCCAGCTTTTCACCCGAACTGATGACTGCGGCGATGATGGAGAACGAGGCGGGTGGATTTTCCATCCTGGGGTTGGAGGCCTTGCGCAAGGCGGGGATCGTAAGCGGAAAAGACGCAATCGCCATCGGTCCGGGACTCTCCCGCGACAAAGAAGCGGCGCAGTTCGCGCGCTCCGCGATCGATAAGACGGAGATGCCCGCCGTGCTCGACGCGGATGGACTGAACGCCTACGAAGGCCGCATCCAGGAATTAAATATGCGTAACCTGGACCGCGTGCTGGTGTTGACGCCGCATCCCGGCGAGATGGGCAGGCTGCTGGGGATCTCCGCGGAAAAAGTGCAGGCGGACCGGATGGGGATCGCGCGCACGTTTGCGGTGGACCATCATTGTTACGTGGTGCTCAAGGGACGGCATACCCTGGTGGCCGAGCCCAGCGGGAAGTTATGGGTGAACACCACGGGCAATCCGGGCATGGCGACCGGCGGCACGGGTGACATGCTGACCGGAATGATCGCCGCGATGCTGGCCCAGCATAGAGACAAGCCGGCTGAGGCGGTGATCGCGGCGGTGTATCTCCACGGATTGGCGGGCGACATCGCCCGCGATGAGATGGGCGAGATCTCCATGACGGCCACCGACCTGCTGATGGCACTGCCGCATGCCGTGCTGCACACGCAGGCAGCGCTGGAGGAAGAGGGAGTCGCGGCTGGGGGCGCCGGAGCTTCCGATGCCGGCGCGGCGAATACGGGAGCGCAGGCAGGATGAGCGCTCGCACGGCGCAGCAGGAATTCGATTCGCATTCAGCCGAGGAGACCGTCGCCATCGGGCGGAAGTTGGCGGCCAGTCTCGCGCCCCCAAAGGTCGTGGTCTTGCGCGGCGACCTGGGCGCGGGCAAGACGACAATGGTGAAGGGCATCGCGGAAGGCTTTTCCGCCGCCGCCCAGGACGATGTCACCAGCCCCACGTTCACGTTGATCCACGAATATCGCGGACCTCAGGTGAATGTCTTCCACATCGACCTTTATCGCATCGATACGGCGCGTGAGCTCGATACCCTGGCCCTCGATGACTTGATGGAAGCCAACAGTGTGCTGCTGATCGAGTGGGGAGAGAAGTTCGAGCGCTTCCGCGAAGGCAGGGATGTCGAGATCGCCATCGAGCACCGGGGTGGAGACGAGAGGAAAATTGTAATCGGGTAATTGAGTAATTGAGAAGCAAACCCGGAATCAAATTCCAAACCCACCACAAAGCCACAAAGAACACAAAGCTACACAAATAAAAAACCAAAGCGAGAGAAGACCCAAAGCGAGAGAAGAAAACGTTCCCTTCGAAACACGCGAAAGAAAATCACACAAGAAAATCTAAGACGGCTGCGTGAGGCAGCGAAGTTTATCAAAACAAGCAGCGAATTTTGCAAACATGGTTAAACGGGGGCTCAGAGTCGACTTCTAGATTCTTCCTTATTCTCTTGTGGCTTTGTGGTGGGTTTGGAAGTTGACCAGCGTAGACGTGCAGAAAATGGCCTCACGGAGATTGAAGTCCCGTGAGGCCATTGTTTTGACAAAAAGTTTGATCGAAGCCATTGCCAGCTATTGGATACGAATGTCGCCGGAGCCGGATTCCAGTGAGACCAGCACGCCGCCGGCGCCCACCTTGCCCTGAATGCGATTCCGCTTCACCACTCCCTGCGAGGTGACGGGATGGCCCACGGAGATGCTGCCGGAAGAGCTGCGGGCGTCCAGATCGAAGGCTGCGTCTTTCGGTAGACGCAGGCTGATGTTGCCGGAGCCGGAGTGAGCCTGCCAGTCAGCTTTGACATCGCCATCGGCATCGATGTCGCCGCTGCCGGTGTGGGCCTCCACGCCGCCTTTAACGTTGCGCAGCTTGATGTTGCCCGAGCCGGTCTTGGCGGTCACGCTGCCGGGCGAGGTCTGCTCGTAGGTGATGTCGCCGCTGCCGGTCTCACCGAAGAAGCCGCCGGCCACGCCATAGGCCTGCACGTTGCCGCTGCCGGCGCTGGCGTACACGCGTCCTTTGACGCCGTCGAGCCGGATGTCGCCGGAGCCGGTGCTGACCCGGGCTTCGTCGCCGATGTCCTTGGCGGTGACGTTACCGGAGCCGGTGCTGAGTTTGACCGTACCGTTGACGCCGGTGATGAAGGCATCACCTGAGCCAGTCTGCGCCCGGACCTTGGAGGCCGCGGGCACGGTGATGTCATAGGTGATGGAGACGTTGTTGCGGAGCTCGCGGTCGGCGATCTTGCCTACGGTGATGATGTTCCCGTTCTGCTCCACCGGCGGATTGCTTTCCAGGCGCTTGACCTTCTCCGCGGCGGAAATGCTCTCGCCGCCGAACCAGCGGTCGTTGGCGGTGATGGTGGCGCGGATGGTCACGGTGTTACCGCTGCCGCTGGTGACGGTGATGTTGCCGGAGCCGGTGCTGACGTCCAGCTCCGCCTGTCCAGCGACCGTGAGGGTCTTGGTGAAGCTGCCGCGCGCGTCAGCCGCTGAAGCCGCGGGCAAAGTTGCCAGGATCGTGAGCGCACATAAGATGAAAGCGGGCCGGGTGAGTCTTGTCGTCATAACCACTCCTTTTTAGTCTTGCAGATTCTTAGGTTACTTGGCTTCCGCCAGTTCTGAGATTTTGCGATAGTCGCTGAAATAGCCTCTCTGTTTGACGCGCACCGAACGAAATAGTTGGCGTCCTTCGAAGGCCATCACGATCTCTTTAGGGACTAGGACATCCGGGGCCACCTGCGTGAGTTCCAAAAGAAAGTCTAGGCTGCGGATGCTGCCCAAGCCCGCCATCAAGGTGGTGGGCTCGGTGAGATGCATGTCCACCTTGAGCAGGGAATAATTCTCGCTATCGATCCAGACCCGGCCTTCCAGCCGATTGAGAACGCGATCCATGCGCTTCTTTTCCGGCAAATTCACCCCAGGACGGGGTAGGAACGTCAGGAGAAAGGCGTTGCGCTCGGCCACGGACTCCCGCTTGATGACGGTGAAGTGATAGCGCGCGATGAGGTCGGCATCGAGTTCGACGTCGTCATCGTCGGCAGAGCCGGCCTTTTTAGCCTTGGCGATGGCTTCGCGAAACTTCTTTTCCCGCTCGGCCTCCTTCTTGAGGTCGTCGCCGCCGAGGGGCTTACTGTTCTTGGCGACCAGCCGGTTGTAAACTTTGCCCTGGACAAGTACCGGTTGGCTCAGCCGTTCCGTGGTCACTTCCACCACGCCTTCCTTATTCAGCTTCTGGTCGATGCTGCGCCGGGTGGAAGCCCAGCCTTCATCGAGCTTGTTTTCATTCGCCCACTTGGCGCGGGCGATAGCCTTGGTCAGTACTTCGGCGGCCGGGGGCAGCGGGTCGCTGGCGGAAGCAGGCAACAGCGTGAGGGAAAAGAAGGAAGCGACGACCAAGGAAACCGGGACTAAGAATTTGCGGTGCATTGATTCTCCCAAACAAGTTAAGAAGCGCCTGGCGGCTGTTTTTCCGGCAGGCGCTTTTAGGGAGCGCCCCAGGGGCGCCTGCGTTGACCTCTTTACTGCAGGATGACTTTGTCGTCCT
>JBKKBM010000072.1:0-2582 GCA_046714215.1 Terriglobales bacterium | reverse complement strand
CGATGGAAGGCGCCTTCCCCGTTGAAGGGATCGTCGCGCTCCCCGAAGGAACTCATGATGCGTCCCTGGATGGGCCATAGGGTGGGCGCGGCCGCCAGCCGAACCCAATCGCTGAGAGTGGCGTTGCGCGTGCCAAAGCCAACGGCCATGGTGGCGACGCCCGACATGGCTGAGGTCTTCAGCGCATAGAAATGATCGAGTGAGGTGGTAAAGCGCTCTTCGCCCATCTCATTGACAGCGGAGCGCTGTAACAACACCGACTCGGACTTCAATCCGTACAGCGCGGACACCTCGCTGGCCAGGCTGCCGAGCGACGCGACTTGGATCTCTTTCTCTTTGGCTACTTGCTCGAGGGTGTTGTAGTTCTTTTTCAACACGGCCTGCTCGTTGCGCAGTTCGTTGAAGCGAAGCGTCTTCATCAGCATCCGGGTGTAGGAGCCGGCCATGCCCGTGATGGTGAACATCCCAATGACCGCGCCCGCCACGAAGACGTAGAGGTAGTGCAGCGGAATGGGGATCTTCAACAGCTGGCCGTCAGAATCCCGGGCCACAAACATGATGTAGTAGCGCTTCCGCAAAGAGAAATGCTCCGCCTTAACCGTTTTTTAAATACAAAATTGCCTACTACAGGTCAGCCCGTCTACGGTCTGTGACTGTCCAATCCCGCCTTGGGAGTGCAGGACTAGTGTGGGGGTACCCAAACCGTGGCCTGGAAGTCGTCCTCCCACTTGCTAAGGATCGATTTCCGGAGCCGGGCCTCGTACAGGGCCAGATAAATCTGTGGAATGCTTGGAAACGGTAACAGAGCCGATTTGGGCCTGTCAACCAAAGAAGATATGTCCAAGTAGTTACGAATGTTGGCTTTACTGGTTGGTAACCATTATACCTTACCTGGGACTTTCGTAACCGTTTCCGGGCTACCGGCCAGCGGATGCTACCATCCTGCCGTGCCTCTCCCAGAAAAAGAGATCATTCGCCGGATTCGCGGAATGACGACGGCTGGATCCAGTACCAAGAGTTCGGTGCGCCTCGGCATCGGCGACGACTGCGCGGTGCTGCGTCCCAGATCGGGACATGAGGTGCTGGTCACCACGGATTTCAGCCTGGAAGGCACTCACTTCCGCCGGGAGTGGCATTCGCCGGAATCGGTCGGCCACCGCTGCCTCTGCCGGGGCTTGAGCGACATTGCCGCCATGGGTGGCGAACCGGTCGCGGCGTTCCTGTCATTGGCTTTGCCCCATGATTTGCTGAAAAACGATTTGCTGAAGAACGACCTGCCGCAGAAGTGGGTGGATGGCTTCCTGAAGGGCTTCCTCGCTTTGGCTCGCCGCACCAAGACGGTGCTGGCCGGTGGCGACATCGCCGAATCGCGGTTAGGAATCCTGGCTGACGTGATGGTCGTCGGCAGTCTTCCTCAGGGCACCGCCGTGAAACGTTCCGGAGCACGCCCAGGCGACGTTATCTATGTGACGGGCGCGATCGGCGGCTCGGCCGCGACCCTGAAGCGGATGTTTGCCGGTGAACGGGTGCGTCCGAAGGCGAAGCAGCACCACGGGCACTTCTTCCCCGAACCGCGGCTCCAGGTGGCAAAGTTTTTGCGTCAAAACAAACTGGCCACGGCGATGATCGATGTGAGCGATGGACTTTCAACTGATCTGGCGCATATTTGTATGGAGAGTGGGGTGGGCGCGGTGGTGAATGAACTCCTATTGCCTGTTGCGCCTTCAGCACACACGGAAGACGCGCTGCATGGCGGCGAAGATTACGAACTGCTGTTCACGGCCAAGAAGTCTGCGAAGGTTCCGGTCGAGATTGCGGGGGTGCCCGTAACGGAGATCGGCTGGGTCACGTCAGAGAAGAAAGTTTTGCTCACCGACTGCGCCAGCAACCTGCGGAAACTGGAAGTAAGAGGCTGGGAACATTTCACTACTTAAGAAATCAATCCCGGGCGATCCACCCCTTGATGATGGCGATCACATTCGCCGTGATGAACGTGGCGAAGCCCAGCGCCATCACGAAGCCGTGGGCTTTCATGACCAGCAGGAAGCGTCGGGGCTCGCCTGCGCCCAGGTTCACCATCTGCGCGCTGAAGACCACGCCGCCATAGTGAAAGAGAAAAAGGAAGAGCGTCGCCATGGTCAGGCGGGCGCGCTTTTCGGTGAATCTGAGGATGAAGGCGTAGAAGACGTAGAGCAGCGGCGTGCTCAGGTAGACCCAGTAACCGTAGCGGCGCAGCGGCCGCTCCACCATGCTGAAGACGCCGACCCACGGGCCGAAAAATAGCGCCTGCGGCAGCAACGTTCCGGGCCGGTAAGCTTGCATGGAGAGGCCGGTATAGGCCAGCACTAGTCCCACGAGTAATCCGGCCAACAGATAACGGACCATAGGCAAGAAGAAAGAAAAAACTATTCCGTGCGCTCAATAGGTATCGGCGTGTTCTTGCGGTCGGATTTCGGGTCCACGCGCGGGCCCACTGCGCCGACGCGTTCATCGAATTTGCCGAAGATCATCTTGCCCGCCGTGGTCTGCAGCACCGACGTGACGGAAACGTCCACGGTCTTGCCCATCATCTTGCGCGCGTT
>JBKKBM010000071.1:0-18031 GCA_046714215.1 Terriglobales bacterium | reverse complement strand
AGCTGCGCTCGAGTGGGGCACCCCTAAACATTCCTTTAGGTAGAGGATGTCTTCATGAAGATGTGGCTTACGTGGGCCACCCGCCGGTCGGAGATTTCCACGCTTGGGTAACGACGAATCCTCAGTTGGTGCAGTAGTTTCGTCGAAGCCCACATCAAATCTCGGAAAGTCGGGGTTCAAAGGTACGGGTTGCTTGTCGAGCGAGCCTGCGGCAGCGTGGTACGGCGCTCCGCGCTGAACTTTTTGGCACGGCTGAAGCCGTGCCCCTTCGAAAGCAAGAGCGAAGTCGGATGCGCACAGGCTGAGAGCCTGGTGCCACAAGGTCAAAATCAAACGCAAGGTCCTTCGCGCCATACGAAGGCGCTCAGGATGACAAGGTTGGGAGAATGGTGGGGGCGCACCGCCGCGGACACGCCGCCGAGGACGACGGTGCCACACGAAGCAACAGCAGCCCCGCACAGGCTGAGAGCCTGTGCCACCTTTCTGCGTCCCTACGCGCCGTTCGTTTTGGCTTGCGCCTGGGCCCTTTGTTCCAGTGCGTGGCGCACCACGCGCAGCATTTCTTCAAACGGTGCGGGCTTGCCGGTCCAGATCTCGAATTGGCGGGCGCCCTGGTGAACGAACATCTCGATGCCGGGGATCACGTGGATGCCCTTGGCGCGCGCCATCTTGGTGAAACGCGTCTCCATGGGCGAGTACACCATCTCGAAGACGTAGCGCGCATTCAACTCTTTGTCAGAGAGCATGGGCTTGTCGTCGGCGGCTTTGCCGTTATCCATACTGCTTCGATCCATACCCACCGGAGTCGCATTGATGACGGCGTCGAAAGTGCCTAGCTTCGCCAGTTGAGTCCGCTTGATGAACTTGGCGTGCGCCTGTCGCGCAAGTTTTTGTCCGGTGACAGTGGTGCGATTCATGATGTAGACATCGCCACCGCGTTCTTTGAGCCCGAAGACGGCGGCGCGCGCCGCACCACCCGCGCCGAGCACTAAGAATCTCGATCCGGAGATGCTCATGCGCTGCTCCAGCGGCCGGATGACTCCGGCGACATCGGTATTGAAGCCGTAGAGTTTGCCGTCTTGGGAGCGGATGACGGTATTGCCGGCGCCGATCTTGGCCGCGATGGGCTCCGTCTTGTCCAGCAGCCGCAAGATGGATTCCTTATACGGCATGGTGATGCTGAGCCCGTGGATGGGAATGTCGCGCACGCACGCCATCAGGTCAGCCAGCGTTTTGGCGTGCAGCGCGAGGTAAACGGCATTGAGGTTCTCACGGCGGAAGGCAGTGTTCATCATCAGCGGCGAGAGCGAATGGGAGATAGGATCGCCGGCCACACCGTAGACGCGCGTTGCTGCGTCCACTTGATCGATGCGATAGGTGTCACGCAGGGTGCGATGAGCGATCTGTCCGGGTGCGGTCTCTTCACCGGCGCTGGCAGCGCCAAAAGTGAAGACGCTGCCCGCGCGTACGGCCAGCAGCCGGCTGATGATGCCTTGTTCACCCATGCAACTGGCGATCATATGGCGCTGGTCACTGTTGGTTTCGAGGAACTTCATCAGGACTACGTTGTCATAAAGCGATCTGGCCGTGGTCACGATCTTGATGAAGTCGGCGGGGAAGGCTTCCATCTTTTTGAAGGTCTCTTCCAGCTTGCGGGTGCCGCGAAAATCATGGAAGGAGAGGATGACGGCGGCATTTTTCTTCAGCTTGTTCCAATCGGAAGTTTTGAGCTGGACAGCGCTTTCCAGGTCGACGTCCACCATGTGGCAGCCGAGGGCTGCGGCCTTGCTGAGGATGTCCATTTGGGCCGCCAGGGACCCCTTGAATTTGCCTCCACTCTTCACCCGGCGGCAGGTAGCGATGAGGGTCACATGGGGGTTATATTCCAGAAATGCCTTGAGCTTCGGCAACAGCAACGCGGGCTGGGCCAGGTAGTCTAACCTGAACTCAATAAAGGGGTTATCCCGGGCGATGAGTTCGGCTTTGTCCACCATTTCCGCGGGATTTTTGCCAAAGACAGGGACGCACACGCGCGGCAATCGCTGGCGCAGCATACGCAGGGTCGTCATGACGGAAATGGTGTTCATCGTCCCTTTTGGCCGGAGAATCAGGCGCGAATATACAGCCGACGGCCTCACGATGCAACCCGCAACTCTGCACGGGACAAGGACTTTGGTTTCCACCCGTACCGCAGTGGTTAACAAGCTTCTGCTTGACCCCACCAATGGGCTTTGCTAGTTTCCAAGCGGAAGTGTGTGTCCCTCGGGGGCGACGCGGTACCATTCGCGAGGTTAAGACCTGGGTGGGCAACGGTGCGCAGTCTGCGCCGGACTTTTGGAGGAATCATGATGAAGACGGGCTTGAAGTGTTTGCTGTTGCTGGCCAGCGTTGTGTCCCTGGCGTACGGTCAGGAACCGGCCGCGCAGCCTCGCCCCACGGTAAGCGGCCAGGATATAGCGCGCACCAACCTGGTGGAAAAGGTGGATGCGCCGACGGACTCCGATCTTTATTGCGCGGGCTTTGTGGCGCCGCAGCCCTTGGCCAAGACGTCTACCATCGCCGGCGGCTGGGAGACGCCCTTCCAGGCGCGCTTCGCTGATCGCGATTACGTGTATCTGACGGGCGGCGGCTATGCGGTGGATCAGCAGTACGCGGTGCTGCGCCACGTCCGCGATACCAATGCCTACGAACCGTATATAGGGCAAAAGAAGACCCTCAAGTTGGCGGGCACGCTGTATTCCGAACTGGGACGCGTGCGCGTGATCAAGGTGGACAAGAACATCGGCATCGCGCTGGTGGAATTCAGCTGCGACGCCTTCACCGTAGGTGACTTCACCCAGCCGTGGCAAGAGAAAGAGCGTCCGGCATTCCGGCGGACGGTACCGTTCGATCGCTTCGCTTCACCCAACGGAATGGTGACGGGGCGGGTGATCGGCGCGAAAGAAAGCACGATGATCGCGGCCTCCAAGGACAAGATCTACCTGAACATCGGCGCCAACAAAGGCTTGAAGGTGGGCGACTACTTCCGGGCGACCCGCACCTATCCATCGCTGCAGGCGGACGTGAACGACAACGCTTTGTTCAAGGCGACCGTAACGGACCTGGAGATCCAGGACCACAAGCTGTTCCCGGCCAAGCGGGTATCGGAATTCCCGCGCCGCGCGATCGGCGAGATGATCATTCTTTCGGTCACGCCCAGCACCGCCACGGCGATGATCACGCGCAGCCTGGAGCAAGTGCAGGTGGGCGATGGCGTGGAGATGATGGAAGAACTGCCTCCGCTGCCTCCGGCCGCGGCGGCGGTGATGAATCCGCCGCAGATCACGTGTTCGGCTTCACCGGCAACCGTGCAGGTGGGCGAGAGCTCGACCATCCGCTGCCAGGCGATGAGTCCGGATCAGCGTCCGGTGAGCATCACGTTCTCGGTCGACAAGGGCACCCTGGCTCCGCGCGAGGATTCAGCGGTGCTCGACACAGCGAACGTGGCTCCGGGTCCGGCCATGGTACTGGCCACCGCCATGGATGACCGCAATCTCAGCGCTACGGCCGTGACGCAGGTGAACATTGAAGCGGCGGCGCCGGCGGCGGGAGCTGCCAACCTGGGCGACCTGGTATTCAAGGCCAACAGCGCTTACGTGGACAACCGCGCCAAGGCGCTGCTGGACGACGTGGCGCTCCGCCTGCAACGCGAAGCGGGTAGCCAGGTAGTGCTGGTGGGACACGTGGCCACGGGCGAAGCTGCCCGGCTGGGTAGCGCGCGCGCCGGCAATGCGAAGAACTATCTCACGCGGGACAAGGGCATCGACGGTTCGCGCATCCAGGTGCGCGATGGCGGCCCCGGCGGCCGCACGGTGAACGTATGGTTCGTGCCCGCGGGGGCGACCATGCCGTAAGTGTTAACTTAACTAAAAAAGGCCTCCGGTGACGGAGGCCTTTTTTATGGCGCGGAGTCACTCGGCTTTTTCGGGGACGACAGCCGGCGTTTCCGCAGCCGCTCGTTTGCGGCGGCTGAGCACGAACGGACGGCGCTGCGTCTTCTGCACGCTGCGATCGATCTTCTGCCAGAAGGCGATGAAGTAGTCGGCGGCCGAGGTCAACGAGATGCCCACCATGAACCACATGGCCGTGCGCGCGATGATCTCCACATCCATGTGGAAGAAACCGAACTCCAGCGTGACCCATCGATGGTGAAGGATGGCGGCCACGATGGCCACGATCTGTACCACCATCTTGAATTTACCCAAGTCGCTGGCCTCGATGGTGAAGCCCTCGGACGAGGCGATGGAGCGCAAACCACTGACCAGGAATTCGCGGGCGATCACCAGCACCGCGATCCAGGCGGGCACGATGTTGGGATTGAACTGCACCAACGCGATAAAAGTGCCGGCGACCATCAGTTTGTCGGCGAGCGGATCCAGTAGCATGCCGAGCGTGGTGACCTGGTTGCGGCGGCGGGCGAGATAGCCATCGAGCCCGTCGGTGATGGAGGCCAGGATGAAGAGACCCGCGGCCAATATCTCCGGCATCCCGGGGCGCAGCAGAAAGTCCATGCCCAACAGCTCCGCGAACCATGGCAGCTTGGGAGAAAGCAGCCAGATGAGTACCGGGACGCTGGCGATTCGGCTGAGCGTGAGGTAGTTGGGAAGGTTCACTCAGATTCGATTATAGAACCGGGAGTTCATCTGGGGATAAACGACCTCAGGCCACCGCCGCTGAGCCAGGCGTGATCCGCATGGGTTGCGCCTTGCCGTAGGTCAGGGTGCGCCAGAGCCACTCCGCCGGGCCGAACTGGAAGCGCTGCAGCCACCACGGGCTCCACATTAGTTCCACGGCATAGATGGCGACGACGATCAAGGGCAGATACGCGGGGCCGATCTTGCCGTATTTTCCGAGTCCGTGGCTGTAGAAGATGAACGTGCAGATGAGGGACTGCATCAGGTAATTGGTAAGAGCCATGCGTCCGGCGCAGACCACAGGATGCAGGCGCGCCGCCCAACCCGTCCGGTGATAAAGCAGCACCAGCGCCGCCGCGTAGGCATAGCTCAACGCCGGATTACCGAAGGCGCCAGCGGCGGCGATGCCCGCCCCGGTGAACGATGGTCCCATCATGTCAGTACCATGCCTGGCCCAGTCGGCGTAAATGCTGGCGGGGATCCCGATGAGCGCGCCCCCGATCATCACCTTACGGAAGAGCGGAAGATGTTGGGCCGCATGGTGGAGATACCCTTTGCGTCCGATGTACAGGCCCATCAGGAACATGGCCAGGATGCCGGGTGCGAAAAAGACCATGAAGCCGAACACGGAATTAAATTCCCAGGCACGCTGGCGGGTGACTTCCGCAAAGGTGCCGGAGGGATAGACGCGAAAGGCCGACTCCGCCATGCGGTTGAACCGTGCCGTATTCTCTTGCGAATCCTTTTGGATCTTCGCCGCGGCCTTGGCGTCGGTAGCCTTGGCGATCGCGCCGGCAAGCATCATGAAGACCGATGACAGCAGGAGGATGGACGCCCAGATGAGCAGCGTCTTTGGTTTGGCTTTACGGAAGAGCAGCAGCGGCCACGCGACCAGCGCGTAGACGAAGAGGATGTCGCCCATCCAGATGAGGTAGGCGTGGATGGCGCCGATGGCCAGCAGCACCAGGATGCGGCGGGCGTACGTCCCCAGCGCGCTCATGCCGGCGCGCTCTCCTTTTAACAGGAAGAAGCTGAAGCCCAGGCCGAAGAGTGTGGAGAAAAGCGTATAGAACTTGCCTTGGGCAAAGATCCTCACTGCATTCTCCATGGCGGTGTCCCAGGGGTTCGACCAGGTCTGAGGAAAGAACATGAAACTCAAGGGCCAGGCGAAGATTTCCATGTTGACCATGAGGATGCCGAAGAGCGCCCATCCGCGGAGCAGGTCGATGGTGTGGACGCGTTCCGGGGCCGCGACCGGCCGGATGATGGACGCCGAGGCGTCGAGGATGGGCAGAGTTGTAGTGGACATACTGCGCGCATGTTAGTGCGGACGCAATGTACCCGTCAACGGTGATGTACATCAATTTTTCTGCGCGAAGCGCCGGAAGAAGCTGCTCTCTTTCCATTGGGGGCGCTGGGGATTGTTCGCGACGGACTGCGTCAGCCCGGTGAGCAACCAGTTGAAGCGGCCCGCACCTTCCAGGTCGATGGGCTGCTGCAAGTCGTCCGAGAGGGCGTGATAGCGCTGCGTGCGCCAGTCTTTCTGGAGTTTTTCTTCGGGTGAGCCGGGCGCAAAGCCGAATTTGAAGGCGAGAGCCGGAATTCCGGTGCGAATAAAACTGTACTGATCGCTGCGGATGAATGCGTTGCGATCGGGCTCGGGATCTTTTTGGACGCCAACATTGATTTTCGCAGCCACCTTGCGAACGTCGTCGCCAAGCGTAGATTCTTCCAGTCCTTGAATGGTAAGAACCCGCAGCGGATGCAAGGGAAGGAACATATCAATGTTGATATCGGCGACGATGGATGGCTGCGGCACCGTTGGATGGGCGGCGTAGTAGCGGGAGCCTAAGAGCCCTTTTTCCTCCGCCGTCACGGCGAGAAAAATGACGGAACGCTTCAGCTTGGTGCGGGAATCATGCAGGGCGCGCGCGACCTCGAGGATGGTGGCGATGCCGGAGGCGTCGTCCATGGCACCGTTGAATATGGTGTCGCCCCCGGTTTCGCCCCCGCGTGGAGTACGTTTGCCCAGATGGTCGAGATGCGCGGAAAGCACTATGTATTCGCTTTTCAGTCTGCGGTCGGCGCCGGGCAAAATCCCCACCACATTCATGGAATCCACATGGGTGATCACACCGGTGATCTTGGCTTCCATGGTGCCGGGAATAGCGAAGTGGGGAAGCGGCTTGCCCGCGTCGGCCAAGGCCAGCAGTTCTGCCATGGTGTGTCCCGTGCCCGCGAGCAGCAGATCCGCGCGCGCGGGATTGAATGCGGCGGAAAACTTCGGAGACTTCACGTCCTGCTGGACTGGGTCAGAGAGCCACATGCCCATTCCCGTGGCATTAGCGACCGAGCGCGCCCACGGAATGTCCATGGATTTGGGATTCGCGATGGAGATCCGTCCGACCGCCCCCGCCGCTTCCGCTGTCTTCCAGAACTCTTCGCCCGCGCGCGCATTGGATTTCAGCGGCCCGGAGATATCAGCCGGTCCACCATTCAGGTAGACGATAATCTTGCCTTTCAGGTCTTCGCCCTTGAAGTCGTCAAACTTTGCCTCAGGGATATGGAGGCCGTAGCCAATAAAGACCAGAAGCGCCGAGATCTGCCGCGGCTGGGGGACGCTGGCGCTAACCAACATGTCTTCCAAGAGGGAGAGTGGTTGCGGTTTGCCATCGCGCACCAGCGTGACCGACGTCTGCCCCGGGACAAGCTTTTGGACGTCGAATCTCACCGGCTGGAAATAGCTCCCACCGGCTTTGCCATCCGTGCCCATCGCAGCACCGGCGGGGACTAGGCCATAGGCCTTGTAACGAGCGGCCACATAGTCGGCTGCCTTTTGAAAGCCCTCAGTGCCGACGTCGCGTCCTTCCAGCTTGTCATCAGCCAGGTATTGGATGTGCGCCCACCAGCGTTTGCCTGCTTCCACGGCGGGGTCCGCGGCCTTGGTCTGGCCCAAAGCGATGGAGGCGAATGACAAGAATGCGAGGACGTAGATGCGGTGAGCTGATCTCATGGAGGTTTCCTTAGCGCGGCAGTTTCGCTGTCATCTTAACCGAGCGGTCGTCAGACTAGGTAAGGTTAAGCGAAGATCAGGCAGGTCGTGGTCGCGTGCGCGTAGACTTTGCCCGCCGCATCCAGCAGTTTGCCTTCCGCCGTAGCGCTGCGCTTGCCGAAGTGGATGAGGGTCCCCTCAGCGCGGACCTCGCCCGTGGTATCGAGCACCGGGCGCACGAAGTTCACCTTGAATTCGAGCGTGGTGTAGGACTGTCCGGCAGCGAGCTTGGAGTGGACGGCGCAACCCATGGCGCTGTCCAGTAAAGTGGCGACGTATCCGCCGTGGACGGTAGCCAGAGGATTGTAGTGGTCAAGGGTCGGGGTGCCGGCAAAGACGGCGTGTCCGGGCTCTACCTCCACCAGCCCGTAATTCAAGGTTCGGGCGATGGGCGGCGCCGGCAGTTTCCCCGCGATGATGGCTGCGAGCAATTCCATGCCGGACATGGTTATGGCGACTTTGGGGTCGATCAGGCCGTAGTGGATGGGTGCAGGTTGAGACATAGTCCCTTTGAGACGCTCCGCCCAGCGGAAGGATTCAAGAAAAAAGGGCCGCCTCGCGGTGGCCCTGCGGACCAAATCGTCTGATTACGCGTAGATGCCGCGCTGCTTGATGGTGAACGCCACCCGGTCGATGGCCAGCATGTAGGCCGCGATGCGGTTGTTCACTCCGTGGGTCTCGGCATACTGCACCACCGCGTCGAACGAATCTTGCAGGATGTTTTTCAATTGTTCGTTGACGACGGATTCCTTCCAGAAGTAGCCCTGGCGGTCCTGCACCCACTCGAAGTAGGAAGCAGTCACGCCACCGGCATTCGCAAGGATGTCAGGGATGATGAAGACGCCCTTGTCGCCGAGGATCTCGTCGGCCACAGAGGTCGTGGGACCATTCGCGCCCTCGGCGATGATCTTGGCCTTTATCTGGGCGGCATTCTTGCTCGTGATCACGTTTTCGGTGGCGCAGGGCGCCAGGATGTCGCAATCGGTGACCAGCAGGTCCTGGTTGCCGTGCGCTTCGGCGCCGGGGAAGCCGGTGATGGTGCCGTTGCGCTGACGGAACTCCACTAATTCGTCGATGTTGATGCCATTCTTGTTGTAGAGGCCGCCGTCCCATTCCCCGATGCCGATGACTTTGTAGCCGGCGCGGGCCATGAGCTGGGCGGCATTGGAGCCCACGTTGCCGAAGCCCTGCACGATCACGCGGGTACCCTCGCGCTGCATGTTCAACTTCTTGAGAGCTTCATCGCAGACGATGAGCACGCCGCGGCCGGTGGCCTCACGGCGTCCGCGTGACCCGCCGATGTTCAGTGGCTTCCCCGTGACCACCGCGGTCACGGTCTGGCGCATGTGCATGGAGAAGGTGTCCATCATCCACGCCATGGTCTGTTCGTTGGTGCCCATGTCGGGCGCGGGTACGTCCTTCTCCGGGCCGATGAACTCGACCAGCTCCGCGGTGTAACGGCGGGTGATCTTTTCCAGCTCGACCTGCGAAAGTTTCTTGGGATCGCAGATGACTCCACCCTTGGCGCCGCCGAAGGGGATATTGACCACCGCGCACTTCCAGGTCATCCAGGAAGCCAGCGCACGGACTTCGTCGAGGTTCACATCAGGGGAATAGCGTACGCCGCCCTTGGCGGGGCCGCGGGCGATGGAATGCTGCACGCGGAAGCCGGTGAATACTTCGAGGCTACCATCGTCCATGCCCACCGGGATGTGGACGATGATCTCGCGGGCCGGGTATCGCAGAATCTTCCATAGACCCTGGTCGAGGTTGAGTTTTTGCGCGGCAAAATCAAAACGGGTGGCTTGTGCTTCCCAAGGATTCAGTTCTTTGTCAGTGGCAACGGTCATAAAAGGTATTGACTCCGGAGAACTATCAGATTGGCGCGCCTTCCCGTCAGAGGTAGCAGCGGCTCCAGCATGAGCGGGGGTACCCAAGGGAGGACATCGCTCGCAGGCCGAACGAAAAGTATACCGGAAAGCGGGCCGGGGCCGATAGTCAGGTCGCGGGTGCTGGGTCAGGGGCGGGACATGTGGAACCAGAGGGCTTAGGCGCTGGGCTTCAGAGTTGGATCTCCATACCTTCCGAGGCGGCGCGGACTTTTGGATAGTACTCGCGCGCCTTGGTCACGATGGAATCGATGCAGGCATCGTTATGGTCAGGATCATGGTGAAAGAGGATCAATTCTTTGGCGCCGCTTTCCATCACGATGTTGACCGCCTCGCGCCAGTGGCTGTGCCCCCAGCCGCGTTTGGCCGCGGCATATTCTTCCGGTAGGTACTGGGCGTCGTAGATGAGGACGTCTGCGCCTTCGGCCAGCTTCCGCACATTCTTGTCAAAGACGGGATGGCCCGGTTCATTGTCCGTGGCATAGACGATGACCTTATCATCGGTCTCGATGCGGAAGCCGAGACAGCCCTGGGGATGGTTGAGCCACATCGACTGGATGACGCAATCGTCAAAGGCGATGCGGTCTTCCTCGATGTCATAAAAATTGCGATGCGCTGCCATCTCAGTCATGTCCACCGGGAAATAAGGGTCAGACATCTGCTCTTCGATGGCGCGCTGCAGGCCGCGGCTGCGGCTGGAAGAATGAAAGAAAAAGTAATTGTCAGGATTGGTGTAGAGCGGGGTGAAAAAGGGGATGCCCTGGATGTGGTCCCAATGAAAGTGCGAAAGGAAGATGTGAGCGTGGATCGGCTTACCGTTCTGCTCCTTCAACATCTGCTTGCCCAGGTTGCGGAAGCCGGTGCCGCAGTCGAAGACGTAGATCTGACCGTTGATGCGCACTTCGACGCAGGAGGTATTACCTCCGTAGCGCAAGTTTTCTGACTGAGGTGTTGGCGTAGAACCCCGCACACCCCAGAATCTCAGCAGCATCGGTCGATCCCCGTTCCTGTCAGGGCCAGAGGCCCGGTTGATTGAGCGCCTGGCAGGGTACCCTCCAGGTCATACGATAGAGCTGTTCCAGTGAACGGGACACTATATCGCACGGTGCCAGCGAAGGGAACCCGTTCCCCGGCCGCAACCCTATTTAGGAGGTCGAAAGCAGTATACGACACCGGTTCTCGTCCCTGAAGTTCTGGCGGTATTGTGCCTTAAATCGTTGAAATCAGGCATTAACCAGACTTGTTCAGGTTGGCCCCGGTTTTTGCCCCTGGCCTGGTGGTTTCGCCACGATACATGGGCACAAATGTCTCTGTCAGCCGAGGTGGGCGTGCTCCCTTCCGGGACTAGTGGGGATGAATCATGAAAATCTTTTTACGCGGTGCAGTGCGTATCGGGGATGGTGTGGATGGCGTGGTCGGGACTTTAGGCAGCGCAGCTCCCAGCCTAGGGAGGCTCATTTTCGGGAAGATTCCTGAATCAGTAAATTCGCCCCAAAATCACGTTTTTGCTTTACGCGGAACCTCCCCCATCTGGCATAATAGTCTTTCCTCCTCCCAACGTAATCCCATATGACCACATCAGCCTACCAACGCGATACCCGCCGTTTTACCTTGAACCTTCCCTTGACCGTCCGGACCAGTGAGGGCGCGGAAGCAACCTTGGCCGCGACCAGGGATGTGAGTGCCCGGGGCGTCTTTTTCTATCTGGATGCGGATGTGACGGAGGGCTCGCCTATTGAGTTCACGCTGACCCTGCCCCCCGAGATCACCTTGACGGAGCGCATCAAGGTGCACTGCGTGGGGAAAGTGGTGCGGGTGCATCCCAAGGACAAGAACTCCAAGGTGGGGATCGCTGCGGCCATCGAGCAGTACGACATCATCAGCGAATAAAAGCAGCCGCTAGCTACCAGAAGCAGCTGCCGGCTGCCAGCTACC
This sequence comes from Terriglobales bacterium, assembly GCA_046714215.1. Classification (GTDB taxonomy): domain Bacteria; phylum Acidobacteriota; class Terriglobia; order Terriglobales; family Acidobacteriaceae; genus DATLCI01. The sequence goes on along the minus strand of JBKKBM010000071.1, from coordinate 6,482 downwards.
AGTAAAAGCAAAGTCAAAACCCACCGAGAAGCAGCCGCCGACTGCCGGAAACAGCTGCCTGCCGCTAGAAACAGCTACGAGCCTCCAGCTACCAACTTCCAGTAAGAGCAAAGTCAAAAACATCCGCAACAACCCCGGCCGCGTCGCGCAAAGATCAAGGGCGCGGCTTGCGCCGCGCCCCCGGGGAGACAGAGATTCTTAAGAGTAATTCCGTTTACCAGTAGTTCAGGGTCACTTTGTCGAGCCAGACGGAATGGTCGGTTTGGTTGTAGTTGCCGTCCATCTGGAAGGCGACGTTGAGTTCGCGGGCATTCACCGCGAGGGAGACGAACTGGCGGTTCACGTAGCTCTTCTGGCCGTTGACCGTGACCGCGACGTAGACCACGTTGTTGCCTTCCCGCTTGAATTCCCACACCACGTTGTGCCACTGATAGGCCGTTGGCTTGGCGCAGGGGACACCGCTATTCACCCACTTGAAGTTGGCCGGGTCCCAGATACGCCAGGTCTTGGTCTCCGCGATGTTGCACTCGGTGCCGAAGATATATTTGCGTCCGTTGACCGATTGGTTCACATCGAACTCTAGCGCCTGCGAGGCATTGGGGTCCTTGATGTAGTACTTCAGGTCATACACGAAGTTGACGGCACCGTCTTTCGCGCCCAGTTGCTTCCACCACAGCGCATTGGAGTAGACCGTGGTCCCGCCGATCCAGAACTCCATGGAATTGCCGTCGACTGAGGGGTCCACCCGGCCCTGAGTGTACGCGTAGGGGATCTTCGGGCCCGTGCCGCCGATGCCGGCACAGGAATCGCAGTGCTCCCATCCGGTCATCTGATCAATGTTGGTGATGCTGGCGCCGCTGGTGGTGGTAGTAGTGGTAGTGGTGGAAGTGCCCACGGTGATGGTGAGCGGCTGTTTGCGCACCGCGCCGGTGCTGTCCCAGGATTGGATGACCACATAGCGGGTCCCGGTGGCCATGGCGAGGGAGGTATCGATGCTGGCGGAGTTGGCCGAATAGGCCAGGTTGTTGTCCACATAAACGTGCATGACGGTGGCACCCGGTGAAGATGCCGCTACGCGTACGGGCGAGCCGACCGTGCTACCCGCGGTGGGTGAGGAGACGGTGATACCCGAGGTGCTGACGGGCTGCGTTTCCGTGGCGTATGCAACATTGATGTTGAGCGCTTGCTTCTGCACCGCGCCGGAGGAATCCCAAGCCTGGATCACGACATACCGCCAGCCCGAGGCCATAGAGAGATTCGTGTCAATGCTGTTAGCGCCGGTGGAAAAAACAATGTTGTTGTCGACGTACACCTTCATGGCGACGATGGGGTAAGCGCTGGTGGCGTTGGCGACCACCCGGACGGGTGTGCCTACAGTAGCGCCGTTGGCCGGCGACGAAACGGTGACACCCGCATGAGCGGCGGAGACCATCAGGAAAATAGCGGCGGCAAATTTGAAGGACGTTTTCAAAATCGCGCACTCCTTAAAAAATATGAATGAAATATGAAATATGAATTGAATGAATTAACGAACTTAACCATCTCTCTCATCCACTGACCGCCGGACTGTCAGACGGGGTGGCCTCGAGATGTCCCAAGGTTAGGCTGATATGGGCTTGGCACCAATGGGCTGAAGACCTTAGAGAGGCCCACTAAGTGCTTGTAATCCTTTGGTATCACGACAATGAGCGAATCGGGTCATCCGGGGATCCTTGGCGTTCCAATACGGTCCAGTCAGCTGACCAGTACCCATAGTGGGAGAGCCTCAAGAGTTTCGGTTGCGCTGCCGATATATGTGGAAGTGTCTAAGCACAAGATCAGAAGCGAGCGCGTGGGGCCGCAGCCGGTCCCGACCACCAGTGGCCGTAAAGTGGCTCAATGCCGGCTGTTTGTGGCGGATTCAGATGCGCTCGCTCGCGCGGCCATCGCCGCCATGGTGGCGGGACATCCCCTGATCCGGCTGGCCGACGAGTTGAGTAACCGCGATGAACTGTTGACCGAGATCGAGCGCCAGGAAGCCGAAGTGGTGTTGATCGACTTTACTCTGCCCCCCAGCGGGGGGCTGGACGCGCTGCGCCGCTTGCATGAACTTCGTCCCGACTGCAAGGTGGTGATGATGGGAGAAGTGATGGACGAGTGGGCCATCGCGGAGTCCATCCGGCTGGGTGCGAGGGCCGCCCTGAGCAAGGACGCGGCGCGCGAACTGCTTCTCGACTGCATCGCAGAAGTCTATGCGGGGCATTACTGGGTGGAGCGCCGCGGCGGTCTGGATGCAGTGAACATGCTGGCCCAGCCCTCTACCTCGATCCAAGCCAACGTGAGCAACCGGCTTTCTCAGCGGGAGAAGCAGGTGATCGGATTCATTCTGGAAGGCTGCACCAACCGCCAGATCGCGGAGACGCTCCAGACCAGCGAGCAGGTGGTGAAGAACCACCTCAGCCGCATCTTTGACAAGGTGGGCGTTTACAACCGGCTGGAGCTGGCGTTGTTCGCGCTGAACCATCGGCTGCTTACGCCGGAGGCTGCGACCGTCACCGCCGCGCCCACGTACACCACCTAGCGCGCTGCGGGGAACGCGCGCAGCAGTTCGGGCAGCACGTCCGCCGCCTTGCCTAAAAGCAGGTCATCGAAATAGCCGGCATTGCGCGGCTCTTCCAACCCCACGTACATCGTATGGATCTTGCGTCCTTCGCGCGGTTCACGCCGCTGTTTCAGGTGGGCCACAAAGCTGGCCACCGGTTCTACCATGCCGCTGGTGCCGACGGCCATGAAACGATCACAGGCATTCAGCTTGTCCATCACCGGGTCCACGGCGAAGGGCATCTCTCCGAACCAGCAAACATTGGGCCGGATGCCGCCGCCGCAGTGGCAGCGCGGCAGCGGTTCATCGCTGGAGTAGGGAGCGTCGTCGAAGAATGGCGGCCGGTCGCAGGTGTCACACTTGCTCTCAAAGATCTTGCCGTGGATGTGCGCGATGCGCCGCGAGCCCGCGAGCTCATGTAGCTGGTCCACATTCTGGGTGCAGAGGAAAAAGCGGTCGCCGAGCCAGGCTTCCAGTTCGGCCAGCGCGAAATGGGCGGCATTGGGCTTCACTTCCTTGTGCTTGGCCCGGCGCATGGAGTAAAAATCCCAGACCAGGTGGGGATCGCGGCGCCAGGCATTGATATTGGCAACGTCTTCAGCACGATGAGTCCGCCACACGCCGCCTTCACCGCGAAAGGTAGCGAGGCCGCTCTCCGCGCTGGTGCCCGCACCGGTAAGCACGAAAAGTTTCTGGTCGGGAAGCAGCGGCAGCATGGCCTGATGTTACCGCAGCGGGTTTATGCGAACCGGATTTAGCGTAACCAGCGGCGCGCCGCCAGAAACGCGGGATAACTTGCCGCCAGTAGCGCCAGTGCGTAGACACTGTTGCGCGTGTCGGTGAAACAGGCGCCGATGAGGAAGGCGCCATAAGCGAACAAGGCGAAGCCGGTGGTCCAGGGATATCCCCAGGCGCGATAGGGGCGGGGAGCGTCCGGATCGCGGCGGCGCAGGTAGAAGATCGCCGCCAGATCAAAGACGTAGTTGACGACGAAGAAGAAGGCGAGCACGGCGACCACCCTCCCTAGTCCGCCGCTAAGCACGAAGGCGAGCGCGATCGCGGTGCTGAGTAGCAGGGAGATATCGGGAGTGCCGCCGGCGTTGACGCGCCCGGCGAAGTGGGGAAAGAGGCCGTCGACGCTCATGGAGTAGGGAATACGGCAGGTCATCAACTGGTAGGCGTTGATGGCCGCCATCATGGAAATGATGGTGATGACCTGGACGAGGGTGTCGCCATGGGGGCCAAAGATGCGGAGCGCGGCCGTGCCCATGGCCAGCTTGTCGCCCGCGATCTGCGTGATGGGCAACACATACAGCAGAGCCGCGTTCAGCAGAACGTAAATGCCCATGATGCAGAGCACGCCGCCGAAGAGGGAGCGGGGGATGTCGCGTGAGGGATCCGTAGTTTCCTCGGAAAAATAGACGATGCCGGCCCAACCGTCGTAAGTGAAGATCACGGCCTGCAGTGAGAGCACGATGGCTACGGCGAGTGTCCATCCGGAAGGAATGACGTTGCTGGGTGCTGCCTGCTCTGAGACGCGCCCGACCAGCGCGAACGCGGCGACGATGAAAGCTAGAAACGCTGCGCCCTTCAGCAAGGTGCTGATCTGCTGCACCCGACTGCCTACCTTGATGCCCTGCCATTGCAGCGCGGCGAAGAACAGGACCACCAGGACGGAGATCAGGACGCCGTGGCCTGCCAGCGCGGGGAAGATCAGTCCGAAGTATTCGCCGATGACCAGCGCCACGGCAGCGGTGGAGCCGCAGTTGCCGAACCAGTCACACCATCCAATGATGAAGCCGGGGTAGTTGCCGAAGGCGTGGTGGGCGAAGACGTAGTGTCCACCGGAGCGGGGCACCATGGTCCCCAATTCCGCCAGCGAGAAAGATGCGACCAGGGCGAACAGTCCGCCCAGGATCCAGATGAACATGAATAGCCAGGGATCAGGCAGTTGCGCCGCGACTTCGCCCGGCATCCGCAGGATCCCCGTGCCGATAGTATTGCCGACGGTGACGGCCAACCCGAAGCCCACCCCGAGCACGCGCAGTAAGGCACCTCGGCGGGCTCCGGTTGACGATGGCATAAAAGTGGCTGATTGTAGCTGATGCTTTATGCTTAGGGCGATAGCGGTGACATCACTGCCCTGCGCCACTGATCGCAAAGGGAAAAGGGAGAGGATTCGGTGACCAAAGGGGTCCACGCGGACATTGCCAGCTCATGGACGCTGCCTTCGCGTCTGTATACCGACGCGGAGATCGCACCGAAAGAGCACACGCGGATCTTTGCGCGGACGTGGCAGATCGTAGGCCGGTGCGCGCAGTTGACTCAGCCCGGCGACTATTTCACCACCGTCCTTGGAGATGAACCACTGCTGCTGGTTCGCGGTCAGGACGGCGAGCTGCGCGGCTTTTACAACGTGTGCCGACATCGCGCGGGGCCGCCGGCCCAAGGCTGCGGATCGCGTAAGGTCTTCCGCTGCGGCTATCACGGCTGGACCTATGGACTGGATGGCCGCTTGCTCCATGCTCCGGAGTTCGAAGGGTTGAAGGACTTCGACCATAAAGATTTCGGCCTGGTGCCGGTGCGCGCGGAGGAATGGGGCGCGTGGGTGTTCGTGAATCTGGATAAAAACGCCGCGCCGCTGGTGGAGTCGCTGGCGGAGTTGCCGCAACAGGCGCGACGCTTTGGCTTGGAGCAGCTCCAGCTCTTCGAGCGCCGGGAATATCACATGGCGTGCAACTGGAAGACGTACATCGACAACTATCTCGAGGGCTACCACCTGCCCAGCGTGCATCCCGGGCTGAACCGCGAGCTGGATTACGGCCAGTACGTGACGGAGACCTTCGCTCGGCACTCGCGCCAAGCCAGCCCTATCCGCGGACCGGAGAATGAGGCGACGGTGACGCGGCGCTACAAGCAGGCGGAAGGCGATGATGTCGCTGAGTATTTCTGGGTGTATCCCAACTGGATGCTGAATTGCTATCCCGATAACGTCTCGCTCAACATCGTGCTGCCCACGGCGGCGGAGAAATGCGTGGCCATCTTTGAATGGTATTTCCCTCCGGATGTGCTGAAGACGGACGTCCCCGCCGCCACGGTGAAGTTCAGCGATGAGATCCAGATGGAGGACGGGGCCATCTGCGAGACCGTGCAAAAGAACCTGCGGTCACAGAGCTATGAGCGCGGACGCTTCAGCGTGAAGCAGGAGCGGGGCGTGCATCACTTTCATCGTCTCTACGCGGGGGAGATGCAGGAGAAGTGATGAATAAGCGTTGCACTAAATGATGGCGTGAGCGGCGCGATCTTCGGCCAATTCTTTGGCGGTGGGCTCAGTGAAGGGTGTTTTCAACCGGTCGCGATGATGCTTCTCCGCCTGGAGCACGCGCACCACCAGCGCGAGGAAGATGGCCACCAGCGGATACACCTGGGCCTTCAGCGTTTCGCTCGCCCCTTTTTGCGCGAGCAACACGCCTTCCACCGCGAAATATGCGCCTACCAGCAGGGCGATCAAGCCAAGGACTTTAAAACGCATCGGCTGCTCCGGTTCGTTGGCCCAACCTTCGCACGGGGATAAGGCGTAAGTCAACGAAAAGTTCGTTCTGCGAGCGAATCTTTTGCGGTTGCTTAGCGCGGGGCGCCGCTGAGTCGCGCCGTGCTTTAGTGGCAGTACCGCAGCGTTGCCCGGCTGGCTTCACCGTTCCGCAGCGTGACGATGTAGAGGTGGTCGTACTCCTCGTCCTTGATGGTGACTGTCCCGGCACCCAGCCGCTCAATGATCTTAGGCACGGTGTTCGAGTGGCCCACCACCAGAACATTGCGTCCCGCCTCCAGATGCAACGCCGTGATCAGCTTGTCCATCCCCACGCCCCCGATCACGGTGGGCGTGACCCCGGTCTTAGTG
>JBKKBM010000070.1:0-20540 GCA_046714215.1 Terriglobales bacterium | reverse complement strand
ATGTTGGCTTCGTAGCTGTAGTCCTCTTCCTTGCCGGTGGAAGGATTCGGAAAGTGATAGCGCCGACTGTAGGAGATCACGCGATGACTTTTCGCCAGCGCCGGGATCTGCAATTGCCACGCGCGATAGTCGCCCATGGCGCCGTGCACCAACACCACCGGAGTGCCTTTGCCCTGCTCCATGAAGGCAAGGCGCGTGTTGTTCACGGTGGCTTCACTCATGGACTCCGCGACGAATGCGCGACGCATCTTGCGGCTGACCGCTTCCGGCGGACGCACCTTCAACGGCTTGATGATGGGCTCTGGTAGCGCTGGCGCCGGAGACGCAGCTTCGGGAGCGGGCTGCGGCGATTCCGCTGCCGGAGCGGGCGCGCTTAGCTTGGCTGATGCCTGGGCTGAAGGTTGAGTTGACGTTTGCGTTGAAATCTTCGCCTTACTTTTCACATCGATCGGTGGTGCCTTCGCCGCGGGCGTCGCGCTAGGCGCGGCCACAGCCACCTTGGTTTCTTCCTTCTTCTTCTCCGGCTTCGGCGGAGGTGGCGGTGGCGGCGCAGCCTTGACTACCAGCTTTGGCGGTTGCGAAGCGGCGTCTTTGAATTCGGTGGTGAGTTCTTCGTAGGGTTGGTCGCCGATGTTCTCGACGGTATGGCGGGTCGCCAGTTGCCGCTCGGCGGCGCCGCTATAGACCGTGATCTCGTGCGCAGCGCCCTCCGTGTCTTTGATCCGCAGGCGACTGCCGCTCACGACGACCGTGATGCGCGTCGCGTGTTCGTGCAGCGGCGAGGTCTCGCCGGGCATCAATCGGAAGCGAAGCACCCGCACGCGAGCATCTTCGTACTCCACCTTGAAGTGCGCGGCGTCGGCCTGGAGTGGGTTCTGCGCGGCCAGCGCCAGCGCTGACAGCAGGACTCCCAGACAGATCTGCATTCCAGCCCGCATTCGCTATTTGGCCTCGTAGCTAGGAGGCCAGTCGATGCCCTTGCCCTGGAACAATGCTTTGCAGACTTCTAGACGCTTGGTGCCATCGTGTACCAGGAATTTTTTCTGGCTGCCCGAGGGGGTGTGACTCCACAACGAAACGCCCGCATACGCACCATCTTTACGCAGCACGTAGAACGTCATGCCGAGGAAGGCCAGCTTGTCCATATTGTTGAAATGGTTCTTGGCGATGCGTTGTAGCGCATCCAGGCCCGCATCTTCGGGCGACATGCCGCGGCGCATGTTCTCCACGATGGTGTGCGCGCCCGCGACCTTGATGCATTCCTCGCCCGTGCCGGTGGCGCCGGCCGAGCCCACATCCGGATCGGTGAAACATCCCGCGCCGATGATGGGTGAATCGCCCACGCGCCCGGGCAGCTTCCAAGCGAGTCCGGAAGTGGTGGTGCCGCCGGAGATCTCGCCCTTCTCATTCACCGCGGAGCAATGGATGGTTCCCGTCGGCGGATACATCACACTCTCGACCGCCGCTCGCCGTTGCTCCGGCTCGATGCCCACTTGCTCCGCGAGTTGATACAACTCTTCCACGCGCTGATTAAAACGCTGTTGATCAAACGCCTGCGGCTTGTTCGCGGGCACGGCTACAGGAGGCTTCCACTTGGGATCAGATATGCCTGGACCCCAGCCGTCGGCGTTGGAGTGGGCCTCACGCCACAACATCCACTTCTTGCGCGAGGCTTCCGTCAGCAGGTTCTCTTTGGCAAATCCATGGGCGACGGCAAATCGCTGCGCGCCTTCGCCGACCAGCAGCAGATGATTCGTCCGCTCCATCACAAGTCTTGCGACTGCGGCCACATTCTTGATGTTGCGCACGCCGGCCACCGCGCCCGCGCGACGAGTGGGGCCATGCATCACGCAGGCGTCGAGTTCAACCTCGCCTTCTTCGTTGGGCAAGCCGCCGTAGCCTACGCTGTCGTCGGCAGGATCATCTTCCTGCACTTTCAGAACAAAGCCGACGGCGTCCAAGGTGTCGCGGCCGCGCGTCAGCAAAGTGTAGCCGCCATCCGCGCCATTGAAGCCGTTGGCGGAGGCCACCAGCACGGGCTGCTTGGGAGCCGTCATCTCGGTCATCGTTTTCGACGCCTTTGACTGGCCGGGGGTCTTGGTCTGTGCCGCCAGGGCGGCTGACGTGAGGGCGATGCCGGAGAGGAACTTTCTTCGGTTCATAAGAACTCCAGTTGATTTCAGTCGAGCGTGACTTTCCTAGCCTGATTCTACAAGCCATGCAGGATAGCAGCGGAAGCGGGCAGAAGCCAACGCTAAGACGCGGTGCGCTTCAGCTGGCCGCACGCAGCGTAGATATCGCGGCCGCGCGGCCGCCGGATGTAAGTCGGGATGCCGGCCTCTCTCAGCACCCGCTGAAAAGCGAAGACGCGCACGTCGGATGGCGTGGCAAAAGCGATCTCCGGGCCGGAGTTCCACGCGATCAGGTTCACCTTCGCTGGTACGCCGCGCAGGATCTCCACGACTTCCTGCGCGTTCTCTACGGAGTCATTCTCGTGGTCGAGCAGGACGTATTCAAACGTTACCTTTTCCCGCCGCCGCAATGGATACTGCTTCGCCGCCTCGATCAGCGCGGCGATGTCCCACTTCTTATTGATGGGGATCAGCTTGGTGCGTTCCGCATCGTTCGACGCATTGAGCGATATCGCAAGTTTTGGTCGGATCGGTTCCCTGCCCAGGTCCGCGATGCGCGGCACAATGCCGGAGGTAGAGACCGTCATCCGCGATTCGGGGAGGCCCACGCCTTCCACCAATAAGCGCACCGCCTTGATGAAATTGTCGTAGTTGTGAAAGGGCTCGCCTTGGCCCATGAAGACGAGGTTGATGCGCTTCTTCGTGACGTCAACTTTATGGTCGTTGAGCACGACCAGGACCTGCCCTACAATCTCGCCGGCGGTAAGATTTCGCTTCAGCCCCAGCAGGGCGGTCATGCAAAAGCTGCAATTCACGGCGCAGCCTACTTGGCTGGAGACACAGATAGTGGCGCGTGTGCGTACCGGTTTGCCTCGAGTCGGAGCTTCCTCATCACCCGCCTCGGTGCCGTCGCCCGCTTCGCCTCCGTCACCTTCCGGCATCCATACGGTCTCCACACTTTGTCCGTCAGGGTATGCCAGCAGGTAACGGACCGTGCCATCGACCGACACAAACTTCTTTTGCACCGAGGGCCATTCTATCGTCAGGCCACCGGCCTTCATTTTGGCCTTTAACTCATCCGGCAAGGTGGAAATATCATCCAGGCTAGATACCCGCTCCCGATACAGGGCCTGGAAGAGCTGCTTCGCCCGATACACCGGCTGGCCGAGGTCTTCCATAAGAGCGCTAAGCTCCTGAAAGGAAAGGCCTAATATGTCAATCTTCGGGCGATCCATAAGCATCCAATCAGAACCCAGTCAGGTGTTCTTCAGTCTACATCAAGCGTAAACCCTTGATTCCAAGTAGAAAATCGACCCTCTTATTTGTGTAACAATAGGGACTCCCGCGCAATCGCACAATCCTATGGTCGCTGACATCCGCAACGTAAAAAAGAAGGTCTTGCCGAACGGGCTGACGATCCTCACCGAGGAGATGCAGCACATTCGCTCGGTCTCGATCGGCATCTGGCTCAAGACCGGGTCACGCGATGAAGACCCCGCGGTGAACGGCATCTCCCACTTTGTAGAGCACATGGTGTTCAAGGGCACTAAGAACCGGACCGCGCTCGACATCGCCCGCCAGATGGATTCCATTGGCGGCAACATGGACGCCTTCACCGGCAAAGAAACCATCTGCTTCAACGCGAAAGTTCTGGACGAGCATCTGCCCATCGCCATGGATGTGTTGAGCGATCTGGTGCTGAATCCCACCTTCGACGCCAAGGACATACACCGAGAAAAAGGCGTGATCCTGGAAGAGATCAAGATGGACGAGGACAATCCCGACTATCTGGTGCATGAGCTCTTCACCCAGAATTTCTGGAAAGGACACCCGCTGGGCAAGCCCATCCTGGGCACCAAAGAAACGGTGAAGCAGTTGAATCAGGAGGCGGTGTTCGCGTTTTACCGCAAGCGTTTCGCGCCGAACAATCTCGTGATCTCCGCCGCTGGCAGCCTTGATCATAAGCGCTTCGTGGACTTGGTGGCGGAGCGTTTTCGCGATCTCAAGCCCGAAGCAAATGGCTTTCATGGCGATGCTCCGCAAGTGTTTGCCCGCATGATCACGCGCAACAAAAAGGCTTTGGAGCAGGTGCAGATCTGCATGGGCGCGCCTTCGCCGCATATCTCCCACGCCAAGCGCTACGTCTCTTACATCCTGAACACACTGCTGGGCGGCGGCATGAGTTCGCGCCTCTTCCAGAAGATCCGCGAAGAGCAGGGCCTAGTCTACTCCATCTACAGCGACCTGAATCCGTATCGCGACACGGGAAGTCTGTGCGTCTACGCCGGAACGTCGAAAGAATCCGCGCCCAAGGTGGTAGCGGAGATCGCCATGGAATTTCGCCGCCTTAAGGACGAGCGCATTCCTGACGAAGAACTGCGCCGCGTCAAAGACCAGCTCAAGGGCAGCCTCATGCTGAGTCTGGAGTCGTCAACGGCACGCATGTCCAACTTGGCCCGCCAGGATATGTACTTCGATCGCTTTCTCGATCTCGACGAGATCATCGAGCGGGTGGAAAAAGTCACCGCCGATGAAGTCCAGGAGATGGCCGCCAGTATGTTCCGCACTGATTCGGTTGCGGTCACCGTCCTGGGTAACCTTGAGGGCATGAAGCTGTCGCGCGACTTGGTGGCGTGCTAAGCCTTCAGGCTTCTCCCCTGAATGACAAATAAGGTCGCCTGAGTGACATAAAGTGTCACTATTCACCGTTTTCCCAGGCCACGGAACCATCCTTAGCTGTGGAAACCTCCCACCTTAGAAAATACTTAATATATTTAGTTTCATTGTTTTACGCAGCATTGTGGGTTGTACATGGGATGGGTGGTAGGGCTGGCACCCGAAGTGCACTTTATGAGGCTGCATTCGGGCTCCACTAGTAACCACATCACAATCAGTTCCCACCACTTAAGGAGATTTGAGACAAATGAAGAAGCAAAAAGGTTTCTCGCTGATCGAACTGCTGATCGTGGTCGCGATCATTCTTATAATCGCCGCCATCGCGATCCCGAACTTGAATCGCGCCAGTATCAGCGCGAACGAGTCGGCTGCGGTAGCGAACCTGCGCACCATCAACACCGCGCTGGTCACCTATCTGTCCACTTACAGCACCTTCCCGGCCACCGGCGAACTCACAAAACTGTCTGACGGCGGCACGGCCGCCAACTGCCCCAACAGCCCGAGCGCTACTTCGGCTTGCTTGCTGGATAACACCATCACCGGCGCGACCGTCGCCCCCGGAAAGAGTGGTTACGTCTTGACCTACACCTCCGCCGCGGCTTCAGGAACGTACGGGATCAACAACGATGCGGCGACGCAAGGTTCGACCGGCGTACGTCACTTCTTCACCGACCAGTCGGGCGTGATCCGCGCAAACTCCGCTACCACGCAGGGTCCCGCGGCCACGTCGACCGATCCGGCGATCTAAGCACGTTCAGCTAGGCGAAGTACCTGGGGGAGGGTACCAGCCAAAGGGGGGAACAGGGTCTTGTCCTGTTCCCCCCTTTTTTATGACCCCCGGGAAAAACGGTTGGACGAAAGGAAGATCTGTGAGACCACTAGGGACCGGGCCGAGGTCACAAATGCGCTCCGCACGCGGGTTCTCGCTCATCGAGCTTCTCATCGTCGTGGCGATCATCCTCATCATCGCCGCCATCGCCATACCGAATTTGTTGAAGGCGCGTGTGTCTGCGAACGAATCATCCGCCGTGGCTTCGGTCCGCTCCATCAGCACCGCGCAGGCGTTATATCAGATCAACTATCCCATGTCGGGCTATGGTACGCTCGTCCAACTGGCGGGCACTGAACCTTGCATCCCCTCTTCGTCGAATGCCTGCTTGATCGATAATGCGTTGGCCACGGGTGCGAAGAACGGTTACAACTTCGCTATCACTCTGGGCGGCAGTGCGCCCGCCACCAACTACCTGGTCACGGCGGTTCCCCAGGTCGTAGGCAGCACCGGACAGAGGTCTTTCTGCTCCGGCAATCCCGCCTCCCTGCACAAGAAGGCCGGTGGCACTGCCATTGCCAACAATGCGGAGTGCGAAGCCCTGCCCGGCCTCTAGAAGGTGCCGCGCAGTCGCCAGAATTTTGCCATTTTTGTATGATATTTCCGCTGGCGGCGATCCGCTGTCAGCCACCCACTTTCATTTTTAAAAGATCGGCTCATGCCCGCTATTGAGATCAAGCACCTCAAGAAGAGCTACGCGGTCGGCTTCTGGCGCAAGACCGAGCGTTGGGGACTGCGCGACCTCTCCCTCACCGTCGAACCAGGAGAAGTTTTCGGCTGCCTCGGGCCTAACGGCGCCGGCAAGACCACTACCCTGAAATTGCTGATGGGCTTGATCTATCCCACGGCGGGCGAGGCGCGCATCCTGGGCATGGACGTCCATGACCCGCGGGTAAAGGCGCAGATCGGCTTCCTTCCCGAACAGCCCTATTTCTATGACTATCTGACGCCCACCGAATTGCTGGGATACTACGGGCGACTCTCCGGGATGGCCGCGGGTGACATCCCGGCGCGGTTGGCGGCCACATTGCAACGCGTGGGAATGGAAGATGCTGCCAGCACGCCTTTGCGCAGGTTTTCCAAAGGGATGCTGCAGCGCATTGGGATCGCGCAAGCTATCCTGCACGATCCGCCGATCGTTTTTCTGGATGAGCCCATGTCCGGACTCGATCCGGTGGGACGCCGCGAGGTCCGCGAACTCATCGAGCAGTTGCGCGCCGAGGGCAAGACGGTCTTCTTCTCCACCCACATCCTCTCCGACGCGGAGGCGCTCTGCGACCGCGTCGCGGTCTTGAACAAGGGCGAGTTGCGGGGAGTGACCGTGGTGTCTGACCTAGTGGCGGTAGCGAGTGGCAAGTCTGAGATCATCATCCAGACAAAAGAGAGACTTCAGGAAACGAATCTCGCCGCGCTGCGGGCATTGGCCACCGAGGTCCACGCGGTGGGCGAGAGCATCCGGCTGGTAGTGGCCGCGGCGCAACTGGAGCCCGCCCTTGACGCCATTCGTCAAGCCCAAGCCCGGCTGGTCTCGGTAAACCCGGTACGTGGAAACCTCGAAGAGTATTTCCTCGAACATGTGAGCGGGAAGCCTGCCGCCAGTGAGGACACGCCATGACCCTCTCCCGCCTGGGGCACATCGCCTTCAATACCTTCCGCGAAGCGGTCCGCGACCGCGTGCTCTACAACCTGGTCTTCTTCGCGCTGCTGATGGTGGGCTCAGCACCGCTGTTCGGGCAGATCTCCATCGGCTTGGAGCGCATCGTGCTAGTGAACCTTGGCCTGACCTCCATCACGTTATTCGGCGTGGTCATCGCCATCTTCATCGGCATCGGATTGGTCTCCAAAGAGATCGATAAGCGCACGCTCTACACCGTGCTTTCCCGGCCGGTCCGGCGCTGGGAATTTATTGTCGGAAAATATCTGGGGCTGGCGGGCACGCTGATCGTGAATGCCGGCTTCATGTCACTGGGACTCTTCATCGCTTTGCTCTTCGTGAAGAAGGGCCTGGCCTTCGAAGACGCGCACATCCTCGTGGCGCTTTACTTCATCATCTTGCAGTTTCTGGTGATCACCGCGATCACGCTGCTGTTCTCGTCATTCAGTTCCCCGCTACTCTCCGCGCTGTTCGCCTTCGGGGTCTTTGTGATCGGGAATTTCGTGGATGATCTCCGCGGCTTTGCCATGCTGGCGGAGGGAGCGCAACGCTGGCTGATATTAGGACTCTCTTACCTGGTGCCGAACTTTGGCGCCATGAATGTCGTCTCGTCCGTGGCCCACGGCCAAGCCGTTCCCTCCACGCTGGTGGCCATGAACACGCTGTACGCGGGACTCTACGTGCTCGCCGCTTTGAGCGGCGCGGTGCTCATCTTCGAACGGCGAGACTTGAAATGAGACCGCAATCAGGAACGACTCGTATCTTCGCAGCCTTGCTGACCTTTTCCGTGGTCGCCATTCCCTTCACCGCCCACCGGCTGGATGCGCTACGCCCGCAGGCGACGCTTCAGGAAGTGCTCTACATCCACTCGGCCAAGACGGTCCGCTACCTCAGCCTGGGCTACACCGGGCTGGCCGCGTGCATTTACTGGACGCGCGCCGTGCAGTATTTTGGCAGCAACCATCTGGAGAACGCGCTCCGCTATGATCTGCTCAAACCACTGCTGACACTGGCCACCGATCTGGACCCGCAACTGCAGGTCGCCTATGAGTTCGGTTCAATCTTTTTGTCGCAGCGGCCGCCTCAGGGCGCGGGCCAGCCCGATGAAGCGGTGGCCCTGGTGGAAAGAGGTATCCAGCGCAATCCCGACCGCTGGCGGCTTTACTATCACCTGGGATTCATCCATTACTCTGAGCGCGAGGATTATGCGGCCGCAGCGGGCACCTTCGAACGCGGCTCTCGCGTTCCCGGCGCGCATCCGTGGCTGCAGGTGATGGCGGCGGCCACCCGCCAGCGCGGCGGCGACCTGGAAACGGCGCGCTTTCTCTGGACCAAGATCTACGAATCAACAAGTGACAAGATGATCCAGGAGACCGCGCTCGCCCGCCTGGTCGCCTTGCGCGTGGATGGCGACGTTCTCCACCTGGAAAGCCTGCTCCAGCGCTACCAAGCCCAGTTCGGCGCCTATCCCGTGCGCTGGAATCAGCTCATCGCGGCGGGCTACTTGCAAGGGGTCCCGATCGATCCCACGGAAAAACCATACAAGCTTATGTCCGATGGCCGCATCGAGGTGGCGGACCCGAAGAGCCTGCCTTTCATCCGCCACGGACTGCCGCCGGGCCAGCAGGCTCTGGAACACTTGCCTAAAGTCCAATCCAAGCCGTAGCGAAGACCGCATCTACGCATCTAATCTCATCATGCCTGCACAAAAGCTGATTTCGGCCGTCGTCCTCACGTTGGGACTCTTATCAGGAGTCGCGGCCGCACAGGCGGCTCCGGCCAAACTAGAAGACGTCAAGGCTGTTGCCACACGCGTCGACACCAAATACAACCGCCTGCAGACGCTCACCGCCGACTTCACGGAGATCTATTCGGGCGCCGGAATCATTCGTCAGGAAACCGGTTCGCTCACGCTGAAGCGCTCCGGCAAGATGCGTTGGGATTTTGCCGCGCCCAAGGTCAAACTGTTTGTCTCGGATGGCAAGACCGCTTATTTCTACGTTCCCGAAGAGCGACAGGTCCGCAAGGCATCCGTCAAGAAGCTCGACGATATTCACTCACCCATCCGCTACCTTCTGGGTCGCAGCCGATTGCATAGCGAATTCAAGGACCTGCGGCTGGAGACTGCCGCTCCCTGGAAGTCCGGTAACCTGGTCCTGAGCGGCGTGCCCAAGCGCCTCTCTGACCGCGTGGAGCGCGTGCTGTTTGAGATCTCACCCGGCAGCGTGATCGAGCGCATCGTCATTCAGGAAGTCGACGGCGCCACCACCGAATTCCGTTTTGCCAACCTGGTAGAGGACCGTCTCGTGCCCGATGAACGCTTCCGCTTCCGGGCGCCCGCAGGCGTCGAGACCATCGAGTCCGCCGAACTCACCGGGCGATAAAGGTAGTCCGCCGGGTTCTGCGACCCCTGCTTTCCTTATGGGCCCCGGCCGTCCAAGCCCGGGGATGGGATGGTAGACTCTAGGCAGACTTTTTATGGCCGAATTTGTCGTGAAAATGGCCGATGAGCGCGGCCGCATCGTGCATCAGGTGCAGAGCGGACACTCCGCCACCGAACTGCGTGAGCGTTTCTCTCACCAGGGATATCTCGTCTATGACATTCAGCCTAAAGGACTTTTTTCGAACCCTGAGGGCACCGGTCAGCGCAAGCAGATCAAGCTTGAGCAGTTCATCATCTTTAATGCGCAATTCCTGACGCTCTTCCGCGCCGGCCTCCCCATCCTGACCGCTTTAGAACTGCTGGCTAAGCAGCAAAAAGACCCTTTCTTCCGTAGTGTGCTGGAGAACGTCCGCCAGCGGGTGAAGAGCGGCGAATCTTTGTCCCACGCGTTCGAGGAGCAGCACGTCGCCTCGAAGATCTACACCACCACGTTACTGGCGGGCGAAAAGAGCGGCAACCTCGACGAAGTGCTGGCCCGCTATATCGCCTTCCAGAAAGTCTCCATGGCTTTTCGGCGCAAGCTCATGGCGTCGCTTTTGTATCCGGCGCTTCTGGTCTTCGGCATGGCCGCGCTCTTCGTTCTGCTGATTGTGTACGTAGTGCCCAGGTTCGGCGAACTCTATGGCACCCTGGGCGCCCAGTTGCCATTCATGACGGTCATGCTGCTCAGCATCGGACAGAACGCCCAGCGCATCTTTCCCTTTGCCCTGGTGGCACTCGTTGCCTTGGCCTTCTTCTTCTGGACGTGGCGCAAGAGCGATTCGGGCGCCGCGGCCATCGACCGCTTTCGCCTCTCTCTACCCATCTTCGGCACCATCTGGTTGAAATATCAGGTAGCGATGTTCGCGCGTACCCTCTCCACGCTGCTGGCCGGCGGGCTGCCGCTGGTGCCGGCATTGGAAACGGCGGGTAGCTCCATCGAGAGCCGCCAAGTCACGAATTCGCTGGCGCGCGTGGCGCAGAGTGTCCGTGAAGGCCGGCCGTTGGCGATATCACTCGAAGAGACCAAAGTGTTTCCCGAACTGGCGGTGGAGATGGTCGCCGTCGGCGAATCCACCGGCGCGCTGCCGCAGATGCTAGCCTCAGTGGGCGACTTCTACGACGACGACGTCCAGACCGCGCTGACCGCGGCCTTGTCCCTGATCGAGCCGCTGGTGCTCATCTTCATGGGTGTGGTGGTGGCGTTCGTGCTGCTTTCACTTTACTTGCCGATCTTCCAGCTCGGCTCCGCTGCGGCGGCAAGGTAGGTTATGGCTCAGGGTGAAGACAAACAATTGTTCGCGAACGGCGGGAGCCCCATCGTCGCAAGTCCCAGTGATCAGGAGTCACGCGCGCGCGACGCCGCCCGCCGCTATCGCTCCGAGTTTGTGGACCTGCGCACCTACCACATCCAGCACGAGCTGTTTAAGACCATTCCGGTGGACCTGATGTTCCGCTACAACTTTGTGCCGTTAGAGGAACGCGACGGCACCCTGCACATCGCCATCGCCGACCCCAGTCAACTGATGATGATCGACGAGATCGGTTTGCACCTGCGCAAACCCATCGTCACCAAGGTCGCGACGCTGAACCAGATCAGCGACATCCTGAAAAAGACGGAACAGTCGCAGCGAGTGCTGGAAGAGGCCTCTGAGAGCTTTCAACTCGACGTGATCCGCGAGACCGATGACGGCGATGAGACCATCTCCATCGAGCGCCTGACCTCAGAAGCTGACATCAGCCCCATCATCCGCCTGGTGGACACCACTATCTTCACCGCCCTGCAGCGCCGCGCCAGTGACATCCATATCGAAACCTACGACGATTCGGTGATCATCAAGTACCGCATCGACGGCGTGCTGCAACAGGCCATGCAGCCCATCGCCAAGGACCATCATTCCACCATCATCTCCCGCATCAAGGTAATGAGTGAACTCGACATCGCCGAGCGCCGCGTGCCCCAGGACGGTCGCTTCCGCGTCCGCTACAACCAGCGCTCCATCGACTTCCGTGTCTCCATCATGCCCAGCATCCATGGCGAGAATGCCGTGCTGCGCGTGCTCGACAAAGAATCCATGAGCGAGAAGTTTCGCACCCTCACGCTGGACGTCGTCGGCTTCAGCGAAGATGACCTCCGCCGCTTCCGCCGTTACATCAAAGAACCCTACGGCATGGTGCTGGTCACCGGCCCCACCGGCTCCGGAAAGACTACGACCCTCTACGCCGCGCTCAATGAAGTGAAGACGGAAGAGGACAAACTCATCACCATTGAAGACCCGGTCGAGTACCAGGTCAAAGGTGTGACCCAGATCCCGGTCAATGAGAAGAAGGGGCTCACCTTCGCGCGTGGGTTGCGCTCCATCCTGCGCCACGATCCGGACAAGATCATGGTGGGTGAGATCCGCGACACGGAGACCGCGCAGATCGCCATTCAGTCGGCGCTCACTGGCCACTTAGTCTTCACCACCGTCCACGCCAACAACGTGGTTGACGTCATCGGGCGCTTCTTGAACATGGGCGTGGAGCCCTACAATTTTGTCTCCGCGCTGAACTGCATCCTGGCGCAGCGGCTGGTCCGACTGATCTGCGAATCCTGTAAGAAGCCAGTGAAGTATCCGGCGGATATGATTGAATCCAGCGGACTTGATATGGCCGAGTGGGGCGACTATACCTTCCATGAAGGCGAGGGTTGCATCGAATGTGCGGGCACGGGATACAAGGGACGCACCGCCATCCATGAATTGCTCGACCTGACCGACCGTATCCGCGAGATGATCCTGGAAAAGAAGCCGAGTTCAGAAGTACGCCGTGCCGCCCGCGACGAAGGGATGCGCTTTCTGCGTGAATCCGCTCTTGATAAAGTAAGAGCAGGCACCACCACGTTGAAGGAGATCAATAAGGTCACCTTCATCGAGACCACCCGATAACGCCGCATGGCATTTTCTTCCAATCCGAGTAGTCGTCCCCGGCTGGCGTGTGAGATCACGGCGGAGCGCGTGATCGCAGCGCGCGTGAACGCCGCGCAAGCGGCCATCGATGTCTACTCCTCCCGGCGACTGCCCACCGGGAGTCTGTTGCCCGGCCTATCCGGCACCAATGTTCTGCAGGGCGAGGGTCTGCGCCAAGCGGTGGGTGGCGCGCTGGAAGCCGTCGCCGGCAGTTTGCGCGACGTGCTGCTCATTATTCCGGACGCAGCCGTCCGCGTCCTGTTGCTCGACTTCGACGACCTGCCCGCGAAGCATGCAGATGCCGCCGCCGTGGTCCGCTTCCGCGCCAAAAAATCGCTGCCCTTTGACGCTGATTCCGCCGCGTTGTCTTTCCAGGTCGATCGCACGCGCCGTCCCGTGAAAGTGGTGGCGGCGTTCTCGCCCCGGGATGTGATCGCGGAATACGAAGGCATCATCGCGGACGTGGGCTTTGTTCCCGGCGTGGTCGTGCCCTCGATCATCGCGACCCTGGGCCTCGTCCAAGCCGATCGCCCCACCATGATCGTGAAAGTGGATGGCGCCACCACCACGGTGTCGATCGTCGATGGCGACCGCCTCATCCTCCTGCGCACGCTGGAAGCTCCCGGACGCAGCACGCTGACCATGCAGGATGTCGCCGCCAATGTGCTGCCCTCGATCGTTTTCTTTGAAGACACCTATGCGGCCAAAGTGGACCGCGTGCTCCTCACCGGCGACGCTGAGATGAGCACCCTCTCCGCGCAATTGCAGCAGGAGACCGCCGTCCGCGTAGAGACCCTCGCCAGTCCCAATCTTTCCGGCGACGGACTCGGCGACATGCTGCCGCCCGCCGTGCTGGCGCCCGTAGCTGGAGGATTGCTGGGAGCATGAGATTCGATCTCAATCTCGCCACTCATCCGTACGAGGATTCAAAACGCTTCTACGCGCAGTGGATCCCGACTCTCGCCGTGCTCGCGGCGTTGGCCATCGGCCTTTCGTGGTTCGCCTATTCGCAGTATGCGGAATATCGCCGCCAGAACCGTGAACTAAACGAGCTGCAAAGCAAGATCAAGGAATGGGAAAAAGTGAAGACGGAAGCGGCCGACGTGCTCGCGCGCCCTGACAACAGCGGGACGCGTGACCAGGCCGCCTATCTGAATGATCTCTTCCGGCGCAAGGCCTTCAGTTGGACGCAGGTGATGGCGGACCTGGAGAAGATCATGCCCGCGCAAGTGCAAGTCGCCTCCATCAAGCCGGCCCTCACGCCGGAAGGGGCGCTGGAGTTCACGCTCATCGTGAACACCCGGCGGCGTGATAACGGCATTGAACTGGTGCGCCGCATGGAGGGCTCGCCCCGTTTTGCCTACCCGCAGATCCGCGCGGAGCGCGCCCAGGCGGAAGGTAGTACCGGACAGCCGGAGTACTCGCTGGAGATCGGCGCGCTGTATCAGCCGCTGGTCGCGCAAACCTCGGCCGCGCAAACCTCGATCGCGCGACCCCCGGCCGCGAAGGCGGTGAACTGATGGCGAACCTGGCCGTAGCGCGCCAACGCTTTCAAAACATCGCGACTGTCCTGGGCGTGATCGCCGCCGGGGCGGCGCTCATCATCTTTCTTCCGCTGCGCCCTTCGGCGGAGCAGAAGACCTTGGAGTTGAATGCGGCGAAGCTGGAGACCAAGCGGCTGGAATCTGAAGTCGCGCCCTTGCGCGGCCTACCGGAGAAACTGGCGCGAGCGCGCACGGATATTTCGGCGTTCTACCGGGAGCGCTTCCCTGACCGTTTTTCTGCAATCCCCGAAGCGCTGGGTGAGTTGGCCACCGAGCACGATGTCCGCCTGACGGACGTAAAGTACGAAGCTGCGGAAACCGAACTGACCGGCCTGCAACAAGTCACGATGGAAGCGGGCCTCTCCGGCGATTACGCCAAAGTCGTGCGCTTCATCAACGCGCTGGAGCGCAGCCAGGTATTTTTTCTCATCGACCGCATCGCTCTGGGTGAAGAAGGTGACGGGGGTGGCGGCGTGCGCTTACAGATACGCATCATCAGCGTCCTGCGCTCGGGTAGCGCCGGGGGAACGCGCCCCAAGCCGCCGGGAGGCCGCACATGAAGCTCGGCTTTGACAACAAGCGCGAACTGGCATGGATGGTCGGCCTGGTAGTAGTTGCGGTGCTGCTGGCTTCACGCTTCTTCTTCTCTGACGCGCCCGCCACCATTGCGCCCAAGGCCGCGGGCAAAGCCACAACGCCTTCTACCACCACGCCGGTCACCGCCACACGCGGCCAGAAGCGGGTGCGGGTGTTGGCTACGCTCCGGCCCAGCCTCGATCCCAGCTTGCGCTTTGATCTGCTGAAGTCCAGTGAAGAAAAAGAATACGAAGGCGGCAAACGCAACATTTTCCGTGAGCATGTGGAAGCGGTGCCGCTCGCGCAACCGGTGACGCCCGTGGTGATCACGACACCGGTCGACCCCGGTCCGCCGCCGCCGCCCCCCATCCCGCTCAAGTATTACGGCTTTGCCAGCAAGCCCGGCGAGGCGCGCAGAGTCTTTCTCTCTTCCGGCGACGAAGTCTTCATCGCCGATGAGGGGCAGATCATCCAGCGCCGCTATCGCATCCTGAAGATCACTCCGTCTTCGGTGGAAGTGGAAGATGTACTCAACAACATCAAGCAGGTCATCCCGCTCACCCAGGGATAAGTTGGAGAAGATGCGGCGACCCGTACCCAACTCGAACGCACACGGCCAGCGGGGCTTCATACTGATCGCTCTGTTGTTCATGGTGGCCGTGATCATGATCGTGCTAGCGACCGCGGCGCCGGGCATCGCCACCTCCATCAAACGTCAGCGCGAAGAAGAATTGATCCACCGGGGCAAACAGTATCAACGCGCTATCCAGCTCTACTATCGCAAGTTCGGGCGCTTCCCAGCCTCGCTCGAACAGTTGCAGAACACTAACAATATCCGCTTCCTGCGCCGCAAGTATTCCGACCCCATCACCGGGAAAGATGAATGGCGATTGATCCGCTTTGGCCAGGCCAAACCGCGCACGGCACCGGCGTTTGGCGGTGGTGGACAAAGTGGCGGACAACGCGGGGGCGCGGGCATGGGAAGTTCCGGCATGGGCGGCATGGGCGGCCCGAGTCAGGGTCAGAACCAAGGCGTGTTACCCGGCTCCAGCGCCGCCAGCATCTCGCGGCCCTTGTCCGGTAGTCCGACCATCGGCTCCGGCCCCATCGTAGGAGTTGCCAGCCTCAGTGAAAAGGAATCAATAAAAGAGATTGACGGAAAGAACCACCATCACGAGTGGGAGTTCGTCTACGACCCCACGCAAGACCCCGCTGCGCGCCAGCAACCGGGCAACACCGGCGACCGCTCGCAGCGCCCACCGCGCGATCCCGGAGCGACTCCGCCGCCACAGGGTGCACCCCCGCCCAATCCCATTCGTCCGCAATGAGGGTCGTCCCGCAATAAAAAAGCCCCACCGCAGTGAGGCTTTCTGTTCGAGCGAACTTACTTAAACGCTAAAGGATGATCCGCAGCCGCAAGTGCTCTTTACCTGCGGATTCTCGAACTTGAAGCCCGCCGCTTCCAGGGTCTCCACGTAATCCACCACGCAGCCATTCAAATACATGGCCGAAGTGGCGTCGACGTAGACCTTCAGCCCGTCGAAGGTAAAGACCTTGTCCATCATGCCGGGGGCGTTCTCAAACGACATGTTGTAGGAGAAGCCGGAACAGCCGCCGCCCACCACGCCCACGCGCAATCCGGCGGGCACGGGGTCCTGCTGGGCCATGATCTCCTTGACCTTCACGATCGCGTTATCGGTCAGGTTCAGCGGTAAAGTCTTGACTTCCGGACTCGTTGGGGTTGTCGTCGCCATGAGTATCTCCTTGAATCGTATGCACTTAGATTATAACAAATCTCGGGGCATGAATATATTTAGATTCGGGGCATGAATATATTTAGATGTTGTACGGGCTGGCGGGGTCGCAGATTCAGGGCCTTAATCCCATCCAACTCAGGCAAAATAAAGTGCCGGACGGGCTAGCGGACCGGGGCTATAATCAGCACAGGTTCCCGTACCCGACGGACCGGGCCCCTCCTGAGTCGCGGAGGCCCAGGTGCCGGACTCGAGCCCTTCGAGTATTGCCGGACCGGCAGGATATCTCTGGGTCGAGGTGCCGAATGTCTCCGATGACGATGATGTTGATTGTGCTGGGCGTGATGCTGGTCGTACTAACGGTGCTGGTGATCTACCGCAGCACTTTGGAGATGCACGAGGACGATCAACTCTTCCTCGCCGAGGGTGAGTCTCACATGGCCAAAGAACAGGCAGAACTGCAGGTGAAGATGGGCAAGATTGAGCCCATGGTACGGTGGATCGGTGCCGCCTCCGCCGTCCTCTTGCTGGCGATCGTGGGCTTGTGGATCTATACCGGACTGAACCAGCCCGTCAGTTAATCTGCCTTAGCCGGCGAAGTTTTTGGCGAAAGCCGCGCGCGGCGCTGACGCGTGCGGTCACACCTTCCACGACTCGCTGGCCATCGCCATCATGTCCTCTTCACTGCGGACTTGCAACTCGATGGCGCCCTCTGATGGCAGCGCATCCATCGGCAGACCATCCTGCCAAAAGCCCAAGCGCAGCCGCAACGCACCGCCCACCTTGGCGTCCAGCAGCGCCAAAGGTACGCGGAACTCGCAGACCTTTTCCAGACTCACTGACACCTTGCTGCGTTGATCAGGAAAACCTGAAACCTCTCCATTCTGGTCGAGCATCCGCGCGGAAAAGCTCTCCAGCTTTCCCTTGGCGGCCTCGGCCACCACCCGCAGCTTCTCTCCGGGGGCACGGTCCACCCCATGAGTTTCGATAAGTAGGTGCACCTCAAAATCGCCCTGCGCTGCGGAGACGGGGTCCTCGTCGCGACGGTTCGATGCTTCCTGGGCAAAATCCAGCCGGCAGTAAAGGTTCTTGTCATCGATGCCCGCATACACGCGGTCCAGGATGAACTTTTTTCCATGCATGGCCGCGCCCCGCCGCGGAGCTACGAACTCCGCCGCGCCCAGCCAGTCAAAATAGCCGACCGTCTTGCCGTCGATGCGGGGGTGGATGTAGGCCACCTGCTCGGTGAATTTTGCCGCCGGCATTCCCCCGGCGATGGGATGGGCAAGGTAATCCGGCGGATTCTCGCCCAGGGCCACGTACACGTTGGAAAGATGCTTGCGATAAAGCTCATCGAAATCGCGATCGTTGGCGGAGCTGTGCTCGGGCCCATACCACCAGTTCCAATCGCTGCCCTCCGCGATCAACAGCTCCTCGAAGGCGAGCTTGCGCTTCTCCTCCGGGACGCGGCTGGCCCGGTGCTCATACAGTTCGCGAGCTGCGTACAGATAGTCCCAGGCGCGATTGTCCTCCGGCGCGCCGATCCACACGTTGAAGTTGGAGTTGATCCACGATCCCGGCACCAGGCGTTCGAGTCGGCCAAAACCGTTCTGGTCGTGCCGCGCGATGGCCTCAGACACGGTCACACATTCGAGCTGTGAATCGTCCTGAATGGCCCGGTAAAGGCGCCGCAGGAACTCGCGGCCGGAGCGGGGAAAATATTCCCAGGCATTCTCGCCGTCCAGGATCACGGGCACTACCGCGTCGCGACCCGCTCCGGTCACCGACGCCGCGGACGCTTTGATCTTGCCGATGAAATGCTGCGCGGCGGCGTTCGGCTCCATGCCGGAATAAACGAAACCGATCAGGTCAGAGAGCGAATGGTCGCGAAAGATCAGGTGCATGCGCGTATCGTTCTGTTCGAAGCGGTAGATGTTGTAAAGCCGCGCAGCGGATTCGGGCGTCAACACGCTCTCGCTGGCGCGGTCGAAGTAGTAGCCGGTGGAGCGGCCCAGCACGCCTTCGTCGGTGGCCATCCACTGGATGCCCAGCTCATGGCCGATCCGCATCACTTCGTCTGAAACGCTGCCCTCGGACGGCCACACCCCCTGCGGACGCACCCCGAATACGCGTTCATGCAGCTCGATGCCGCGCCGTAATTGTTCGCGCGCATCTTCCGGACGCGCAAAGCGGTGCTTGGGCAGCGGCAATCCCGCGGTCGATACCCGGCCCATGTCGGTGTCGCACAGCAGCGGCAAAATGGGATGGTAGTAGGGCGAACATGAGACCTCGATGCCGCCGCGCTGCGCCGCGCGCGCATACGCCGGCATCACCGCCGCCAGTATCTCCCGCTGCTTCTCCATCACGAAGCGCTGGTCATCCAGCGAATAATCTTTTCCTTTTTTCACCAGGGATTGCAGCTCCGGCTGCTCCAGAAAAAATTCGTCAAACCACGCCAGTTGAGAGAGCACCTGCAAGTCAGTGAAATCCTGGTTGCGATAAGTCTTGAGGGAGGGGGTTATGTCAAGCGCGCCTGAACCCGCCATGCGGAACAGCTCCTGATAGCGCGGATAGCGGCCGATCATGTGGATCTGGTTGGCGTGGAACAGATACTCCAGCGCGAAGCGGCGCTCGTCTTCGTTCAGATCGTCGGCAGGCTTAGCCGCCAGGTGAAGGAATGGATCGCTGGCCCCGCCATCCACATAGTCCTGCAGTTGGGCCACCAGCGACGGCACCATGTTGAAGGTCTGGTGGATCTGGGGAAACTCGTCCAGCAGCTTCACCATGCCGTAGTAGTCCTTCAGCCCGTGCATGCGTACCCACGGCAGGCGATACTGTCCGGTCACCAGGTCCTTGTAGAAGGGCTGGTGCATGTGCCACAGAAAGACGATCCGAATCACAGGCATCCGCCTAGTTTAAACATTCTGGTATAACGCCATGAGACTTTCGTCGCCGATTTCCGCGAGCGACTACGATTTCCATGAATGGAGCTCGATTCACGCATCCAAAGCCCTATGCCTTCCTTCAGTGTCCTCATCCACGCTGCGAGCGATGCCGCCCAACTGGGACGCCTGCTCGAGACCCTTCGCCCCGCTGACGAAGTCATCGTCGTCGACCATCACGGCGACGAAGCCACCCAAAAAGTGGTTCGCCAGTATGGCGCCCGGCTGGTCCCCGCGGTCCCGGGCGTTGACCATGGCGCCTACGCGGTGAATTGCCGCCACGAGTGGGTGCTCTGCCTGCTGGCCTCGGAAACCCTCTCCGAAGCCCTGGAAGCATCGCTCTTCGAATGGAAACGCTCCGAGCAGGATGCTGCGAATAGCTTCTCCATCCCCATCCGCGAGCAACATGACAAAACCTGGCGCCCGCTCCCGGCGGAGACCCGCTTGGTGAACCGCTGTAACGTGAACTGGCAAGGAAAACTGCCCCCTGCCCTGGATGCAGCCACTGCTCTCGCCGGCGATTTGTTGCGCATCCCCGACCCAGAATAGATGACCCGAAATAAAAGACCCGGAATAGACGACCCAGAATAGTCTCTCCTCTCCCCGCGCGCCTGCTTCTATAATCAGCGGCAGCATTCAGATACCCCTGGGGGGATGGTCACCATCGAAGCATTCGGCGAGTCCACGCTCCTGCTGACCTGCGCGTTCATCTACGGTCTGGCCTTCGGCAGCTTCCTCAATGTCTGCATCTACCGGCTGCCCCGGGGACTCTCCGTGGTCAAGCCCGCCTCCGCTTGTCCAGCGTGCTGCGTTCCGATAAAGATTTACGACAACATTCCCGTATTGAGCTGGCTGCTCTTGCGCGGTAAATGCCGGGCGTGCCGCGCGCCTATCTCGCCGCGCTACCTGATCGTGGAACTGCTGACGGCCTTCGCCTTCGTGCTCAGCTTCGTCATGTTTTCGTCATTTCTCGTCGCGCTGAAGATGTGCGTCTTCAGTTTCCTGCTTATCGGCCTGATTTTTACCGACGCCGACCTTAAGTTGCTTCCCGACCGGCTTACGT
>JBKKBM010000069.1:0-4736 GCA_046714215.1 Terriglobales bacterium | reverse complement strand
CTCAGGCCCGACTGCGGGTCTCAACCGGTGCCACCCACATCCACTGCTTACGCAGCAACTCTTGAGTGACTCAGGCTCGAGCGATTCAGGACATCGCACGCTCGCGTTGAAGTGACTCTACTCCTGTCCAGAATGTCTTCAAGGGGAAAATAACTATTTTTGGTGGGAAACCTGTGGAAATCATGGACTTCTTGTGGAACCAGTTGGAAAAGTATGGAAAGAGGGTCTTTCGTTTCAACGATCGTGAGCACGAAAGTGTCAGACGAATGATTGATTGCATGAGAAGTGGTGCAAAGTGTGCGAGTTTAGAGGCTTTTTCACCACGGAGGCACAGAGACACACGGAGAAATCAAAAACAAAATCAAAAGATCGAAAAGTAAAAAGCAAACGCAAGGATCTTTCCAACGCGGAGACGCGGAGAAGATCAAAAGCAAAAATGCAAAGCTCAGACGCGATATTCGTCGGCGCGCCACTTCACGATCACTTTCTTGATGTCGGCGCGGGAGAGTTTCTCTTTGGCGGCGCGTTCGACCAGCGTTGTCAGTTCCGCGTCGTCGGCAAAGCGGAGACCGACGAACTGCGTCGGGGTCAGCTGATCGATGTACGCGCGCTGCGCTGCCGGCAGCACCGACGCGATGCGGAGTTTCTCCTCCAGGCAGATCAGCCGGTTCTGCACCTTCAGCGAATAGAGCCTCATCTTGAACAGGGTCAGCACTGCGCCGATGGCCAGCACCAAGATCCATGCGCTGAGCAAGGAAGGGGTCCGGTACAGATGAACGATCACGACGATCAGGTTGATGAAGGCGATGGGCATCAGGATAAAGTGGAACAAGGGGTCCCATCGGGTGTGATTGGCGTACGACTGCGGCTGCGATGCGGGCATAGGGGTTCTCCTGTGGGAAGCTGAGTGTCAGATTACGGTGGCGGCGCGCACGGTGCAAAAAGTTTCGCCGAGCTGGCAGCTGCACCGGCTACTTCTTCGGCTCGGGTACGAACTTATATCCCACGCCCCGAACCGTCAGCAGATGGTGGGGGATGGTGGGATGGGTCTCGATGTATTTGCGCAGCCGCGCGATGAAGTTATCGATGGCACGGGTGTCGGTGTCGATCTTCAGGCCCCAGACTTTTTCCAGGATCTCTTTGCGGGAGACGGCTTTGTCGGCATTTTTTACAAAGAAGCGCAGCAGCTCGGTCTCCATCGCGGTCAACCGGTAGGTCTTTTTGCCGACGCGCAGCTCCAGGTTGCTGAAGTCGAGGGTCTTGCCGGAAAAATTAAAAACTTCGGCAGTGGAGTCGGCCGTAGAGTCAGGAGCGCCGGCAGCTTTGCGACCATCACCCTTGCGCATCCAATCGCGGCGGCGGAGCAGTGCTTGCACACGCGCGATAAGGATCTTCAACTCAAATGGTTTGGGCAGGTAATCGTCGGCGCCCGCGGCGAAACCATGCAATACATCCTCGGGACGTCCCATCGCGGTGAGCATCAGGATGGGAACAAAGTGTCCGGCCTTGCGGAGTTCGGCGGCGACGGCAAAGCCGTCTTTGCCGGGGAGCATCACGTCGAGAATGACGGCGTCGAAGGGGCGCTTCTCTTCGAGTATCTGTTCGAGAGCGGACTCGCCGTCGCCGACGGTCTCCACCTGATGACCTTCGGCTTCGAGGTTAAAGCGCAGGCCATCGGCAAGATGGGCCTCATCCTCGACGATGAGAACGGTGCTCATGCGTTGCCCTCGGCGCGCGGCAACTCCAGGGTGAACGTGCTGCCTTTGCCTTCCCCTTCACTCTCAGCGTAGACCTTGCCCCCGTGTTTCTTGGCGATGCTGCGCACAATGTACAGTCCCAGCCCCGTCCCCTTCACCTGCTTGGCGACCTTGAGCGGCGCGCGATAGAAGCGGTCAAAGATGAGCTTCAATTGGTTGCGGGGCAGGCCCACGCCGCAGTCTTGGACGTATACACAAACCTTGTCTTCCGACATGCGCAGCTTGACGCTGATCACCACGCGCTCGCCGGAGTATTTCACCGCGTTATCAATGAGGTTGGAGAGGGCGGTGACCAGTTCGTCGGGATTACCCAGCACGGCCGCCTCGGCCTGGTCTTCGGGTAGGACTACGCTGAGAGCGGATGGCTGCAGATGGTGGCGGACCCGCGCCAACTCGGCGCATTCGTTGACCACGCTGACCATGTCGACGGTGACGAGCGGAGACTGTGATTGCTTCTGTCCGGCGACCCCCGCCTTCAAAACTTGATCCACGGTGTAGTGCAGGCGGTCGGCGTCGGCCAGCATCACGGAGTAGAACTGCTTCTTCTGGACGTCGGTCACCTCGCGGGATTGCAGCGTCTCCAGGTAGAGGCGGATGGAGGCGATGGGCGTCTTCAACTCATGGGTGACGGCGTTGATGAAGCTGTCATGCTGCTCATTACGCCGGATCTCGCGCACCAGGAAGATGGTGTAAATAACCAGACCGGCGATGATCAGGGCAAAGAAGATGATGCCCAGCACCAGCGGGACCGCGCTCTTCCAGTGGATGGCGATCCAGCCCACGTTCAGGGCTATGGCTACCGCCACCAACACGCTGCCCAGCGTGATAAAGAAAGCGATGGTCTTGTGGCGTCCGGTCACGCGGCTATTCTACCGCCCCTCCCTGATCCCTTTCTTTCGGCGCCCTCACCGGGTAAGGTTATGGGCCACGAACCGGAGGAACTCATGCGCAAACTCTTACCCCGCCTTGGACTCGCTTTGCTGCTCCTTAGTTTCATGACCCCGGCGGCCATCGCCGCCGATCTCAACGACCTGGAATGGCTTTCCGGGACGTGGGTACTGACGAAGGGTGACCGGGTCACGGAAGAGAGCTGGCTGCGCCCCGCCGGCGGCATAATGATCGGCGTGAGCCGCACCGTGGCCGGAGGTAAAGTCCGGGAATTCGAATTTCTGCGTATTGAGCAGCGCGGCCCAGACCTGTTTTATGTCGCGCAGCCGAACGGCCGTCCGCCCATCGAGTTCAAGCTGGTGAAGAGTACGCTAACGGAGGTGGTGTTTGAGAATCTGCAGCATGATTTCCCGCAGCAGATCCGGTACACACGCAACGCGGATGGTTCGATGACCGCCAGCATCAAAGGTCCGGGCAAGCAGGGGCCGAAAACGTTTGCCTTCGAATACCAGCGGGCTAAATAACGCTTTTTAGGCAAGAAATAAGGAGGCGCACTGGGCGCCTCCTTATTTTGGGTTCGCGAAACTGCTTAGTCGTAGGCTCCGACCAACTCCGGTTGCTTATCGTCTTCCATGTCCGGCAGGACGGGCAACGGTTGCGCGATCTTGGCCACTTTGACGTCAGTAGCCAGGCCGACCATGCGCAGGAACGAGATGCCGATCCAGTTCATGTCGAGTTCGTACCAAGCCAGGCCATGCTTCGCCGAGACGGGATGCGCGTGGTGATTGTTGTGCCAGCCTTCGCCGAAGGTCAGCAACGCCACCCACCAGAGGTTGGTGGAATCGTCGCGGGTCTTGAAGCGGCGCGAACCCCAGAGGTGGGTCGCGGAGTTGACCAGCCAGGTGGCATGCAGTCCGTAGGTCACGCGCAGGAAGACGCCCCAGGTCACGAATGAGGCTGCGCCAAAGGCGCCGCCATAAAGGAATCCGGCGATCAACAGCACGACGCCCACGATGACCTGCGGAACATAGTGATACTTCGTGATCCAGACGTGGAAGGGATCGCGGCCGAGGTCCGGAACATATTTCTTCAAGATGGAAGTGTCATGGTGCATGGCGGATCCCATGAGGATCCAGCCCATGTGCGCCCAGAAACCGCCTTCACGCGGGGTGTGGGGATCGCCATCGCGGTCAGACTTCTGGTGATGGATACGGTGCGTGGCTACCCAGAAAATGGGGCCACCCTCCAGAGCGAGCGTGGCGCAGGTGGTAAGAAAATACTCCACCCATTTCGGCGTCTTGTAGCCGCGATGCGTCAACAGGCGATGGTAGGCCATGCCGATGCCGAGGCTGCCCGACAACCACCAGAGGAAGACCGCTGCCAGAATGGCGCCGGTGTCGATGTAGAAGAACGCGGCCACGGCGCCGATGTGGAACGCCGTCATCGCCGTGAACGTGATCCAGTTGAGGCCCTTGGCCGACTTGCGGCCATAGATGTCGGTAACAGCAACCATGCCGTCGATGCTAGTGGCTTCCAGCCGGCCCGACTGTAATACTTCTGTCGCCGGCTGTATCGTGAAGATGGGGAAGACCTTACGGGATTGGGGCTACGAACGCCCGCGCCACGGCAGCTGCGTCAACGCCCCCACGATCGGCGTGTCGGCCAGCATCTGACCGACGCGGTCGAAGAACCGGTCCGGCGAAACCCGTGCCGGCGTGGCCTTGGGCGCCACGAGGCGGCCGGCGGCCGGGTCGCTCAGGCGCTGCCACGCCCGCAGCGTGCGCTCGTCGGAGGCGAGCAGCGAGGCGCCGCACTGCAGGCGCGAGGTCTGTCCGGGTGCGCCGCCCGCCTTCAACCACACGCGCTGCACCGGCACGGCCATCCTCAGCACAGGCACGTGCAGCACGAACTGGGGCGAGAGCTTCGACGCGCGCGCGGTGGCCATCTCGAGCCGCACGCCCTCGTTGCTCACGTCGAGCAGCACGGCGGGCTCGCCCTCGATGGTGCTGGCCAGGCGCGGCACGATGCGGCGTTCCGACCGGCGCGCCGGGCGGCTCTCGGCCACCGCCAGCGTCACGGCCAGCATCAGTT
>JBKKBM010000068.1:0-22097 GCA_046714215.1 Terriglobales bacterium | reverse complement strand
TTCCTATTCACCGTTTGTTAACAATCGCCTGTCCGGGCCGTCATCTGGGCGCGAGAGAAAATCACGAAAACGGTGAACTTTGTTGAGCACCTAGAGCCAGGTAATCCCCATATCGTCGGCAGCTCCGGTACCCACGGACTGGGAAGATGCCTACCGCATGTATCACGCGAACGTCTACCGCGCCGCCTACCAGGTGACGGGGAACACGGCGGACGCGGAAGACGTGCTGCAAACGGTGTTTCTGCGCCTGTGGCGCCGGACGCCGGAGGCGGCGAGCGTCGATAACCTGCGCAGCTACCTCTACCGTGCCGCCATCAACGCGTCTTTGGACCTGTTGCGCGCGCGGAAAGAGGAAAAGGCGGACGCGCTGGATGAAGTCGCGGTCCCGCTTCCGGATGGCAAGTCCGGCGCCGACGAGACGGTGATGCTCCGTTCCTGGCTGAGAAGTGCCCTGGCAAAGCTCAACCCGAAGCATGCGGAGATGTTTGTGCTCCGCTACCTTCAGGAACTGGACAATCGTGAGATTGCCAAGATCATGCAGACTTCGCATGGCGTGGTTGCGATCACTCTCTTTCGCATCCGCAAGCAATTGCAAAAGGACTTCAATCAGCAGTCTTCCCAGGCTAGGACAGGAAAATGACGGACCCGATTTTCAATAAGAAAGACAACAAGAAGACGCTCGACGATGCGATTGCTGCCGTACGCAGCCAACAGCCCGACAACGCCACCATGGAAGCTGCCCGCGACCGCGTGTGGATGAACCTGCGCGGTGAAGCGGCCATGCCGGAGATGGCCAGCGGCGCCAGTATCCATGGTTGCGAAGATGTGCAAGGCCTGCTGCCCGCGTATCGCGCGCAGCAACTTTCGCCGGCACGCCTGCTCATTGTCAACGATCATTTACGGGAATGTGTCGACTGCGGCCATATGTATCACGACGGCGCCAAGGTCATCCCCATGGCGTGGAAGCGCGATGATTCCGCCGATCTTTCTGGTTGGGACATGCGCCGCTTCGCCATTGCCGCCGTGGCGCTGTTCGTAGTCGGCGTATCCAGTTTCTTTGGCTATCAACAGTTCTTTGCGCCGCTGCCCGGCAATCGCGCCGTGGTGCAGGCGGCCAGCGGCGGCCTCTACCTGGTCAGCGCCAATGGCGATGAACAACTGAAGCCCGGACGCGAGATCCAAGAAGGCGATGTAGTGCGGACTGCGGCCGGTGGCCGTGCCACGCTGCGCCTGTTCGATGGTTCCGTCATCGAGATGAATGAGCGCGCGGAATTTTCCGTCGCGGCCCGCCGCAACTCCACGACCATCAACCTCAACCGCGGTGACATCATCGTGCAGGCGGCCAAGCAGCGCGGCGGCAACCTGTTCGTGATGGCTCCGGATTGCAAAGTGTCGGTCACCGGCACCGTGTTTGCCGTCAACACCGGCATGAAGGGCTCGCGCGTCTCGGTAGTCGAGGGCGAAGTCGTGGTCGCGCACGCCGGCGAAGAAGATGTTCTCCACTCCGGCGATCAAGTTGTGACCAGCGCCACCCTGGGCGAGACCCCGGTGGAACTGGAGATCGCCTGGAGCGAGAACCGCGAGCAACATCTCGCGCTGCTGGCTGAATTCTCCAAGTTGCAGAAAAAATTGGAGAACCTGCCCACGCCCGCGCTGCGCTTTAACAGTGCGGTGCTGCCTATCGCGCCCGCCAATACCGTGGTCTATGCCAGCATCCCCAACCTGGGCGAGCAGTTGAATGAAGCCAACCGCCTCTTCCAGGACCAGCTTCGCGATAGCCCCGTGCTGCGCGACTGGTGGACCCGAACCGGCATGGACAAAGAACAGCCGCGTTTTGAAGAGATGATCGCCAAGGTCCACACCTTCAGCCAATATCTGGGTGAAGAGGTGGTGTTCATGGTGCAGGCGTCACCCGCGACTACGGCGACGACGTCGCAGCGCATGGGCGCGCTGGCTGTGGCCAAAGTCACCCGGCCCGGCTTGCGCGATTTCCTGGTCAGCGAATTGGCGAACACGCCGATCAAGGACACCGAGAAGAGTCGTATCCGCATCCTGACCGCGGAAGAGTTTTCCGGAGCCACCTATGCGCAGGGCGACTTGCTGATCCTTGCCGGCGATGATTTTGTGGCGCTGGCGACCGATGCGGCGTCACTGCGGAGTCTGCTCTCTGCCAAACAGGCGGGGCAGAGCAGCTTCAGCTCGAGTTCGTTCGGACGCTCCATCGCGGCCTCCTATCAGGAAGGCGCGGGCTTGCTCTTTGCCGCCGACTTGGAGAGCGTGCTGGTAAACCATGCGCAGCGGAACGTCGCCACCAGCTCGACGGGCAGCGCGCAGTTGGCGCAGTCCGGCTTTGGCGATGTCCGGCATCTCGTGGTCAAGCGCCGTGAGGTGAATGGACAGACCGACAACCGCGGCGTGCTCACGTTCAGCCAGCAGCGCCGCGGGGTGGCCTCATGGTTGGCCGAGCCATCGGCGCTGGGCGCGCTGGAATTCGTTTCCGCCGAGGCGACCATCGTGGGCGCCGCCACGGTGAAGGATCCTGCGCGGATGGTCGACGACATGCTCGCGATCATGACCGCTGCCGGGAAATCCCCGGATACGGAGATGTCCGAGTTCCGCAGTAAGATGAACTTCGATCTGCGCGAGGACCTGGCCGCGGCCCTGGGCAGCGACTTTGCCTTCGCCCTCGATGGGCCGGTGCTGCCGACGCCTTCGTGGAAGATCGCGATCGAGGTCAACAATCAGCAGAAGCTGCAGAACACCTTGCAGTTGATCGTGAACCGCATCAATCAGGAAGCCGTGGCCCGGGGCAAGTCGGGCTTCACGCTCACCCGCGAAGATGCGGACGACCGCACCTACTTCAGCCTCAAGGGGCAAGATGGTCCGCAATTTTTCACCGTCCACTACACCTTCGCCCACGGTTACATGATCGTGGCGCCTTCGCGGGCGCTGCTGATGAAGGCCATCCAGGTGCGTGAGTCCGGCAACTCGCTGGCGCGCTCCGGCTCCTTCATCGCCTTGTTGCCGAAGGACGAGCACACCAACGTCTCCGCGCTGGTCTATCAGGACCTGCAAGCCATCGCAGGGCCGCTGGCGGAGAAACTGAACGCGCAGGAAGCGCAGTCCCTGCAAGTGATCGCGGCCAACGCGCGGCCCAGCGTGATCGTCGTGTACGGCGACGCCGACCGCATCGAAGTAGCGACCAGCAGCCGCTTCTTCGGTTTCGATGTGAACACCGCCGCGCTTTCGCAATTGTTGCGGCAAGCCAGTGGAACTTTAGAGAAGCACGTTCCGTAGAATAGCCATAGATGCAACCTGTCATCGAACTCGAAAACCTGATGGTTCGGCTCGGAGGCCGGACCATTTTGGATTCCCTCAACGCTTCCGTCAAAGGACGCGCCATCGGCCTGCTGGGCCCCAACGGCTCCGGCAAGTCGACGCTGATCAATACGCTGCTCGGTTTTTATCCGCCGGACGCGGGTACCGCGCGCATCTTCGGGCGCGACATCCGCACCCACGCCAAACAACTGCGCAGCTTCATCGGCTACATGCCGGAGAGTGATTCGTTCATCGCGGAGATGACGGGCATCCGCTTCGTGCGTTACATGGCGGAACTTTCCGGGCTGCCGGCGAATGAAGCCATGGAGCGCGCGCATGAGGCGTTCTTCTATGTGGGCATGGGCGAACAGCGCTATCGCAAGGTGGGCACGTATTCACTGGGCATGAAGCAGATGGTAAAGCTGGCGCAAGCCATCGTGCACGGCCCCAAACTTTTATTCCTCGACGAGCCCACCAACGGGCTGGATCCGCCGGCGCGCTTGCGCATGCTCAACCTTATCCGCGAGATCCGCGAGACGCCGGGCATGCATATCATCCTTTCGTCGCACCTTTTGCGCGACGTGGAAGAGTGTTGCGAAGAAGTGCTCATCCTCAAGGACGGGCGCATCGCCGATTATTGCAATCTGGAAGAAGAGCGCAAGGCGAACCGTAAGTTCATCGAGATCGAGACTTACAACGGCAACGCAGGATTTTCCCAGGCCATTGAGAGCCTGGGTTGTGAGTGTGCATGGCTCAATAACGGACGCGCCAAGCTGGTGCTGCCCCCCACCATGGAGATGCGTGAGATCTACCATGCGGCCGCGCACCACGAGGTCCAGATCCGCAAGTTGAATTATCGGCGCGATTCACTCGAAGACATCTTCCTCCGCGCCATGGACAACGGTAACGGTAACGGCAATGCCGGTGGCGCGCCGCAGAAGACAGGACAGGCTCATGGCAGTCTATAAGCGCAATTACAAACCGTATGAAGGCGTCTACACGCCGCTCGAATGGCGCTTCACGGTGATCCCGCGCTTTGCCATCACCAGTCTGTTTGAATCGCGCCCGCTGCTCACTTTCTATTTCGCGACGTTTCTCCCCGCGCTGGTCGCGGTGGCGTTCATCTATCTGGTGAACAGCCCCGCGGCGCAGGCGCTGCTCAGCATGAAAGACGCGACGTTCCTGGCGGTGAATGGCGCGTTCTTTGAGAAATATCTCGCGGTGCAGGCGTTCTTCTGCTTCCTGCTGACGGCGTGGGTGGGCCCGGGCCTCGTCTCGGTCGACTTCGCCAATGATGGGCTGCCCCTCTTCCTGTCGCGCCCGTTCACGCGCAAGGACTATGTGATGGGCAAATTCAGCGTGATCGCGGGATTGCTTTCCACCATCACCTGGGTGCCGGCGCTGATCCTGTTCGCGTTTCAGTCCAGTATGGCGGGGTGGTCGTGGTTCACGCAGAACCTTTGGATCGCGGGCGCCATCATGCTGGGATCGCTTGTCTGGATCACCGTCCTCACCATGCTGGTGCTGGCCGTCTCCGCCTGGGTGCGCTGGAAGATCGCCGCCACTGCGCTGATGGTCGTCATCTTCTTTGTGGTGCCGGGATTCGGCGAGGCTTTCAACGAGGTACTGCGCACAAATTGGGGCAAGCTGCTCAATCTTAGCTACCTCATTGGGCGGGTCTGGAATGATCTCTTCCGCATCGAGCAAAAAGTACAGTCCACCCTGGTGCCGCGCTTCGCGGACCGCCTCGTGGACGTGCCTGTATGGTCAGCGTGGCTGGTGCTCGCGTTCGTCATCCTGGCCTCGCTGTGGATGCTGAACCGTAAACTCCTAGCGCGGGAGGTGGTCCGATGACGCTGCCCGCGACTCTCCCCAACTCCCAGACGCCGCTTAATCAATCGTTTATCGCTGACGTGCCGGTGAATCAGGTTGCCGCAAGTCAGCAGATCATCTTTGATAACGTTTCCAAGTTTTACGGCGACGTGCTCGGGGTGAACCGGGTGAATCTATCGATCGCACCCGGCATCACCAGTCTGGTGGGGCCCAACGGCTCGGGCAAGACTACGCTGATGAACCTGATGACCGGACTAGTGCATCCCACGCAGGGCAGGGTAAGCGTCTGCGGCATCACCGCGCACGATCCGGAAAAATTCTTCAAGATGGTGGGCTATTGCTCCCAGTTTGATTCCTTCCCCAAAGGCATCACCGGTTATGAGCTGGTGAACAACACGCTGCTGTTGCATGGGATGGACCGCAACAAGGCGCACGATCTGACCATCGAGGCACTGCAGCGCGTGAACCTGCTCGACGCCGCTCACCGCAAGGTCGCGGGCTATAGCAAAGGCATGCGGCAACGCGTCCGCCTGGCGCAGTCTATCGCGCATCGGCCCACGGTGCTGATCCTGGACGAACCGCTGAATGGACTCGACCCCATGGCGCGCGCGGAATCGATCGCGCTCTTCCAATCCATCGGGAAGCAGGGGCTGCACGTGGTAATTTCCAGCCACATCCTGCATGAAGTGGACAAGATATCTGACCGCGTGGTGCTGCTCAGCAGCGGTTACGTGGTCGCCGAAGGCGCTATTCACAGCGTCCGCACTGAGGTGAAAGAACACCCGATGCAGATCATGGTGCGCTGTAGCAATCCGTCACTGCTGGCTGCGCGCGTCTTTGCTCTGGACCATGCCGTGGAAGCCAAGATCCATGCCGACGGCAAAGGCTTACTCGTCCGTACGCGCGACATCGAGAACTTCTACCTGTTGCTGAACAAGATTGTCGTCTCCGGCGAGGTGGAACTGGAAGCCGTGGCTCCGGCCGATGACGACGTGAACTCGATCTACCAATATCTCATCGGCTCGGACGGAGGTTCCATCTGATGACGGCCTTGCAAAAGATCGCCGCCGCCGGTGACTGGCAAAAGTGGTGGACGCAGTTCCGCGTGATCGCGGTCACGGAATTCCGCCGCAACGTTTTTACCAGACGTGGCCTATATATCTACTTTCTGGCCTTTGCGCCGGTGGCCATCATCGCGGTGCACGCCCTGGACAGCCCCATGGGCCGTGAGTGCAGCATGGGCGAAGACACCAAGATCCTGGCCGGCATCATCATGTTCTTCTATGTGCGCCTGGGCATCTTCTTTGGCTGCCTGGGCCTGTTCACCTGGCTCTTCCGCGGTGAGATCGTGCAGAAGAGCCTGCACTACTATTTCCTGGCGCCGGTGCGCCGCGAAGTACTGGTGCTGGGAAAATTCGCGGCGGGCGTGGCCACCGCGGTCGCACTCTTTGGCGGCGGCGTGCTGCTCTCTTACGTCCTCATGTATGGCCACTTCGGAGTAGCCGGCCAAAACTTTACCTTTGATGGCCCCGGCCTCGGCCACCTACGAGACTATCTGCTTATCACTGTGCTGGCCTGCGTGGGCTATGGGTCCATCTTCCTGGCGCTGAGCCTGGTGGTGAAGAATCCCATCGTTCCCGGGACTATGGTCTTTCTCTGGGAGACGATCAGCGGCGTCTTCCCGCCATTAGTGCAGAAGTTGAGCATCACCTTCTACCTGAAGAACTTGGCGCCGGTGGAACTGCCGACAGAAGGTATTCTGGCGCTCTTCACCGTAGTCGCGGAGCCGGTGCCTTTGTGGCTGGCTTTGCCCGGACTGGGATTGGTCGTCGCGGCGATGTTAGTGTTCGCCTGTTGGCGGATACACAGCTTGGAGATCAGCTACAGCGCGGAATAGCGGCCGACGGGAGCTTCTGGCGGAAAATATTTTAAGCATAAAATAATGTTTTGGCGTATCCTGCAGGGACGCGGAGGCGTCCTTGAAGATCGCCATCATCGGCGGCGGCCCGGCGGGCCTCTATCTCGCGCTGCTGCTGAAGCAGGCCGATCCGTCCCATCAGGTCACCGTGCTCGAGCGCAACGCGCCGGAGAGCACCTTCGGCTGGGGCGTCGTCTTCTCTGACCAGACGCTGGATAACTTCCGCAACGCCGATTCCCAGACTTACCAGCAGATCACCGCCAACTTCGCCCATTGGGACGATATCGACATCCACTTCAAGGGGCGCACCATCACCTCCGGCGGCCACGGCTTCAGCGGCATCGGCCGCAAAAAACTGTTACAGATCCTGCAGCAGCGCGCGCGCGACTTGAAAGTCGACCTGCACTTCAACGTCGAACTGCATGACGATGCCGACTTGGCCGCGCTCGGCCTAGGGAATGCCGACCTCATCGTTGCCGCCGATGGCATCAACAGCATGGTCCGGCGCAAATACTCGCAATACTTTCTGCCTGACCTGGATCAGCGCACCGCCCGCTTTGTGTGGCTGGGTACCGGCTTGAAGTTCGACGCGTTCACGTTCTACTTCGTGGAGAACGAACACGGGGTCTTTCAGGCCCACTGCTATCGCTTTGACGCTGATACTTCCACCTTCATTGTGGAGTGCGACGAAAAATCGTGGAAGAATGCGGGCTTCGATAAGCTGGACGCTCCTGCCACCGTGGCTGCTTGCGAAAAGCTCTTTACTCCGTGGCTGCATGGCCACAAGTTGATGACCAACGCCGCGCACCTGGCCGGTTCGCCGTGGACGAACTTTGTCCGCGTGCGTAATGCGGCGTGGTTTCACAAGAACATCGTGCTCATCGGCGATGCCGCTCACAGCGCACATTTTTCCATCGGCTCCGGTACCAAGCTCGCCATGGAAGACGCCATTTCGCTGGCGCATTGGCTGAAGACCGAACCCAAACTTAAGCAAGCTCTGCTCAAGTTTCAGCAAGAGCGCATGACCGAGGCGCTGAAGCTGCAGAACGCCGCGCGCAATTCCATGGAATGGTTTGAGAACGTGCGTCGCTACGTCCACCTGGAGCCGGAGCAGTTCGCGTACAGCCTGCTCACTCGCAGCCAGCGCGTGAGTCACGAGAACCTTCGCCTTCGCGATCAGGGTTACCTGAATGGAATGGAACGCTGGTTCGCAGCGCGCGCTACCGGCGGGGAGCCGCGATCTTCCACGCCTCCACTATTTACTCCGTTCAAGCTGCGCGGCATGGAAGTGCCGAACCGCGTGGTGGTCTCGCCCATGGATATGTATAGCGCGCAGGAGGGCACGCCCAACGACTTCCATCTTGCGCATCTGGGCGCGCGGGCGCTGGGCGGCGCCGGACTTATCATCACGGAGATGACCTGCGTCTCGCCCGAAGGCCGCATCACCCTCGGCTGCACCGGCATGTACAAGCCAGAGCACGTGGATGCGTGGCGGCGCATCGTCGAGTTTGTCCACGCGAACAGTCCAGCAAAGATCTGCCTGCAACTTGGCCACTCCGGACGCAAAGGTTCCACCAAACTCGCGTGGGACGGTATGGATGAACCGCTGGCAGAAGGGAACTGGGAGGTCATCGGGCCCTCTACCATTCCCCATTCCGAATTCATGCACAAGCCGCGCGCCATGACCCGCGCGGACACGGACGCGGTCCGCGAGCAGTTCGTCGCCGCGGCGCGCATGGCCATCACTGCCGGGTTCGACATGCTGGAGCTGCACTGCGCGCACGGCTATCTGCTTTCCAGCTTCATCACGCCGTTGAGCAATCAGCGTAAGGATGAATACGGTGGCAGCCTCGAGAATCGGCTGCGCTATCCGCTCGAAGTATTCATCGCGATGCGCAAAGTCTGGCCCGAAGACCGCCCTATCAGCGTGCGTATCTCCGCCACCGACTGGGCGCCGGGGGGCATCGAGGGGCCGGAGTCGGTCGAGATCGCCAAAGCATTTCACCAGGCGGGCGCGGACATCATCCACGTTTCCACCGGTCAGACCTCCGTCAATGCCCGCCCGGTGTATGGTCGCATGTATCAGACGCCCTATAGCGACCGTATCCGTAATGAAGCGGGCATTCCCACCATTACGGTGGGCAACATCACGGACGCGGACCAGGTGAATGGCATCATCGCCGCCGGACGCGCGGATCTGTGCGCGCTGGCGCGGCCGCATCTGGCCGATCCCAATTGGACTTTGCACGCCGCCGCGCAACTTGGCTACACCGATCAATGGTGGCCGCCGCAATACCTCACCGGCAAAGAGCAGTTGGAGCGCAATCTCAAGCGCGCGGAGGCCGCAAAATGACGAGCGGAACCTTGCAGGGAAAACACGCCATCGTGACCGGCGGCGGCAAGGGCATTGGCGCGGCCATCGCGCAGGCACTCGCCGCCCAGGGCGCAAAGGTAAGCATCATGGGACGTGACCAGGAAGCGATCGATGCCCAGGCTAAGAAGCTTGGCGCGAATGCGTTCGCTCATCAGTGCGATGTAACCAGCGATGCCTCAGTCGCCGCCGCCTTCGCTGCTTGTTTCAAACATTTTGGCGATCCTTACATCCTGGTCAATAATGCCGGACAGGCCGAGGCCGCCGGATTTGCGGAGATGTCGCGCAAACTGTGGGACCGCATCATCGCGGTGAACCTTACCGGGACATTTCTCTGCACGCATCAGGTCATCGGGAAAATGACCGCCGCGCGCAGCGGACGCATCGTGAATATCGCCTCCACGGCCGCGCTCAAAGGCTACTCGAAGATATCCGCCTACTGCGCGTCGAAGCACGGCGTACTCGGCCTCACCCGCGCACTGGCGCAGGAGACGGCCAAACTCGGCATCACCGTGAATGCGGTCTGTCCCGGATACACCGACACCGAGATGGCGCAGCGAGGTATCGAAAATCTGCAGAAGTCGTTGGGAAAAACCGAAGCCGAAGCCAAGCAGATGTTGTTGCGCGCGAATCCTCGGGGCACGTTCATCACGCCTGAGGAAGTAGCCGCCGCAGTCGTGTTTCTTTGCTCGCCGGAAGCCTCCGATATCACCGGGATCGCGCTGCCCATCGCCGCCGGGGAGGTCACCTAATGGCTACTCGACCTCTGCGCAATATCGGCGATGGCCGCGACCAACTGCGTCTGTGGCTGCGTCTGCTGGCCTGCACCAACCTGATTGAGTCACGGGTGCGCTCGCGGCTGCGCCTCGATTTTGCGACTACGTTGCCGCGCTTTGACATGCTGGCGCAACTCGACGCCGCTTCTGCCGACGCGCCCCAAGGCCTTACCATGGGC
Organism: Terriglobales bacterium; assembly: GCA_046714215.1. Classification (GTDB taxonomy): domain Bacteria; phylum Acidobacteriota; class Terriglobia; order Terriglobales; family Acidobacteriaceae; genus DATLCI01. The sequence continues at coordinate 11,702 of JBKKBM010000068.1, read as the reverse complement.
GAGCTTTCGCGGCGCCTCATGGTCACCAACGGCAACCTCACGGGATTGACCGAGCGATTGGTGCAGGAGGGACTGGTGCGGCGCAAAGTCTCCGCCAAGGACCGCCGCCAGCAGCGGGTCGCGCTCACCTCGCAAGGCAAGCGCGCGCTGGCCGCCATGGTGGTTGACCATAAGCGCTGGATCGATGAGATGTTCGCGGGGCTCAGCCCGGATAACATTCTGCGACTTTATGAATTAGTGGGCAGGTTGAAGGATTCCGTGCAAGCTTCCGCGGGGAGAGCGGCGTCATGAAAGAGATCTGTCCGCAACATTTTCAATGGGACGTGCAAGCGCACGTGGCAACCATCACGCTCAACCGTCCGGAGCGCAAGAATCCGCTGACGTTCGCGTCGTATCGTGAGCTCACTGACACTTTTCTCGCGTTGCAGGATTTTCCTGACGTGAAGGCGGTCATCATCACCGGCGCGGGCGGCAACTTCTGTTCCGGGGGCGACGTGCATGAGATCATCGGCCCACTCGTCGAGATGAACGCAAAAAAAGACAAAGCTGGCCTGCTCGCGTTCACCCAGATGACTGGGGACCTGGTGAAGGCGATGCGCCATTGTCCGCAGCCCATCATCGCCGCCATTGACGGCATCTGCGCGGGCGCTGGCGCCATCATCGCCATGGCCAGCGACCTGCGCCTGGGCACGCCGCAAAGCAAAGTAGGATTTCTCTTCGTCAAAGTCGGCCTCTCGGGTGCGGACATGGGGGCGTGTGCGCTGCTGCCGCGCATCATCGGGCAGGGCCGCGCGAGTGAATTGCTCTTCACTGGACGCTTTATGGCTGCGGAAGAATCGGAGCGCTGGGGCTTCTACAACAGAATCGTCGCCGCAGATCAACTTCAGTCCGAGGCGCTGGCCTTGGCCATCTCGCTGGCCAGCGGTCCGACCATCGGACATGGGATCACCAAGCGCTGCCTCCATCAGGAGTGGGAGATGAGTGTGGACGACGCCATCGACTACGAAGCGCGCGCGCAGGCTTCGTGCATGGAGACCGAAGACTTCGCCCGAGCCTATCGCGCGTTCGTCGCCAAACAAACGCCAAGATTCGAGGGCAACTGACACCAATGTCTGATACCACGTTTCTGCAATGGCCGTTTTTCACCGACGCGCATCGTCAACTCGCCGCCGATCTCAGGGCGTGGTCGGCCAAAGAGATTGCGGCGGAGCCGGATCATGTCCCCGCGGACGTCGATGCTGCCTGCCGCAAGTTGGCCAAGCACCTCGGCGATGCGGGATGGCTCCGCTATGCCGTGCCGAAAGCCTTTGGCGGCACGCTCGACAAGCTGGATGTTCGTTCTCTTTGCCTGGTGCGCGAGAGCCTGGGCTATCACTCCGGTCTCGCCGACTTCGTCTTCGCGTTGCAAGGGCTCGGCGCCGGACCCATCACGCTCTTCGGCAGTGATGCGATGAAGCAGAAATATTTGCCTGAAGTCGCCCAGGGAAAGCACATTGCCGCCTTCGCCATCTCGGAGGCCAACGCTGGTTCTGACGTAGCCGCTATGACCACCGCCGCCCGTCGCGACGGCGACGGTTACGTTATCAACGGCGAAAAAACCTGGATTTCCAATGCTGGCATCGCGGAACACTACGTGGTCTTCTGCAAATTCCCCGAGGGTGGAGAAAAATCCTACATTGCGTTATTGGTCGAGGCCGGCAATCCCGGACTGAAGACGACGAAGCGCATTGATATCATCGCGCCCCATCCGCTGGGCACCATCGCCCTCACCGATTGTCGCGTGACGGCGGACGCCGTCGTGGGCGAGCCGGGTCAGGGGTTGAAGGTCGCGCTGGGCACGCTCGATGTCTTTCGCTCCACCGTCGGCGCGGCCGCACTCGGCTTCGCGCGACGGGCGCTGGATGAAGCGGTCAAGCATACGCGCGACCGCCAGGCCTTCGGGCAGCCACTCGCTGATTTTCAGATGACGCAGGCCCGTATCGCGGACATGGCCACCGCTATCGACGCCAGCGCGTTGCTCATCTACCGCGCCGCGTGGACGCGCGACCAGGGCGCGCCGCGCATCACTCGCGAAGCGGCCATGGCCAAGCTGCACGCTACCGAATCCGCGCAGAAGGTGATTGATGACGCGGTGCAACTGCTGGGCGGACGCGGCGTCGTCTCCGGCGAGCCCGTCGAGCGGCTTTATCGCGAGATCCGCGCGCTCCGCATCTACGAAGGCACCAGTGAGATCCAGAAACTGGTCATCGCCGGGCAGGTGATGGCCGCCTACAAATCATGAAGAATCCGCCGATTACAATAAACCAGAGTGCTGCGGGCACCGTGCACGTTGACACCTTCTGCGCGCAGAGCTTGCCGCCCGCAGAGTTGCGACCGCACATCGAACTGGGCGAAATCAAGTACCCGGCGCAGTTGAACGCAGCCACGGAGTTGCTGGATCGGAACGCCGAGAAGAATGGGAAGGCGACGGCGATCCACTCGCACGATGGCAATTGGTCTTACGCGCGCGTGCTGGAAATGTCCAACCGCATCGCCCATGTGCTGGTGGATGATCTCGGCTTGGTGCCGGGAAACCGCGTCCTCTTGCGTGGCCCCAATCATCCAATGCTGGTGGCGTGCTGGTTTGCCGTGCTCAAGGCGGGCGGCGTCGCGGTTTGCACCATGCCGCTGCTGCGCAAGAAAGAACTTGCCTACACGGCGGACAAAGCGCAGGTAGACATCGCCCTCTGTGACCATCGCTTCGCGGCCGAATGTGAGCAGGCTTTCGCCACCCGGGAGAAATCGCAGGTGCTCTTCTTTAACAGGGAAGGGAAGTCCGCCGATGCGGACCTCGAAGCGCTGGCCGCCAAAAAGCCCGCCACGTTTTCTGATTGCCCCACCGCCGCCGAAGACATCGCCCTCATCGCCTTTACTTCCGGGACAACCGGCCAGAGTAAGGGAACGATGCATCCTCATCGCGACCTGCTGGTCTGCGCGGACACTTTCGCCCACCACATCGTGCGCGCGGAGGCCAAAGACGTTTTCATCGGTTCGCCGCCTTTGGCTTTCACCTACGGATTGGGCGGCCTGCTGCTTTTCCCCTTCCGCGTGGGCGCCTCCGTTGTGATGCTGGAGCAGGCCATGCCGCAGTTGCTGCTGGAAGCGATCCAGCATTTTCGTGCGAGCGTGTGTTTCACCGCGCCCACAGCCTATCGCGCCATGCTTAAGACCATCAGCGACTTCGATCTCTCCAGCTTGAAGAAATGCATTTCCGCCGGCGAGACGCTCCCGATCAAGACTTTTCACGCGTGGGAGAAAGCCACCGGACTGAAGATCATCGACGGCATCGGCTCCACCGAGATGTTGCACATTTTCATCAGCGCCGCCGGCGATGACATCCGTCCGGGCGCCACCGGCAAGGTTGTGCCGGGCTATCGCGCTAAACTGCTCGATCCATCCGGCGCGGAGACGTCTATCGGTGAAGTGGGGCACCTCGCCGTCATCGGCCCCACCGGTTGTCGCTATCTCAACGATCTCGAGCAGCAGAAAAAATACGTACAGAACGGTTGGAACGTGACTGGCGATTCTTACAAGCAGGACGCCGACGGCTACTTCTGGTATCAGGCCCGCACGGACGACATGATCGTCTCTTCCGGATACAACATCTCCGCGCCGGAGGTTGAGAATATCCTGCTGGGCAATCCGAAAGTAGCGGAGTGCGCGGTGATCGGCGTGGCGGATGCCGAGCGCGGCCAGTTAGTGAAAGCTTTCATTGTGCTCGCACCCGGTGGCGAGCCCACGCCTGCCACTGCAAAGTATCTGCAAGATTTCGTCAAGGCGGAGATCGCGCCGTATAAGTATCCCCGCGCCATCGAATTCGTGAAGACCCTGCCGCGTACCGCCACGGGTAAACTCCAGCGCGGACGCCTGCGCCAGCAAGTGGTATCCTCCACCGCCGCCGTTCAACTCCACGATCCCGAGACTTGGGCGCGTCCCAAAGGTTATGCCAACGCCGCTTCCGCTCGCGGACGCGCCATCTTTCTCGCCGGACAAGTCGGCTGGGACCCGAAGACCGCCACCTTCCCGTCGGACGAACTCGCACCGCAGGTGCGGCAGGCGTTGCTGAACATCGTGGAAGTATTGCGCACGGCCGGCGCGGAGCCGCAACACATTGTCCGTCTCACTTGGTTTGTGACGGACCGCAAAGCCTACATGGCCGCGCAGCGGGAGATCGGTGAGGCTTATCGCGAAGTGCTGGGCAAACATTTTCCCGCGATGTCGGTACTAGAGGTCAGCGGGCTCGTGGAAGAAAAGGCGTTGGTGGAGATCGAAGCCACCGCCGTGGTTCCAGACGCGCCCGCTTCGTAATACAATCCCGTCGTCGCTCCGTCATTGTTCCAGTCATTGTTCGAGGAGGATTCCATGCTCGACCGTCGCCGTTTTCTTTCCCAGTCCACCGCGCTAGCTGCGCTCCTGGCGCTCGACATCAAGTCGCTGGAGGCGCAGAAGATCCCCGCGCCGCCGCTGCCAGACGCCGCGCTGTATGCCAAGAGTGAGGAAAAATACTGGGAGTCCATTCGTAAGCAGTTCCTCATCCCTGACTGCGACGTCTATCTCAACAATGGCACCGTTGGTTCCTCGCCGCGCCCGGTGATCCAGGCGGTCATTGATGGCTTCATGGAGACCGAGAAGATGGACCTCCCCGGCTCCGAGGATTACCCCATCTGGGGTTACGGCGCGAGAGACGAATTTCGCGATCCGCTGGCTGCATTTGTGGGCGCCAAGCGGGACGAGATTGCCCTCGTTCGCAACGCCACCGAGGCCAATAGTTACATCGCAAATGGGTTCGACCTTAAAGCAGGGGATGAAGTACTGATCAGCGACCAGGAACACCCCAGCGGAGAGCAACCGTGGAACCTGCGGGCCAAGCGTTATGGCATCGTAGTTAAGAAATTTCAGTTGCCGCTGCCGCCGAAAGATCCCGCTGAGATCCTCAATCGCATCAACGACGCCATCACCCCGCGCACGCGAATCATTTTCATCAGCCACATCAGTTCGGCCACTGGTCTGGTGTTGCCGGTGAAGGAGATTTGCGCGCTGGCGCGCAGCAAGGGCATCCTCAGCGCGCTCGACGGCGCTCACACCACCGGCATGATGAAGCTGAACATTCAAGACATTGGTTGCGACATGTACACTTCGTCGCCGCATAAGTGGTTACAGGCGCCCAAGGGGAGCGGGTTCCTCTTTGTCCGCGAAGAGGTGATGGACCGCATCTGGAACACCATCGTCACCCACGGCTGGGACAATCCCGCGCTCAAGGCGGAGCGCTTCATGCATATCGGCTCCTCCAACATTCCCATGTTGTGGGGCATGCGCGCGGCCATCGCTTTCGCTAATACCATCGGCCTGGAGCGCATCGAGAAACGCCACCGGGCGATGGCAGACTATCTCCACGCGGAGATGATGAAGCGCGGCGCGGAGTCCTGGACGTCGCCCGATCCGGCCATGCGTTGCGGCATCATCACGGTGAACGTGCCGCCGGTCAAGCGCATGGAGTTGCAGGATTGGCTGTGGGTCAAGCATCGCATCCGCGTGCGCGGCGGGGAGCCTTCGAAGCTGCGGCTGTCGACGCCTTACTATTTACTGAAGGCGGACATCGACCGCTTTTTGGCGCGCTTCGACGATTTCCGGAAGATGGGCATCTCGGGGTGAGCGAACGGATTGATTAACCACAGAGAGCACAGAGTCTCACCGAGAAGAACGCTTTCGGAACAATACCAAAGGCAAGTGCAACACTGAGGTTCACACGAAGGTCACGAAGTTCGCACGAAGGGGGGCAGCTAGTTACGGAGAGCACAGAGTCTCACGGAGAAAATCCAGAGAGATTTTCCAACTTCCTCTGTGCTCCTCTGTGTTCTCTGTGGTTAACGCCCTACCCTAAAAGTCCCAGATCCTGCGTCGTGAAGTTCAGCAGGTTGGGAAAGATGGCGGGCAGGTTCGCATCGGCCACGCCGAACCACTTCGCCAGCGTGGCGCCAAACTGGTCGATGGACGTCGTCGGGATCCAGCGGCCGCTGCTTCCCGCATCGTCGGAGCCAGTGACATTGCCCAGAGCAAGATTCGGGAATTGGCCAAAGATTCGCTGTCCCTGGACTGCTCCTCCCATGATGAGTTGGTGATTGCCCCAGGCGTGGTCGGTACCCAGGCCGGTGTTGGGTTGCAGGGTGCGGCCAAAGTCAGACAGGGTGAAGGTAGTGACCTTGTCCTGCATACCCAGGGTCACCATCGTGGAATAGAAGGCGGCGAGCGCTCCATCCAACTGGGCCAACAGGTTAGGCTGAATGCCGCTGGCGGCGCCTTGTGTCGAATGGGTATCAAAGCCGCCCAGCGATACGAAAAAAATCTGCCGCTTGAGATTCAATGTCGCCTGCACCTGAATGATCTCAGCCACCGTGCGGAGTTGGTCGCCCAGTCCGGTGGTGGGGCTCCAATTCAGATTGGGGATACCCTGGCGCGCCTGATTCAACAGATCGGTATAGAGGAATGATTTTGACATCACGCCGCTGGCTTCCTGAACCAGCGCGGCGCCGGTGTCAAAAGTGAGTAACTGTTGCAGAGCGTTCTTGCGGTTGTCGCAATCGGTCTGCGTCGCGGCGGAGTTGTTGGCGCCACTTCCTGCGAAACAGTTCACCCCCGTCTGGGGAATGCCGGGGTCCTGGGCCACGAGGTTCACCGGCTGCGTCTGGTTGCCATTGGCGAAGGGTACGGATCCCGCCGTGGAGACGACCATGGGGTACTGGGCGCCGGCGTTCGCGGACTGCATCGCGTCGGCGATCTTGCCGCCCCATCCCACCACGCTCAGGCTGTTGGGCCCTGATGTCTGCGATTCATTCTGCTGGTCAGAGTGGGAGAAAAGATTCGTTGGGACCGCCACGGATTTGGCCAGGTACTGCGCGCGTGTCGTCGGACGCACCAGCGGCCCCACATTGGCTTGCACCGCGATCCGTCCGGAGGTGAACAACGACGCAGTCTGCGGCATCGTCGGGTGGAAACCAAATTTCGTGCCATAGCGCGTATCCGTAAGCGATGTCACCAGCGAATTCGCCAGATTGGCCTGCGTAATGGCCACCGAAGAGCCGCCGCGCACGCTCGTATATTCGGCTACGGGAGCGCCGCCCGCGTCCGTGGGGATGATCATATTGTTGCCGTCATTCCCGCCGAACAGGAAGACGCACACCAGCGCCCTGTAGTCGGAGACACCCTGGGCGTAGGCGTTCATCAGGCCGAAGCGGCGGAACGCCGAGGCCATCGTGAGATAACCGGCCGTCTTGCAGGTGCATTCGACGAATCTGCGTCTGCTGAATCCCATGGTCATCATCCTCACCGTGCCACTTGATACTGCGAGCTGCTCATCACCAGGTACAGCGCCGTCCGTGCGCGGAAAGTACGATCGTTAGTGGTTGTGCTCGGCATCGCGGTCACCGTATTGATGATGGTCTGCCGCATCGGGGCGGACATCTGGCCGTGCATGAATTGCTGGTCCAACTGGTCCACCAGTTGGGCGGGGGTAGTCGCAATATTGGCCAGTGCCGTGAGGCTGGCGCTGATGTCGATACCGCTTGCTGTGTATTGGTTCCGCGAGGCGAAATCCGCAAAATTCGCGCGCACCGGCGCATTCGCCGTGGTCTGCAACTGGAACTCCGGCCCTAACAGCGTGCCTCCCTGGATGGAGTAATCCGGCGTGAAGTAATTGAAGACGCTGGGCGAGTGCAGCACATTCTGCCCCATGAACAAGCCTTGCCGCGGCAGATCCCGACCTACGTTCGTCATGCTTCCGCCGGTGCTGGTGAAAGTGACGGCTCCCGCCGTGGAGAAGCCCAGATTACGCAGAATGCTGGTGATGAAAAGCACCGGTTCGCGCAAATGCCCGTCTTTATTCTGCACGGCGTATTGATCCGCCTGGCGCGCCTCGGCGTCCGTAAGGATGGCCTTGATGACCGCTGCCATGTCACCGCGCACGCTTGACCCGTTGTTCTTGAACTTGTCTACTACCCGCTGCACATAGGCGGGGCTGGGATTACTCGTGACCAGGTGCTGGATCAACTGCATGGAGACGAACGGTGGCAGGTTGGGATGATTGAAGATGTTCTGGAGCGCGCCATCGAGGTCCTGCTGGGCGGTGTTTCCCGCCTGGAGCACGGGTGAAACCGCGCCGGGATAATTCAGCAGTGTCTTCGCGCCGGTGTCATGCTGAGTCCCGACCGTGATCATCGGCAGGCGACGGTTCGTGCCTGCAGTGCCATTCGCATTAAAATTCTGGGTTAAGTTGGAATTGATAGTCCCGTCATTGCGCTGATAGGTCCAACCCGTAAAAGCGCGGGCGAACTCCTGGACATCTTCCTCCGTGTACGCCGGCAGGCGTTGGCCGGTACCGTCCACCTGAAAGGTGCCGTCTTCATTCAGCATATACAAGCCGACGGTGAACAATTGCAGCAACTCGCGGGCATAATTCTCGTTGGCGATGCCTCCATTCGCCGCTTTGGCGCTGTTGCCCATATCCAGGTAATAGCCCATAGCGGAGCTGCGCGTGTTCTCATCCATGATCTGGTAGTAGTTGCCAAAGGCCCGATTGTTAAGGATGCGGTAGTAGGTGAGGTAAGAATCGAATTGCTGCACCGTATTCCCGGAGATGACCCAAATCTGGCCCAGCGCAAAAGCCGTGCGCTGGCGCAATTGGTCTGGCCGCTGCAACGCATTCTGGAACCAGAGTATCTGTACGCATCCCATGGCATTGCCGCACAGCATCTGGTTAGTATTATTCGGATTGGTGGGCAGCGGGACGGGAATATCCGGCCAAGTCGACGGTACCACGACCGCCGGATTCATCTGATCATCAATGTACTGGCTGAGCGCCTGGGTCATGGTGCCCAGGCTGGTCCGCAGCGCATTGATGGTGGCCACTTCCGCCGCGGTGGCGCCGAAGGAGGCTTGCGACAAGAAGCGCGCCGCCGCATTGGGCGCATTGCCGCGCGAAGGCCGGCTCGGCCGCGACAGGGAGAAGTAGATCGATTCGGAAAAGGCCGCGCCCGGCTCCGGGTTGGCGACGGACAACTCCACGCCCGCAGCCATCGCCGCTGACGCCGGCACCACTGCCTTGATTTGCGTCGCAGACTCCACCGTGCCAGCATAGATCGTTCCGCCAAGATTCACGCGCGCGCCGGCAACAAACTTGTTGCCGCTGATGCTGAGTTCCAGAGTTTCACCGGCTCCGGAGCCGTTCACTTCGCGCGAAGTGACGGACGCGACTTGCGGGATAGGGTTCCACAGCGTGAGGACCTGGCTACCGCGGTCTGCGCCGCGCTCGGCGCTGATGGTTACCTGATGGTTCGCGGGCAGAGATGCCGGCGCGGTGTACCGGCCGCTGTTATCAATCGTTCCCACCACGGGGTTGCCACCCGGAATCCCATTCACCGACCAGCGCACCCCGGAGACAGCTTCACCGCTAGCCGATGCCGCCGTGACTTGCATCGTTTCCTCTGCCCGCACCGTAGACGACGCAGCACTCACCTGCAGGCCGCCGGGGGTGCTGACCATGGCCAGCTTACCGCCCGCGCATCCCGTGAGCACTACCATCCAGCCCAGAAAAGCTGCGAGGAATACACGTCTCCTCATGCCACGCTCCTGCTGAAATTCTTTAAAGGGGGCCCGACTACGCCTACTCAGGGGGAAGACTGGATACAGACCGCTTGGTTTCGACCAGGCATGTCTTGCGGGAAAGAAACCCCGTGGTCTTGGGAAAGTTGCAGCTCCCTGCCTCTTGCCCAATTCCGCCTCTAAGCCTAAGATTTTCCTTCGCTTAAAACAACCATAATCATGACGACCCAAATACGCCGCTCCCTTGCCCTCTGCCTGCTCCTGGCCGTCTCCGCTGTTGGACAGGTCGTACCCACTCCTTCCGTTGTATCCCCTTCGAAAGCCCTCGGTTTCGAAGTCGGCGCTGACCGTCAACTCGCCGACTACAAGCAGATCACCGCCTACTTCCGCGCGCTCGACGCCGCTTCACCCCGCGTGGAGGTGCAGGTACTGGGTAAGACGACTCTGGATCAAGACATGATCATGGCGGTCATCTCATCCGAAGAGAATCTCCGGAACAAGCAGAAGTACAAGGACATCGCGCGCCAACTCGCCGACCCCCGCGGCCTTACTCCTGCGCAGATCGACGCCCTGGTCCGTGACGGCAAGATGATCCTGCTGGTCACCTGCAATATCCACTCCACGGAGATCGGCGCTAGCCAGATGGCGATGGAGTGGGCCTACAAGCTGGCTACGGCGCAGGATGCGGAGACCAAGAAGCGCCTCGATGACGTCATCCTGCTGCTGGTGCCGTCACTCAATCCCGACGGCCAGACCATGATCACCGACTGGTATCGCAAATATGTAGGCACGAAATACGAAGGCGGCAACATGCCGTGGCTCTACCACCATTATGTGGGCCACGACAATAATCGCGACTGGTACATGCTCACGCAAAAAGAGACGCGCAACATGTCCCAGGCGGTCTACCACGAATGGTTTCCGCAATTTTGGCTCGATGAGCACCAGATGGGCACCACCGGTCCGCGCATCTACGTGCCCCCGAACGCTGACCCTGTGGCCAAGAATGTTCATCCATTGGTGCACCGCGGTAATAACCTGCTGGGCACCAACATGGCGTGGCGGCTGGAGGAAGCAGGGAAGTCAGGCGTGATCTACAACTACGCTTTCGACGCGTATTGGCCGGGCGGCACCCGCAACACCGGCTGGTGGAAGAACATGTTCGGCGTGCTTACGGAAGTAGCCTCCGCGCGCATCGCTTCGCCTATCACCGTTGACCCCAGCGAACTGACCGGTGGCAGCAAGGGACTCATCGACTACAAGCAGCAGATCAACTTCCCTAATCCGTGGCCGGGCGGTATCTGGCGCCTGCGCGACATCATCGACTACGAACTCATCATCTCGGACGCCACCCTTGAGACCGCGTCGAAGTATAAGTCGGAGTTCCTGCGCGGAGTCGCCACCATGGCGAACGACGCCATCAAGACCGCGCCTGTTAACGAGTTTTACCTCATCCCGAAGCGGGGCGATGCCATCGCCGCCACTCGCCTCGCGGATCTAATGATAAGGCACGGAGTCGAAGTCCGCAGCTCGATGGATGGCTCCGCCTTCATGATCCCAACTTCGCAGCCCTACGGAAAATTCGTGGAAGAGATGCTGGGCGTGCAGCGCTATCCGGAAGTACGCCTGCAGACCGGCGCCGGCATCCTGGCGCCGTATGACGTCGCCGCCTGGTCATTGCCGTTGCTGATGGGCGTGGACGTGGAGAAAATAAGTATCACCGCCGAGCAGCGCCCCATCCGCTTGAAGGAAGTCGTATGGCCCAAAGGCGGGCTGCGAGGAGACAAGTCAAACTTTTACGTCGTTTCACCTGAATCGAACGCCGCCAGCATGCTAGTGAATGAGGTGTTACGAGGGAAGGGTAAGGTCCATGTGACCACATCGCCGTCTGCGAGCCAAGCGGGCAGCGGGGGCCTAGGCCATAGGCCGGGTAATTTTGTCTTCGAGTCCGTCACAGATATAGGTAAGCTCGCCGAGAAATATCACTTAATGCTGCAATCCATTCCTGAACTACCTACGGCGACGACTGCGCTTCGTCCCGTCCGCGTGGGCCTCTACAAGGGCTACAC